>JANXZA010000051.1 GCA_025355745.1 Rhizobacter sp. | reverse complement strand
CCACGACCGCGTGCGCCCGGTAAAGTCTGCCAGCAGCAGCTCTGTCGACGACTGCGCCTCAACCCGCCAGGCCGAAAACCGGGTTGCCCCGCCACCAGCCAGCGCCCTGGCATCTGCATCGGTTGCGGGTTTTGATGCCAGGTAGTGCAGCAGGATTCTTTCAATTTTGAAGAGTGGTGAGGTATAGAAGGCTTCGATATAGGCCGCTTGGGTGACTGTGCGGGGTACCTGGGTCACATAGCAGTCTGCGTAGCCTGGGCCGTCTTTGTATTGGTGAAGGAACGAGTTCAGGGGGACTTCGCAGGGGTGGACGGTGAGCATGTGAGGATTGTGATTTTTAATGTTTGACTTAAGCGGACCGCCGAAGGCGGGTCCGCTTGAAGGAATGGTTAGGCCTCATGATGTGACTTGCATGGATTGTGGTGTGTGTTCGGGATCAACTGCGGACTTCCAAACGATTTCGCGGACCCAGACCTGCTTCAGAGCACTTGGCTTTGTGACCGCTTCGAGCCTGCAGGAGACGACATACGTCCCTCCGCGCTCGACTAGAAAATGCGCTTGAAGTTCGCTATTTGTCGCCGGCTCCAGTAGCGCGCCAGGCCAATGCTCCCAAGGGCGGCGCACAAAGAGCTCGCGAAGGTTCTTCAGACGTGGGCCAATCGGGCCATTTGGTGTGCCGTCCGGGATGTCAAACAGTGTGAAACTTGTGGCCTGGGTGTTCACCTTGAGCGGGACGACACCTACGTTGCGCCACTTGCAGCTCACAGTTAGAACCTCCTTGCCATCTTTGAAGTCGGCACTCCGCGCAGACATCTCTCCGTCAAAGGAAGGCACTTCCCGACGGCGCCGTATGTACTCAGACAGGGACCATCGCCAGAACGCCCAGATGCCTCCGAGGATGATGCCACCGGCAGTGATGAGATTCTTGACAACCTCAGTGGTGTCTTTGGATGGCAGGTCCATAAGCGTGCCTTTTGTGAGGCCTAACGTTCGAGCTAAGCGGGCGACGACGGTAGGACGCCAGGGCCGGGACTGGGAAAATGTACCGCGTACCCTAGGCCGGGCCCTGGTGGCCTGCCGTTGGTGCTCCGCTTGAGCGAGAGGTTAGGCCTTTCCTGCAGCAGAACGTGACCCAATGGCGTTTGAACGACAAACGCATTCAAGTGAGACACCAGCTTCGGCCTTGCTAGCTTCGTAGGCCGACAACGGCAATGCCGAAGCTGATATTTGACGAAGAATGTCGTGCTGTATTTCTGTGGCAATGAGTATGCCCCTTATCTCGCCCCCCAGCTCTCTTGCCATCGTGACAATTGTCTTGTGCTTCATGTACCGGTCCAGCTGTTGAATCGGCGACTCTGTGCCGCCAGCCTTGGCTACATCTTTGAGCTCGATAACATAGAGGTTACTGTCCTTGTCCCGGGACAATATGTCAATCTCGCCCTCACGGCGCGCGACACCGCCAAGCAGCATTTTGCTGGCAAGCTTAGTGAGGCCCAACGTGGATGAAAGTAGACAGGCATTCCAATTGTGTACTAAAGAACTATGCAAGTCCTCCTCATCGACAAAGAAAGAGAACTTTCCGCGTCGCAACCTCGCTCCTGTCATTTTCCCAAGTGCAGGCACGTCAGGCTTTACCGCTCTTAGAGCGGCCTGCAAGTCTGTTACCTGAACAAGAACGTTCTGTGGGGTCCGCCACTCTGGAGGACAGCTGATGCCGTTTGCCCGAAGTATGTGACGAAATATCTTCTTAAATACTACCTGCGTCGGATTCGATCGTGGCCGATTTGGCACGCAGGAGTCCATGTTCAATGCAAAGACCCAGTAATCCTCCGGTGAGAGGCTGAAGGATATGTAGTCGAGAACGCTTCCGTAACGTGATTCGGTGGGGTGGCCTCGCTGCAGGATGCAGGTTAATCCATTCGAAAATGCTTCCTCGAAAATCGAGCGCACGGCATCACTCAGCTGCCATCCATTGGCAATATACCAATTGTTGCCCTGATCAACTCTTGCGCCTTGACCATCTTGCGATATTCGAAGATTATGCTCTGGCCAAATCCACATTGTGGCACTCCATTGCTGAAAATGTTAGGGATGGAGCGCTCTTGAGAGGTCTACAGCAAGCAGCGCTATCAGAGCGAGGTTGAAAGGCCTAACGTTTGACATAAGCGGCAGGCGAAGGGCGCAGCCCTTTGACTGTCCGCTTGATGGAAGGGTTAGCGCGCTCGCTGGATTGTCACCCAGTGTGCCCTTGAACGCTACTTGACGCCAGTGCGGCAGGGCGCAACACGACCGAGTGCATTGCCTGTGCCCGCAGTACGAACTGACGTGACCCGTATTCTTCCGGGCGCTTTGCCGACCGACCGCCAACGCTTGAACGCGGCGCTTGCGAAGCTGGGGCAGCGCCGGGACCATTGAGAAGCGGCAGAGCCAGCAGCCAACCCGGAGCAGGGGAAATACCGTAGTTTCCCGAAGACGATAGAACCACCTGCCTTGCCGAAGCTGGGAAACCTCTGGTGTTGGCGAAGCGAGATGAAGCAAGTTGCATTGGGCCATT
>JANXZA010000045.1 GCA_025355745.1 Rhizobacter sp. | reverse complement strand
GCGTCAGCAACCGCCGTCCCCTTGGCGGCACCTTCAGAACGGATCATCGTCCCCACGCGGCGAGCACAACCGATCGCCGCCCTCAACCTCAATTCGCCGTCAACAACTGCGCCGCTGCCTTCTCGTTCGCCTCGGCCGTTTGCAGCATCTTCATCTGCGCCTCGAACTGGCGTGCGGCCGAAATCATCGCCACCATCGTCTCGACCGGGCTGACGTTTGAGCCTTCGAGCGCGCCGTCCTGCACGCGCGCCTTGTCGTCGGCGCTGAGTTCGCCGTCGGCGGCGCGGAACAGGCCGTCTTCACCGCGTGTCAGCGCCGCCTCGGGGGTGACGAGTTTGAGCTTGCCGATCGCGGTGTTTTTGCCGTCGCTGCCCTTCGCGCTGACGGTGCCGTCGGCGCCGATGCTAACGATCGAGTTGGGCGGTACCTGCAGCGGCCCGCCGTCGCCCAAGACAGGCAGCCCACTGCGGGTGGTGAGCGTGCCGTCGCTGCTCACCTCGAGCGAGCCGCCGCGCGTGTAGGCCTCGGTGCCGTCGAGCGCCTGCACCGCCAGCCAGGCGTTGCCCTTCGCGGCCACGTCGAGGTTGCGCCCGGTGCTGGTGATGGCGCCGGGCGAGGCGTCGTAGCCGGTCGTCGTCTCCAGCGCATAGACGCGCGTGCTGGCGCCGCTGCCCTGCACCGGCACGGCGCGGAACGCCTGCAACTCGGCGCGGAAGCCGGGGGTGGACACATTCGCCAAGTTGTTGGCGAGCGTGTCCTGGCGCTGCATCGTGGCCTTCGCGCCGGACATCGACAGGTAGATCATGCGGTCCATGGCGGGCCCTCAGTGCAATGGTTTCAATGGCTCAATCAATGCCATCAGCGCAGGTTGACGAGGGTCTGCAGCACCTGGTCCTGCGTCTTGATGGTCTGCGCGTTGGCCTGGTAGACGCGCTGCGCGGTGATCATGTTGACCAGCTCGCTGGTCAGGTCGGTGTTCGACTCTTCGAGTGCGCCGGATTGCAGCACGCCGAGGTTGCCGCTGCCCGGCACGCCCACCACCGGGTCGCCCGAGGCCACGGTGCGCGCCCACAGGTTCGCGCCCTGCGGGCTCAGGCCTTGCGGGTCCCTGAACGTGGCAAGTTCGACCTGGCCGGCCGGCTTCGACTGGCCGTTCGAATACGTCGCCATGACGACGCCGCTCTTCTCGATCGACACGCCCGCCAGTTGCCCGGCCGCATAACCGTCCTGCGCCATGCTGGTGACGCCGAAGCTGGAGCCGAACTGGGTCGACCGGGTCACGTCGAGCGCGACCGCGGGGATCGCCAGAGTCGTGGCGCCGGCGGCGTTGACAGTGGCCGGAATGTTCAGCAGCACCGGGGCCAGTGGCGCGGTCGGCTTGCCGCCGTTGGCCGCAAAGGCGATCGACGTGACCGGCAGCGGGTTGCCGGCACCATCGACGTTCACCGAGGTTCCGTTCGCCGTGGCGTAGACGTTCCAGTGGTCGGTGGACGCCTTCTGGAAGTAGTAGGTCAGCGCCACGTCCTGGCCCTTCGCGTCATAGACGGTGACCGAGGTGGCGTCGTTGTAGCTCTTCGCATTCGCGAAGTCGACCTGCGGGCTGCCGGCCGGCAGCGTGATGGCCAGGCGCGCATCGAGGTTCATCTCGATCGTGTTGGTGCCAGTCACCTTCGGCGCCACGCCGCCGGTGGGCAGTTGCAGCGGGGCGGCGGCGCCGGGCTGGATCAGGCCGTTGGAGTCGATCGGGTAGCCGATCAACTTCATGCCCTGGTTGTTGGAAATGAAGCCGTCCTTGTCGGTCTGGAACTGGCCGTTGCGGGTGTACATGGTCTGGGCGCCGCTCTTGACTTCAAAGAAGCCGTTGCCGCTGATGGCCAGGTCAAGCGGGTTCGACGTGGCCGTGATGTTGCCCTGGTCGAACTGCTGCGTCACCGCCTGCACGCTCACGCCGATGCCGACGTTCGAGCTGCCGGCCCGGTTCAGCGCGGCGGCGTACATGTCGCCGAACTCGGCGCGCGATTGCTTGAAGCCGACGGTGTTTGAATTGGCGACGTTGTTGCCGATGACATCGAGGTTCTTGCTGGCCGCGTTGAGGCCGGAAACGCCTTGCTGGAAACTGCTCATGGGAAGTCCTTCGTGGGGGAAACGAAACTTGAAGTTGACGTGCTCAAACCGAGGGGCGCTTGCGGCGCGCTCAGTTGATCGCCTTGACGGTCGTGTAGGCCACCGTGCCGGCGTTGTGCAGCTCGAGCATCAGCGCTCCGCCCGAGGTGCTGACGGCCTCGACCTTGTCGCGCATCAGTGCCGTGCTGGCCAGCGGCGTGGCGCCGCTGCTGGCGGCGACGCGGAACGTCAGGCCGCTGGTGGCCGCGTAATTGCCCGAGGCCCAGTCGAAGCTGTGCGTGCCGCTGCTCTGGGCGCCGAGGTTGAGCGTGTCGAGCACGCGGCCGGCGGGGCTCAGCACCTCGACCTTCACGGCGTCGGCGGCACTCGTCAGCTCGAAGCCGCCCTGGCCGGTACCGGCGGCGATGTCGAGCTTGTTGCCCGGCACGATCACGTCCTTGCCGACCAGCGACGCGCCTTGCAGCGACTGCATCTGCAGGAACTGGCTGGAGAGCTGCTGCACGCTGGTGTTCAGCGTGGCGATACCGGTCACGGTGTTGATCTGCGCGATCTGGCTCGTGAGCTGGGCGTTGTCCATCGGGCTCAGCGGGTCCTGGTTCTTGAGCTGCGTGACGAGCAGCTTCAGGAAGCGGTCTTGACTGCCGGCCTCGTTGGCGCCGGAGGTCTGCGACGCGAGGGCACTGGCCGCAGCGTTGCTTGGAGCATTCGTGGCGGCAGTGCTGGCTGCGGCGGCGGCAATGGTCATGGCGGGTTCTCCGGTTCAGGCCGTCATCACGACTGGCCCATCTGCAAGGTCTTGAGCATCAGGCCCTTGGCCGTGTTCATGACATCGATGTTGTTCTGGTAGGAACGCGAGGCCGAGATCATGTTGACCATCTCTTCAACCGCGTTGACGTTGCTGTAGGTCACATAGCCATCGGCATCGGCGCTCGGGTGCTTCGGATCGTGCACGCGGCGCCCGGCGCTCTGGTCTTCGGTGATGGCGCTCACCGCCACGCCGGCCGCCGTGGCGCTGTTGCCGGCCCCCATCAACTGGGTCTGGAACGTGACCTGGCGCGCCTTGTAGGCCTGGCCGTCGGGGCCGGCCACGGTGTCGGCATTGGCGAGGTTGCTGGCCACCACGTTCAGGCGCTGGCTCTGCGCGCTGGCCGCACTGCCCGAGACGTTGAAGATGTTCATCAAGCTCATGGGTCAATCCTTCACTGGCCGGTGATGGCGCTCAAGGTGGTGCGCACGTTGGCGCCGATGAAGCGCAGCGTGGCTTCGTACTTCACGGTGTTGTCGGCGAAGCTGGCGCGTTCGCGGTCCATGTCGACGGTGTTGCGGTCGAGATTGGTCTGGCTCGGGGCGGCGTAGAGCAGCGTGCTGTCGCTGCGGCCTGACGACGCGCCGGGTGCACCGGATGCGCCGCCGATGGCGATGTGGCCGGGCTGGCTGGTGAGCAGCGCCGTCGCGGGCTGCATGCCGATGTTCGAACCGTTGGAGCCCGTGGCGCCGGTCGCATCCCGCAAGGCCTGCGCGAAGTTCATTTCACGCGCCACGTAGCCGGGTGTGTCGGCGTTCGCGATGTTGCTGGCGATCAGGCGCTGGCGTTCCGAGCGCAGGCTCAGGGCCCGGGCCTGGAAGTCGAGCGTGTCGGTCAGTCGGTTCAGCATGTCGGCTCCTGCGCAGCATGGCGAGCCCGAGGCCGGTGGCTTCGGGGGGTGTGCGGCGATTGTGGGCAGGAGCTGGCGCAAACATAAGCGCGAACAAGGCGTGGAAGGCGCGTCAATTCGTGGCGTCGGAATGACCGGTGCCGGCCTACAGTGCAGCGATGCATTCATCGTGCGCCCTCTTTCGCTCGACCCGCTCGACCCGCTCGACCCGCCCTCTCCGGTGCTGGCACCGGCTGGTCACCGCAACGTTCGCCTGCCTGATGGCGTGTGGGCTGTTGCCTTACGCGCTCGCTCAGGAAGCCGGTCTTGGCAGCGGCCTTGAAGCCCAGGTGCGCCAGCTTGCGCTGGACAGCCTGCAGGCGCCCGCCGTGGACGCGGTGGCTCATGGTCATGCTGATGGGGCGGCCAGCCTGCCCTCGGCTGCATCCACACCGCGCATCGAGATCAGCATCGGCCAGCTCGATGCGCGCCTGCGCCTGGCGCCCTGCGAGCGCATCGAACCCTATCTGCCGGAAGGCGTGCGGCTCTGGGGCAAGGCGCGCATCGGCCTGCGCTGCCTGCAAGGCGCAGCCAAATGGAACGTCTACCTGCCGATCACGGTGAAGGCCTTCGGCCCGGCGCTGGTGGCCGTGGGCGCGGCGACGGCCGGCAGTGTGCTGACGGCAAGCGACCTGGCACTGGCCGAGGTCGATCTGGCCGAGGAGGCTTCGCCGGCCCTGTCGAACAACCTGCTCGCTGTGGGCCGCGTGCTGGCACGGCCGCTGAAGGCCGGCCAGAGCCTGCGCCAGTCGCACCTGAAGCAGCGCCAGTGGTTCGCCGCCGGCGACACCGTCAACGTGGTCGCGCAGGGAGCCGGCTTCAGCGTGGCCGGCGACGCGCAGGCGCTGACGAACGGCATCGAGGGCCAGCCGGCCCGCGTGCGCACCGAAGGCGGCCGGGTGCTCACCGGCCTGCCGGTGGGCGATCGGCGCATGGAGCTGAGCCTGTGAACCCGACGCGGCGCAAGCGGCTTGCGAAAACGCCTAAAGTCGGCGCTATGGCGGCCGAAATTCCAGGCATGTCGTCAGGTTGGGGTTGTTGCCCCGCCCCTTGGAGAACGCAATGAAAATCGGCCCGTCCCCAGATCAACCCATTCCGAAACCCGTCGCCGTGGGTGCGCAAGCACCGGCCGATGCCACCCGCGCAGCCACCGCCTCCGGCACCGCTGCGGCGCACCCGCCAGCCGGTGACGCGAGCGCAACGATTGCACTGTCGAGCACCGCGTCGAGCCTGCTGTCGAGCAGCGGCGTTGCCGAGTTCGACGCCAAGAAAGTGGCGAGCATTTCCGCCGCCATCGACAACGGCAGCTTCAAGATCAACCCCGAAGCGATCGCCGACAAGTTGATCTCGAACGCGCAGGAATTGCTGACCCAGGCGAAGGCCTGAAACCGGGCCACCGCCGATGTTGAAGCTGAGCGCCGAAGGCGATAGCGCACGTGCAGATTCGCCGAGTGCGGGGCCGCTAACCTCGGGGTCGCTCACCCCGGGGTCGCAACTCGAACCCCTGCTGGCCGCCGTCGAAGGGCGGCTGGCTGCGCTGGGCGAGGCATTGCGCACGCGCGACTCGGCCGGCATCGAACTGCACGCGGGTGAGCTGCAACGTGCTCTCGCCAACGCCGTCGATCCGTTCGCCCGCGCCGCACGCAGCGGCGAGTTGCCGCCCGCGTGGCCGCATCGCCTCGCGCTGGCCAGCGCGCAGGTGGCGGCGCAGCGCGAGTCGCTGGTCCGCGCCACGGCCTCGCTCGACCGCGCCATCGAGGTGCTGCTGCCTGCCGCAGCCAGCGCGCTCTACTCGACCCACGGCAACCCGCAACGCGCGGCTCGCGGCGGCAGCACCCAGGCCTGAGCGGCGGGCCCGCGCCCGCAAGTTGCCGGGCCCTTACCGCACCGTGACCGCGTAAGTCACGACCTCGCTCGCCGCCTCGACATTGCGCGGCCGCCGGTATTCGAATCGCAGGCTCACCATGCCGGCCTTCAGCGGGTGCAGCCGCCATTCCGACATGCCGGTGCCTTCGGCAGCGTCAACGTTGCGAAGGTCGCGCCGGAACATCGGGCCCTCGGCTGCCAGCACCTCCGGCGCCAGACCGACCAGCGACCATTCCCGGCCCTCGACCACGCTGGTCGCAAGCCGCACCAGCAGATCCTGATCGAGCCCGAGTTCGACCGCCGCGCCAGCCTGGGCCAACGTCAGCGTGACCAGCTTCTTGCCGGGCGCCGAGACGACCGGCTGCAGCACCGTCGGCTTGACCTTCTTGTCCGCTGTTGAACAGGCTGCCAACATGGTCACCAGCAGGGTCACCAGCAGGGCCAGCATCGACACCGCCATCAGGCCGCGCACCCTCACCACTTGTCTCATTCGATCCACTCCGTTGGGCTTTCACATGGCCGCCGGCGGCGCCGGCATTTGCTGTGGCGGGCAAGGGTATCAAAGTTCAGCCGCGGTCCACGCTATCCTCGCTGCAACCACTTGTCCGCATGACCGCCCTGCACATCACCGACATCGAATCTGCCATCAACTGGTGGCGCGAGCGCTCGCCCTCGCCGGACGGCATCACCGCCTGTGCCGAGGTGCGCGCGCTGGCCACCGGCTACGCGCTGATGGTGTACGACCACGAGGTCGAATGCGACGAGGCGACGCTGTCGCCGGCTGCCCGCGCCGCCTGGTTGGCGTGGTACGAAAGCACGCCCGATGCGCCGTGCATCGCGATCTGCTCGACCAGCCAGGGCGATGATGTGTGCAAGGGCTGCGGCCGCACCTTCGACGAGGTGCAGCACTGGCCGGTGCTGAGCCCGGCCGAGAAGCGCCGCACCTGGCACCGCATCACGATGGAAAGCACGGCCTGGCGCTTCAACAAGTATGCCGAGCGGGCCCAGGAAGCGCGTCAGTCCGCAGCCGTCAACAAGCGTGTCACGGCCGATGCAAGCGACGGCCTGCGGCGCTGACACCAGTTTGCGTTCGATCGCATAAATGTCCGTTCGGGCTGAGCCCTTCGACAAGCTCAGGACAGGCTTGTCGAAGCCCTTCGACAGGCTCAGGGCGAACGGTAGTTTCTAGTCGACTGAACCAAAATCCGTATAAGACTCCCTCGCCGCTACAACGACAGCATCAACCCCGCAGCGGCACCGAGACCTCGAAGCAGCTGCCGCCGCCAACCCGCGCCGTGCAGCGCACGCGGCCGCCGTGGCGCAGCGCGATCTGGCGCACCAGGCTCAGGCCGAGGCCAACGCCGCCGGCCTGTTCGGCATGGCCGGGCATTCGGAAGAAGGGCTCGAAGATGCGTTCACGCATCGCCTCGGGCACGCCCGGGCCGCGGTCGCAGACCCGCAGCAGCGCCTGGCCGGCATGGCGCAAGACTTCGACACTGACTTCACTCTCGACGGCGCCGCCGCCATAGCGATGCGCATTTTCCAGCAGGTTGCGCAGCGCACGGCGCAGCAGGCGCTCATCGCCGGTCACGGTGAGCGGCTCGCCATCGATTGCGGCATCGAGGCGCGCGGCTTCTTCGGCCGCCAGGCCGAGCAGCTCGACCGGCTCATCGCGATCATGCTGCGCGGCGACGTCGAGCCGGCTGGCGAGCAGCACTTCTTCGACCAGCTCATCGAGCTCGGCCACGTTGGTGTCGATCTCGCGCTTCAGCCGCTCGCGCTGCGCGGGCGGCGCGTCGTCGAGCAACGCGACCGCCAGCTTCATGCGCGCCAGCGGCGAGCGCAGCTCATGGCTGGCATTGGCCAGCAGCGACCGGTGCGACTGCACCAGCGCCTCGACCCGCGCCGCGGCCACATTGAAACTCGTGGCCACCGCCGCCACTTCGTCGTGGCCGCTGACCGCGACGCGGTGGCTCAACTGGCCGGCGCCGAACTGCTCGACGCCCTGCTTCAAGGCCTCGAGGCGGCGCGTCAAGCGGCGCACGACCGGGAACGCTGCGGCCGCAACCGCCACGAACAGCAACACCAGCAGGATCACCAGGCCCACGCCCTGCTGCCACGCCGCCGGCACGAACGGCACAAAGGTCTGGAATGGCGGCGGCCCGGCGCCCCCCGGGCGCAGCCCGGGCGGTGCATCGCCAGCGCCGATGCCGATGGCGGGCCCTCCCCCCAGCACCACACCTGCGCCCGGCCCGCCTGAGCCCATCGCTCGCCGCGGCCCGGGCCGCATGATCCACAAGGTGCGGCCGTCTTCGAGCCGCACCGCCAGGCCGCGCGCCGACGCCCCATCCTGCTGGCGCCGCAGGTACGACTCCGAGCTGGCGATGCGCTGGCCGGTCGCGCTGTCGAGCGCGAGTGGCAGGCGCAGCCGCTGCGACCAGTCGCGCAGCGCGGCAGCCTGGTCGTCGGTGGGCGCGTCGGTGCTGGGCAGGGAGCGCTGGATCAGCTCGGCCCACGCACCCATGCGCTCGGTGAGCACCGAATCGGCGCGCCCGCGTTCCTGTTCGAGGTGGCGCTGGAACAGCCAGCCCGACGCCGCCGCAAACAGCAGCAGCACCACGACCAGCGTGGCGTAGATGCGCAGGTACAGGCTGCTCACGGGGCCGCGCTGCGCGCCGCGTCAGCAGGCCGCTTCGGCATCCTGTTTGCGCGCGAAGATGTAGCCGGCGCCGCGCACCGTGAGAACGCGTCGCGGCAGCTTGGCATCGTCTTCGATGACGGCGCGAATGCGCGAGATGTGGACGTCGATGGAGCGGTCGAAAGCCTCCAGCGGATGGCCCTTCAGCGAGTCCATGATCTGGTCGCGCGACAGCACGCGCCCGGGGCTCTGGGCCAGCACCACGAGCAGGTCGAACTGGTGCCCGGTCAGATCGCAGGCGGTGCCGTTCAGGCGCGCCAGACGCGCGCCGAGGTCGATCTCGAGGCGGCCGAAACGCAGCACGTCATCGGCCGCCGGCTGCGGCGCCGCACGCCGCAGCAAGGCCTTGATGCGGGCCAGCAATTCGCGCGGCTCGAAGGGCTTGGGCAGGTAGTCGTCGGCACCGAGTTCGAGGCCGAGGATGCGGTCCATCGGCTCGCCGCGCGCGGTCAGCATCAGCAGTGGCAGGTGCCGGGTGCGGGCCTGGCCGCGCAATTCGCGACACAGGTCAAGGCCGTCACCGTCGGGCAGCATCAGGTCGAGCACCAGGGCGTCGAAAGCATCGCCCGCCAGCAGCGCCCGGCCGGCAGTGAGCGAGCCCGCGACCTCGACCGCGAAGCCGGCCTGGCCGAGGTAGTCGCCCACCATCGAGGCGAGCCGCGCGTCGTCGTCGATCAACAGCAGCCGGCTGGCCGGGGCGGCCTGTGCCGAGGTGGCGGGGGCCGTTGCGGCAGGGAGCGTCGGGAGGCTGGAAGACATGCGAATACTCCAAGACGATGGCCGCGCTGCGGTGACTACCGGGGCGCGCGCCGTACCAGCCACCGGGGCGCGCGCCGCGCCGGCCGGGTTCATGGCTTCGGCCGTTCGCCGCGTTCGCCACTGCGGCGCTCGGCGCGTTGCAGCCGCTCCTGCATCATCGCCTGACGCTGCTTCATGCGCTCGCCGATGCGGGCCCGCTGCTCGGGCGTCAACACCTTGCCGATGTCGAGCAAGGCAGCCAGCACGCGCTTGCTGGCCTGGTCCTGCTGGGCGACGATTTGCTGGCGCACCGACTCGGCGGCTGCGGCGTCGATCGTCGGCGCCGCAAAGGCCTGCATGCCCTTGTCGCGCAGGCTGCGGCCGGCATCGCGCTGGGCTTTCAGGTCAACGCCCGCAGCTTGCGCAATCTGCTTGATCTGGGCGCGTTGCGCATCGGTGGCTCCGAGCCCGTCGAGCATGTGGTCAACCAGCCGCGCGATGTGCTCGGGTGGGCCGTTGAACAGCATCATGCCGCCCGGTGGCGGGGCCATGTGGCCGCCGCCACCGCCTTCCTGCGCGTGCGCAGGAAGCGAGCTTGCGGCCGCGGCCATCACCAGCACACTGGCGGCGAGCCAGCGCAGTGTCGGCACTGCGAAATTTTCACTCCTTGATCGGAACATCTTGAACCCTTTCGCCCGGACATCGGGCCACTGCATGAATGCTCGCCCCATCCGGTGAATGCGGATTGGCTGCGCGGTAAAGATCTGTGAACCACCGACCGCCCCAACGCTTTACCCGCGCCTGCGGTTCGGCTTCAGCCGCGTAACAGCGGAATGATCTTAGCGATCGCCAAGGCGCCCAGCGCCAGCAGCGTCAACGCCACGATAAGCACGCCGGCGAACCCGAACCGCGACGGCGCGCTGCGCGCCACCGGGACCGGTGGATGGAAGCTCGACGACGCTGACCAACTGGTGGAATTCATGAACTCCGAGGGCCGCTCGTCGACGGGCTCGGCATCCCAGTCGTAGATGTGGGTGGGTTTGATGGGCTTGATGGGCTTGATGGGCTTGATCGTCATGGGCTCATTGTTCGATGCGACGTTGATGCTTCACAGCCCGCGACCCAGGGGGTTGCGGGCCCGCTGGCGTGCGCAGCGTGAAGAATTGCCGCGCGACTGCGCCGCGCGGCCACACCGCAGGTCGACGCGAGACAAAATTCCGGGCTTTCGTTAACAGTCGGCAAAATGCGGGGCCGGCCGCGCTGGCGGGGATTGGCAGCACGGCACGGCCTGTGCGACAACCACCTCCAGTTGCGGCCATTCCCCGCCGAGCACCCGTGCGCGGCGCCGATCACAGCAGGAACCAACGATGACCAAGATCGCAGCAGCCGCAGCACTCGCCGCATGCCTCATCGCCGGGTGCGGTTTGAACCGCGCGCCGCCGCCCACCGACACGGTGGTTCGAAGCACCGCGCCGCGCAATCACGAGTCGGCGATCACCAACTATTTCGATGCCACGGTGCGCGGCCTCGACCCGAACCGCGAACTCGTCATCGGCACACCGCAGCGCGGCGCCTGCCCGATGGGCGCCAACTCCGGCGGCTACGTCGGCTGGGTGGTTCCGGTCGAGTACAAGACCCGCGCCAAGGACAGCAGCCTGGTGACCGTGACCAGCTACTTCTTCTGGTTCAGCGACGAGGTCATTCGCGGCGTGACGCGGCGCATGGAGTTGTGCCCGTGAGCAAAGACGAGGCATGTGCGCATCGGCGCACGGCGTGAAAAAGGCTGCCTGCGGCAGCCTTGATTTCACTGGAGGAGAGGGAGGGATTCGAACCCTCGGAACCTTACGGTTCGCCTGATTTCGAGTCAGGTACATTCGACCACTCTGCCACCTCTCCAGGTGTTTCAAACGCTCGGCTGAGCGATGCCGAGCCGCAGATTCTAGCGCAGCAGCGGCACCGTTCAGTGCCGCAGCCAAGTCCGAAAGCCGGCCTCAGGCACTCAGTACCGCCAGCCCACCCATATAGGGCCGCAGCGCTTCGGGCAGGTTGATCGAACCATCGGCGTTCTGGCCATTTTCCAGCACCGCGACGAGCGCGCGGCCGACCGCGAGGGCCGAGCCGTTCAGCGTATGAACCAATTCGTTGCGACCTTGCGCGTTCTTGAAGCGCGCCTGCATCCGCCGCGCCTGAAACGCTTCGCAGTTTGAGCACGAGCTGATCTCGCGGTACGCGTTCTGCGCCGGCACCCACACTTCCAGGTCATAGGTCTTGGCAGCGCCGAAGCCGATGTCGCCGCTGCTGAGCAGCATCACGCGGTACGGCAGGCCGAGCCTTTGCAGCACCACCTCGGCGTGGCCGACCATCGCCTCGAGCGCCGCGTTACTCGCGTCGGGGTGGGTGATCTGCACCATCTCGACCTTGTCGAACTGGTGCTGGCGGATCATGCCGCGCGCGTCGCGCCCGGCGCTGCCGGCCTCGCTGCGAAAACACGGGCTGTGGGCGGTCAGCTTGATCGGCAGGTCGGCCTCGGCCAACACCGTTTCGCACGCTGTTCGTCAAAGTAATTTCGGAGGTCGAGATGAGGTACTGCTCGGGCTGGGCTTCATCACCACCACGATTTACCCAAAACATGTCTTGCTTGAACTTCGGCAGCTGGCCGGTGCCTTCGAGCACCTCGCGGTTCACGATGTACGGCGTGTAGCACTCGGTGTAGCCGTGCTCCAGCGTCTGGACGTCGAGCATGAATTGCGCGAGCGCGCGGTGCAGACGCGCGACGGGGCCGCGCAGGAAGCTGAAGCGCGAACCCGACAAGCGCACGCCGAGGTCGAGGTCGAGCCCGAGGGGCGCGCCGAGGTCGACGTGGTCGCGCACCGCAAAGTCGAACACCCGGGGCGTGCCCCAGCGGCGCACTTCGACATTGGCGTTTTCGTCCGGCCCGACCGGCACGCTGTCTTGCGGCAGGTTCGGCAGCGCCATCAGCATCGCCGACAACTCGGTCTGGATCGCATCGAGCCGCTCGGCGGACGTTTTCAGCTCGAGGTTGATGACAGCCACTTCAGCCATCAGGCCGGCGCTGTCTTCGCCCTTTGCCTTTTGCTGGCCGATCAGCTTAGAGGCCCGGTTGCGCCCGGCCTGCAAGTCTTCGGTGCGCGACTGCAGCGTCTTGCGTTCGGCCTCGATCGACATGAAGCGTTCGACATCGAGAAACGGCTGCGGCGACTTGCGCGCCTCCAACCGGCGAATGACAGAGGCAAGGTCCTTGCGCAGCAGCGAGATGTCGAGCATGGGCGGAGGCGCGCAACGGCGCGCCCGGTGAGAGTCAACGGAGCGCGAATTGTAGGCAGCGCCACCGGCCGCGCGAAACCGCTCAGGCCGTCTGCGCCCGCAAGCCGTGCGACACGGTGACCACATGCTGCGCGTGCGAGTGCGAGTGCGCTTGCGAGTGCGCATGCGTCCCCGCGCCGCGCGCCGCGCACAGCAGGCGCGAGGCGCAGTCGGCGCAGCGCCCGCATTGCGTGGCCACCCCGAGCTCGATTTGCAGACATTCGAGGCTGTGCGCGCCCTCGGCCACAGCCTGGCGGATCTGTCGGTCTGACACCCCGCGACACACGCAAACGATCATGGTCGTCCTTTGCCAGCGCTAGCTTCGATTGCAGTGATTCGTTCGCTCAGCTCACGTGCCCGATCTGCGACTGCAGATAGTTTTCCAGCCCCACCTTGCCGACCAGGTCGATCTGGGTTTCGAGGAAGTCGATGTGCTCCTCGGTGTCGTCCAGAATGCCTTGCAGCAGGTCGCGCGAGACGTAGTCGCGCACCGATTCGCAGTAGGCGATGCCGTCCTTGATCGTGGCCTGCGCGCCGGTCTCGGACTGCAGGTCGCAGCTCAACACTTCGGGCACGTCCTCGCCGATCAGCAGCTTGCCGAGGTCTTGCAGGTTCGGCAGGCCGTCGAGCACGAAGATGCGCTCCATCAGCCGGTCGGCGTGCTTCATCTCGCCGATCGACTCTTCGTACTCCTTCTTCGCCAGCTTGTCGAAGCCCCAGTGTTTGAGCATCCGGTAGTGCAGGAAGTACTGGTTCGTCGCGGTCAGTTCGTTCCTGAGTTGCGCGTTCAGATGCTCGATGACCTTCGGGTCGCTTTTCATGCCGGCTCCTGGCTGTGTTGCAAATCCAACGTGATTATGACTGCGAATCATTCTCATTGCTGCTACATTTATTGTGACTCATCCATTCGCAAGAGGCCATCGGTGACCCTGAACCGCAGAGATTTCGTCCGCTGGAGTGTGCAGCTCAGCGCCGGCCTGGCCACCGCACCCTTGCTGCAGGCCTGCGGCGGCGGTGGCGAGCCGACCGGCGCCACCGTGGTGCCACCGCTGGCCGTGCGCAACGCCTACCGGCAGACCAACCTGGCGGCGACGAAGCCTTCGTACGGCGCCGCGTTCACGCTGCCCGACATGGTCGATGCCTGGGGCATTGCGATCCGCCCGGCCGGCGCTGGTGGCCACTTCTGGGTGCTCGGCGGCGGCACCTCGTGGCAGTTCGTCGGCGATGTCAACGCGGCGGTCGATCCGAAACTCAGAACGCTGTTCCAGGACGGCCTGGGCGAGGTGTACCTGCCCGGTGCCGACGCGCTGACCACCAGCGCGAGCCTGGGCAAATCAACCGGCACGGCGTTCAACGGCGCAGCGCTCAACTCCGACCTGTTCCGCGTCACCGCGCAGACGGCGAGCGCGAACGGCGGCGTGGTCACGTTCGACGGCTCGGCCCGCTTCGTCTTCGTCACCGACTCCGGCCAGCTGTCGGCCTGGACCGACCGCGCCCGCGACGGCAGCACCGTGCGGGTGAACGGCCCGGCGCAGTTGATGTATGAAGGCAGCGCGCTCGGCATGTCGATGTTCGGCGTGACCATCAAGACCGATACCTGGGACACGCTATGGGTTGCCGACTTCGGCCGCACGCCGCAGATCCGTCAGTTCGACAAGGCCTGGCAGCTCGTGCCGACGCAGGGCTTTGCGAACCCGTTCGCGACCGGCGCCTTGCTCGATGCGGCGAACCCGTCGCAGGGCAATGCCGCGAGGCCGGGCGAGCCGGTGCCGTTCAACATCCAGGTCATCGGCGGCCGGGTGTTCATGATGTACTGCATCAGCCAGGTGCTGCGCGATGCGAACGGCTTCATCGTCGACGCCAGCAAGATCCAGCCAAGCGAGGAAGACTCGCTCGACGCGGCCGCCGAGGCCAAGGCCGGCGGCTTTCCGAACCGCGGCAAGGTCGTCGAGTTCACGCTCACCGGCCAACAGGTGCTGGTGTATGACGACGCCGGCCGCCTGAACGCACCCTGGGGCGTGGCCATTGCGCCAGCCGACTTCGGGCTGCTGTCGAACGCGCTGCTGGTCGGCAACTTCGGCGGCGCCGGCAAGATCGCCGCGTTCAACCCGACCACCGGCCGCTTCATCGACTACCTGCGCAACGAGGCCGGCCAGGCGATCGGCCTGGACGGCACCTGGGCGCTGATGTTCGGCAACGGCGTGAGCCTGGGCGACACCCACGCGCTGTACTTTGCCGCCGGCCCCGAAGCCGAAACCGCCGGGCTGTTCGGCTCGCTGCGCTATGCCGGCCCAGCCCTGTCATGACATGTCCCGACATGACGTGGCCGCACATGGGCTGAGCCGCATCGCGCCCGTCCTTCCGTCCACTACCTGTTCCCGATTTCAACGCACCGAAACCCACGCCATGCACCTGCCCCACCCCCCCAAGACCTTCGCCCTGAGCACGCTGGCCCTCAGCCTGCTGCTGGCCCATGGCGCCGCCAGCGCCCAGAGCAACGAGGCCGCACTGATTAAGCGCCTGGATGACCTGGCGGCCGAGCTGAACAAGGTCAAGGCCGAACTGGCGTCGATCAAGGAGGGCCAGACCCAGGATCGACAGGCCGCGGCGTCAGCAGCGTCAGCCGCAACCGCATCGGCCGCAGCCGCCGCAGCCCCGATGGCGGCAACCGCCAGCGCCGGCCGTGGAGCCGGCGCGGCAACGCAGATCACCTCCTACGGCGAGATCAACTACACCCGCCCGCGCCGCGACAGCGCCGCCACCAGCACCGACATAGCGCGCTTCGTGCTCGGCTTCCAGCACCGCTTTGACGAGCGCACAAAAGTGGTCGCAGAAGTCGAGATTGAGCATGCGGTCGCGTCGTCCACCGACAGCGGCGAGGTGGCGATCGAACAGGTCTATGTCGAGCACAAGCTGAACGACACCTACGGCCTGCGCGCCGGCCTGTTCCTGATGCCGATCGGCCTGGTGAACCAGAACCACGAGCCGACCGCGTTCTACGGCGTGCTGCGCCCGGTGATCGACACCTCGATCATCCCGACCACCTTGCGCGAGGTCGGCTTCCAGCTCTTCGGCGAGCACGACAACGGCGTCTCGTGGAGCGCCGGCGTGTCCACCGGCCCCGACCTGACCAAGTGGGATCCGGCCGACGCCGAAGCGGCCGGCTCGCCGCTGCGTGCCGTCCACCAGGAAGGGCAGTTCGCCAAGTCGAAGAACCTGACGCTGTTCGGTGCGGTCGACTGGCGCGGCATCCCCGGGCTGCGCATCGGCGGCGGCCTGCTGACTGGCAAGATGGCGCACGGCGCGCCCGGCTTTGCGGCGCCGAACGCGCGCTACACGTTGTGGGACCTGCACGCCAAATGGACGCCCGGGCAATGGGACCTGTCGGCGGTCTACGCGCGCGGCAGCATCACCGGCGCCGGCGAGTTGAACGCGACGTTTGCGGGTGCGCCGTACCTGGTGCCGAAGGCCTTCGACGGCGCGTTCGTGCAGGCTGCCTACAAGTTCGCGCTGGCCGGCGGCTATTCGATCGCGCCGTTCGCGCGCTACGAGCGCATCAACACCGGGCGCCAGTTCGACGGCGTGGTGCCGGGGCTGAACGTGGCAGCGTATGAGACCGAAGGCATCGCCACGATCGGCGCCAACTTCAACCTCACGCCGGCGGTCGTGCTGAAGGCCGACATCCAGCGCTACAAGGTCGTGAAGGACTCCGACCGCTTCAACATCGGCCTCGGTTACTCGTTCTGAGCCTGCCATGAACGGCTTCCAATGGCTGCCGCTGCCAGTGCTGCTCAGTTTCGGCGTTAGCGCCTCGGCCACCCAATACGCCACCCCGGAAGAAGCCGCGCGGCGCTGCTTCCCCGAGGCCAGCGCCTTCAACGAAAACACGCTGCAGCTGAGCCCCGACGAGATGCGCGCGGTGGCCCAGGCCGCCGGCCTGTCGGCACGCTCGGCCGCGTGGCGCACGATGACCGCGATGAAGGGCGACGTGCCTCTCGGCGTCGTCGTCTTCGACGCGGTGCTCGGCAAGTTCGAGTTGATCGATTACGCGGTCGGCCTGGGCACCGACGGCAAGGTGCGCAACGTCGAGATCCTGGCCTACCGCGAAAGCCATGGCTACGAGGTGCGCCTGCCGGCGTGGCGCAAGCAGTTCGTCGGCAAGGGCGTGGAGGCGCGGCTGCGCGTCAGCGAAGACATCGTCAACATCAGCGGTGCCACCATGAGCAGCACCAGCGTCACCGACGGCGTGCGCCGCATCGTGGCCGTCGTCAGCACGCTGAGGGCGAATGGCAAGCTTTGACATGCCAACGCTCGCGCTCGCGCTGCGCCGGCGCGCCAAGCCATGGCTGGGCACGCTGGTCGAAATCGCCATCGATGCGCCTTCCGAGGCCGCCTTCCTGCACGCCACCGAGCTGGGCTTCACACGCATCGCCGAGGTCCACCGATTGATGAGCTTTCACGAGTCGGGCAGCGATGTGTGCGCCATCGCCCGCGCGCCGTCCGGCACCTCGCTGCAAATCAGCGCCGACACGGCACGCGTGCTTCGTTTGGCGCTCGACGTGGAGCTGCGCAGCGGCGGCCTGTTCAATGCGGCGATCGCGCCGGCGCTGGTCGCCAGCGGCCGCCTGCCGCGGCCGCAGGGCGCGCAGCCCGCGAAGGCCGGCACGCTGGCCGAGGGCATCGAGTGGCTCGATGAGCACCGCCTGCGCGTGCGCGCGCCGGTGTGGATCGATCTGGGCGGCATCGCCAAGGGCTACGCGGTCGACTGCGCCGTGATCGCACTCGAAGCCGCCGGCATCACCTCGGGCCTCGTCAACGCCGGCGGCGACATGCGCGCCTTCGGCCCGGCCGCGCACCCGGTGCACCTGCGCTTTGCCGACGGCTTGCGGCCGGTGGCGATGCTGCGGGATGCTGCGCTTGCGGCGTCGTGCAATGCCGATGGTGATGCCGCTGGTGCTGACGTCAGCGCGGCCCACATTACCACCCCGCACATCGACCCCCGCAGCGGCCGCAGCGTTCGGTCATCGAACTCGGTCGTCGTTCAGGCCTTCAGCGCCGCCGTGGCAGACGCGCTCACGAAGGTTGCGCTGCTGTGCCCGGCCACCGCCGACCGGATCTGCCGAAGCCTGCGGGCACAATGGCGCGCCTTCGAGCACGGCGCCATCCAGAACCCGCCGGCAGCCTCGCGAGCGCCTGGCCTGCGGCTCTTTTCTTGACTCTCCGCCGATTCTTCCTTTCACTCCCCAACGGCCCGCCATGACGCGCCACGCCCATCGCCTCATCCCGTGGCAGCGCCGCACGCTTTACGCCAGCGGCGCCTTGCTGATCGCAACCGGTGTGGTCTGGCTGGCCGTGCACTACAGCCTGGGCAGCGGCTCGGGGCCGGACGCCCTGCCGCACCCGCTCGAAGCCTGGGCGATGCGCCTGCACGGCCTGGCGGCCTACGCTGGGCTGTTCGCGCTCGGCGTGATCGCCGCAGGGCATGTGCCGCAAGGCTGGCGCCTGAGCGCGCGCCATCGGTGGTCGCACCAGCGCAGCTCGGGCCTGATGCTGTGCAGCCTGGGCGCGGCGATGGCACTTACCGGCTACTTGCTGTACTACTTCGCGCCGGAGTCGATCCGGCCCGCGCTGGGCTGGGCCCATGCCAGCGTCGGCCTCATCACCGCGCTGCTGCTGCTGGGCCATCGCCGCGGGGCTTGACGCCAGCGCGGCGACGGGGCGGCTTCAATGCATGGGCCAACTCACTCACCGCCGAGGCGCAGAGAACGCAGAGGTCACGCAGAGGTCACGCAGAGGTCACGCAGAGAAATGCTCTTTCTTACTTTCTTACTCTGCGCAACTCTGCGTTCTCTGCGCCTCGGCGGTGGTGAATTTCGAGGGCTTTCAAACACCCCAGAATTTGTGAACCAAATGAGAGACAATCTCATTTGCATCCGCATTCTCCGCACCATCGAGCCGAGCCTTCCGACCATGCTTCTGAACGAATTGCCGAACGGCGGCCGCGCCACGGTCGCGCGCGTCATCGCCGCGTCGGGCGAGGTCGATGCAGTGTCGCTGCGCCGCCTCGGCGAGCTCGGCTTCATCCCCGGCGAGCCGCTGCAACTGCTGCGCCGCGGGCCGGGCGGGCGCGAGCCGCTGGCGGTGCTGATCGGCGAGACGTTGTTCGGTCTGCGTCTGCTCGAAGCGCAATGCATCGAAGTGACGCCGGCCTGATCTTTTTGCAAACGCTTCCATGCACCCGACCCTGAACTCCGCGAACCACGCTGCCGTGTGGAGCGTCGCGCTGGTCGGCAACCCGAACTGCGGCAAGACCGCGCTGTTCAACCTGCTCACCGGCGCGCGCCAGAAGGTTGCCAACTATGCCGGCGTGACGGTCGAACGCAAGATCGGCACGGCGCGGCTGCGCAATGGCCAGAGCGTGACCGTGGTCGACCTGCCCGGCGCCTACAGCCTCACACCGGCCACGCCCGACGAGCAGGTCACGCTCGATGTGATCGAGGGCCGGCGCGCCGGCGAGGCCGCGCCCGACGCCATCGTCGCCGTCGTCGATGCCACCAACCTGCGCATGAACCTGCGCCTGGTGCTCGAACTCAAGCGCCTCGGCCGGCCGATGATGGTGGCCCTGAACATGGCCGACGTGGCGCGCTCGCAAGGCCTGGCGATCGACGTCGCCAAGCTCGCCGCCGAGCTCGGCTGCCCGGTGGTCGAGACGGTCGCGGTGCAGCACGACGGCCATGCCCAGTTGCTCGCGCTGATGGAGCGCCAATTGGCAGGCGCGTCGGTCGCATCGATCTCATCGATCACGCCGGCCGCCACCGACCCCGCGCTCACCGACGCCAGCAGCTCGGCCGAGCTGCAGCTGGAGGTGCGGCGCATCCTGGCCATCGTGGCCCCGAACGCGGCGCTGTTCCAGCGCTTCCATCACCGGCTCGACGCCGTGGTCATGCACCCGGTGTGGGGCCTGGCGATCCTGGCCGCCGTGTTGTTCCTGATCTTCCAGGCCGTGTTCTCGTGGGCCAATGTGCCGATGGACGCGATCAAGGCCGCGATGGCCGGCGTCGCCACCTGGACCACCACCCACATGGCCGACGGCCCGCTGCGCAGCCTGCTTGTGGACGGCGTGATCGCAGGCGTCGGCAGCGTGCTGGTGTTCCTGCCGCAGATCCTGATCCTGTTCTTCTTCATCCTGATCCTGGAAGACTCGGGCTACCTGCCGCGCGCCGCCTTCCTGCTCGACAACCTGATGGGCAAGGTCGGGCTGTCGGGCCGGGCCTTCATCCCGCTGCTCTCCAGCTTCGCCTGCGCCATCCCCGGCATCATGGCGACGCGCACGATCGCGAACTGGAAAGACCGCCTGGCCACCATCATGATCGCGCCGCTGATGACGTGTTCGGCGCGGCTGCCTGTGTATGCGCTGCTGATCGGCGCCTTCGTACCCGATCGCCATGTGGGCGTCTTCAACCTGCGCGGCCTGACGCTGTTCGGCCTGTACGTGGCCGGCGTCGGCTCGGCGATGGCGGTGGCCTGGGTCTTCAAGCGGGTCTGGATCAAGAGCCGTTACCAGCCGCTGATGCTCGAGCTGCCGCCGTACCGCGTGCCGGGCCTGCGCAACCTGGTGCTCGGGCTGTGGGAGCGGGCGCGCATCTTCCTGGCCCGCGTCGGCGGCATCATCTTCTCGTTGATGGTGATCCTGTGGTTCCTGTCGAGCTACCCGGCGCCGCCGGCCGGCGTTGACCTGGCGACCGCCGGCCCGGCGATCAAGTACAGCATCGCCGGCTGGCTCGGTCAGGCGCTGCAGCATGTGTTCGCGCCGATCGGCTTCAACTGGCAGATCTCGATCGCGCTGGTGCCGGGGCTGGCAGCGCGCGAAGTGGCGGTCGGTGCGCTCGGCACGGTGTACGCGATGTCTGCGGCCGGCAGCGAAGTGGCCGACGCCTTGTCGCCGGTGATCGCCAAAGGCTGGTCGCTCGCCACCGCGTACTCGCTGCTGGCGTGGTACGTGTTCGCGCCGCAATGCATCTCGACCCTGGTGGTCGTGAGGCGCGAAACCAACTCGTGGCGCTACCCGGTTGCGATGGCGGTCTACCTGTTCGTGCTGGCCTACGCGGCAGCCTTCGTGACCTACCGCCTAACGTTGTTCTTCAGCGGCTGAGCATGCTGGTTCAATCGGTCATCGTGACACTGCTGGTGCTGGGCTGCAGCGCCCGCGCGGCGTGGACGCTGATGCCCGGAGCCGCGCGCCGTGCGCTGGCCGTTGCGATACTGCGCTGGCCGCTGCCCGAGCCGCTGGCGGCACGCCTGCGCAGCACCGCGAAAGCGGATTCAGGCTGCGCTTCAGGCTGCGCGAGTTGCGACCACGCGGTGCCCAGGTCGAAGTCGGGATCAAGCCTGGGTGCATCGCAGACGATCACGTTCCACCCGCACAAGCCGCGCTGACTCACAGGCAACGCGCTTCTTGATCGGTCTGCGCAGCCCACTGGAAGCTTCAAACTCACCACCGCAGAGGTGCGTGAGTTGGCTCTTGCATTCCATTCAAGTCGAATCGTCCAACGGCAGCGCGGCCATCGACTTGTCGCCCAGCCCCATCGGCAGCGGGAAGTTGATGGTCTCCGCCACCCCCGGCAAGGTGCGCACTGACAGCGCGCCCAAGGCCCGCAGCCGCTGGATCACCTGCTGCACCAGGATGTCGGGGGCCGACGCGCCGGCCGTCAGGCCGACCCGCTGCTTGCCGTCGAACCAGTGCGGCTGCAGATCGTCGGGCATGTCGACCATGTAAGCCTCGGTGCCAAGGCGCTGCGCCAGTTCGCGCAGGCGGTTGCTGTTCGAGCTGGTCGGGCTGCCGACGACGATCAGGATGTCGACCGTCGGTGCCAGCACCTTGATCGCGTCCTGGCGGTTCTGCGTGGCGTAGCAGATGTCCTGCTGCTTCGGCTCGCGCACGTTCGGGAAGCGGCGCCGCACCGCAGCCACAATCTCGGCCGCATCGTCCACCGACAGCGTGGTCTGCGTCACGACCGCGAGCTTGTCGTTTTGCGCCACCTGCACGCGCTCCACGTCGGCCACATCTTCGACCAGGTAGATGCCTTCGGTGACCTGGCCCATCGTGCCCTCGACCTCGGGGTGGCCCTTGTGACCGATCATGATGAAGTCGTAGCCCTGCTTGTGCAGCTTGGCCACCTCCACGTGAACCTTGGTGACGAGCGGGCAGGTGGCATCGAACACATTGAAGCCGCGCTGCGCGGCCTCCACCCGCACCGCCTGCGAGACGCCGTGCGCGCTGAACACCAGCGTGGCGCCGGGCGGCACGTCGGCCAGGTCTTCGATGAAAATCGCGCCCTTCGCCTTCAGGTCGTTCACGACATAGGTGTTGTGGACGATCTCGTGGCGCACATAGATCGGCGCGCCGAACTTCGTCAGCGCCCGTTCGACGATCTCGATCGCCCGGTCGACGCCGGCGCAAAAGCCGCGCGGCTCGGCCAGCACCACCTGCTGCGGGCCGTGGACGATGGCGTTGGCGTTGACGTTGGCGCTCGATACAGGTTCCGTATGGCTCATCAAAGCACCCCGATCAGTTCAACTTCGAAGCTCACCGGCCGGCCCGCCAGTGGGTGGTTGAAGTCGAACAGCAGCGCGTCGCTGGCGACCTCGCGCACCACGCCGGCATAGGCGCCCTGCCCGTCGGGCGTCGGGAACTGCACCACGTCGCCCACGCTGTAGTCCTCGGCCGGGTTGCCCAGCTCGTCGAGCAAGGATCGCTTGACGCGTTGCAGCAGCTGCGGGTTGCGGTCGCCGAAGGCTTCGCCGGCGGCAAGCTCGAACGAAGTGCGCGTGCCCTCGCTCAGGCCGAGCAGCCGCGCTTCGATGGCCGGCGCCAGCACGCCGGTGCCGAGCGACAAGGTGGCCGGCTTGTCGGCGAAGGTGTTGACGATGTCGGCGCCGTCCGGGCCGGACAGGCGGTAATGCAAGGTCAGAAACGACTGTGGCTGGACGTGGTTCAAGCTGGGTTCCGCGTAGGTGTGATGCCCGAGGGTTGCGCCGGCGGCGCGGCGCCGACGAGCCGCCGATAAGCCGCCGATGAACTGTGAAGCGGCTGCCAATGGACGACCGGCGAACTGCCGATAGACTGGCCTGATTTTACGAGCCCGCGCAGCGACCCATCCGACCATGGTTCTGAAGGACATTCCGGCCGCAGCCCGGCCGCGCGAAAAGCTGCTGGCGCAGGGCCCGGCCGCGCTGGCCGATGCCGAGCTGATCGCGCTGCTGCTGCGCACCGGCTTGCCCGGCGTGTCGGTGCTGCAGATGGCGCAGCAACTGCTCGACCGCTTCGGCGGCATCCCCGGCCTGCTGCACTCCGACGTGGCCGCGCTGAAGGGCGTGAAGGGCCTGGGTCCGGCGAAGCGCGCCGAGATCGCCGCCGTGATCGAGATCGCCCGCCGGGCGCTGGCGCAGGAGCTGATGCGCCGACCGATGTTCGACACGCCGCTGAAGGTCAAGCAGTACCTTCAGATGCAGCTCGGCACGCGCGAGCACGAGGTCTTCGCGGTGATGTTTCTCGATGCCCGGACCTGCCTGCTGCGCTACGAAGAGCTGTTCCGCGGCACGCTCACGCAGGCCGCCGTGTACCCGCGCGAGGTCGTCAAGCGTGCGCTCGAGCTCGGCTGCGCTGCGGTGGTGCTGGCGCACAACCACCCGTCGGGCGCGGCCGAGCCGTCGCGTGCCGACGAGTACCTGACGCAGACGCTGGCGAGCGCGCTCAAGCTCATCGACGTGCGCGTGCTCGACCACCTGGTCATCGGCCAGGGCGAAGTGATCTCGTTCGCCGAACGCGGGTTGCTGTGAAGCCGGTGCATCAAGTGAAATCGAGCGCGCTGGCACTGCCGCCCGTCACGGTTGGCGGTCTGCACGAACTGGGGCGCGTCAAGGCCGCCTTGCAAGCCAGCCGGCGCAAGCTCGCCGAGGCTGCGCAAGCCGCTGCCCAGGCTGCTGCGCTGGCCGCGCAGCAAGCCGCCGAACAGGCGGCCCGCGAACAGCGCGAACGCAACCTGTTCAGCCTCACCGTGGGCACGGTGCTGCCGCTGCGCAAGGCTGCGGTCGTGGTCGCCGCGAAGTCGCGGCCACCGGCGATCCCGAGACAACGGCTGCGCGACGAGGCGGCCGTGATGACCGAGGCACTGTCGGACGAGTTCGATGTCGAGTCGCTGCTCGAGACCGACGATTCGCTGTCGTTCCGGCGTCGCGGCATCGGGCCCGAGGTGGTGCGCAAGCTGCGCCGCGGCGTCTGGGCGATCCAGGCCCAGCTCGACCTGCACGGCCTGCGGCGCGACGAAGCCCGCGAGGCACTTGGCAAGTTCCTGCGCGAGGCCGGGCGCAGCGGCTGCCGTTGCGTGCGCGTGGTGCATGGCAAGGGCCACGGCTCGCCCGGTCGCGAGCCGGTGCTCAAGGGCAAGGTGAAGAGCTGGCTGGTGCAGAAGAACGAGGTGATCGCCTTCACGCAGGCGCGCGCCGCGCAGGGCGGGGCGGGGGCGCTGATCGTGTTGCTGGCGTCGGTGGTGTCGGCCTGAGCGCCATCACGGGGCGACGCGCACCGTGTCACCCGGATTCACGGCGCGACGCGCACCGCGATGGCCTCGACCGCCCGCGCGGCGTCGGAACCGGGCAGCAGTTCGAGCAGCAGGCGGCGCTTCTGCACCGCTTCGCGCACCGCCGGATCGAGCGGCACTTCGCCCAGCAGTTCGAGCCGGGTCGCAAGTGCGGCGCCGCTGGCGTCAAGGCCCAGCAGCGGGGCCACGAAACGGTCGACAACGAGCTGCAACTGGCCGCGGATCGCACGCCCTTCGCCGCTTCTGCCGACCTGGTTGACGACCAGTCGGATGTCGCGGCGCTGCTGCTGCGTGGCCAGCACCTTGATGGTGGCGTAGGCGTCGGTCATCGAGGTCGGCTCGGGCGTGGTGATGACGAGCACATCGTCGGCCAGCGAGACCGCGTACAACACCACGTCGGAGATGCCGGCGCCGGTGTCGAGCAGGATGTGGTCGAAGCGCGGCGCCACGGTGTCGATGATGTGCAGCAACTGTGCGCGCACCTCCGGCGTTAGGCGGGAGTACTCGACCAGCCCCGAGCCAGCCAGCAACACCGAGAAGCCGCCGGGCGCGGGCAGGATCGCGTCTTCGAGCGCAACCTTGCCGGTGAACACATCGTGCAGGGTGACCTTCGGATGCAGGTTCAGCACCACGTCGAGATTGGCCAGGCCGAGATCGGCATCGAGTACCAGCACACGCCGCCCGAGGCGCGCCAGCGCTGCGGCCAGGTTCGCCGACAGGAAGGTCTTGCCGACGCCGCCCTTGCCGCTGGTGATGGCCATGATGCGGGCCCGCCGCGCCGGCGCGGCCTGGGCCACCGCAGGCAGGGTGCCGGGTTCCGATGCCACCGGATCGGTGGGGCCGACGTTGCTGCTCATTCGAGATCCTGAAACTGCGAGGTGCCGAACAGAAGGCCTTTCTCTTCGGCGCTGACAAGCGAGACCGGCGGCTGTTCGAGGCAGGCACGGTTGCGCCCTTCGGCCTTGGCGCGGTAGAGCTGCTGGTCGGCGCGCTCGACCCACAGCGTGGCCGACGAGCGCACCCACTGCGGCGCGAACGCACCGCCGATGCTGACGCTGACGCGCACCTGCTGGCCCGGCGCAATCACCACGTCGCGCCCCTGCACCTTGGTGCGCACGCGCTCGGCCACGGTCAGGCCGAACGACGGCGGGCAGTTCGGCAGGATCATCGCGAACTCTTCGCCGCCGAAGCGCGCCAGCGTGTCCATCGGCCGGATGCATTCCTGCAGCGCCAGCGCCACGCCCTTCAACACCTGGTCACCGGCCGGGTGGCCGTGCGTGTCGTTGACTTTCTTGAAGTGGTCGATGTCGATCATCAGCACCAGCGCCGGCTCGCCGGCGCGCGCCACGCGGTCGATCTCGCTGGCCAGCGCGAGCTCGAACTGGCGCCGGTTCGACAAGCCGGTGAGCGGGTCGCGACTCGACAGTTCGCACAGCGCGTCGATCAGCGCCTGCAGCCACGTCGTGGTGCTGACCTGCTCGCGGTCCGGCATCGCGTGGCCCGACTGGTTCAGCAACTGCATGGCAGCGGCCAGCCGCAGCGGCGGCGGGCGGGCAACGGCAGAGTCGAGTGGGTCGGTCACGGACGGGGCGGGCGCAGAGGACGTGGGCGTGGTCGCGGGCGGGGTGGCAGAGCTTGGCGCCGCAAAGTCTAGCAGCGGGTCAGGGCCGCAAACGCCGGGATTGGCAGAGGTTCCGTGTCCATTTCCGTGCCTGTTTCCAAAACCCTTTTGGCACCCATTCGAGCAACTTCCTGCGGGCCTAATGAACAGTCTGAGCGGTACCTGGGTTCAAGGCAGAAACAAGCCCTGCAGATCGCTCAGCAGATCGAAGCCGCGCGGCGTCGGCCAGGCGCGGACGAAGTCGCGTGCCAGCAGGCCGCGCGCCTCGGCGGCGGCCAGCGCCGGCTGGATCGCCGCCAGCGACAACCCGGTGCGTTCGCTGAAACGCGCCAGCTCGAAGCCTTGCTTCAGGCGCGTGGCGTTGAGCATGAACTCGAACGGCAACTGGGCGCGCGCCACCTCTTCGTCCTGCACCACCGCGTGGCCGGCGAGCGCCTGCGCCATGTAGTTCATGGGGTCGCGGGTGCGCGTCTGGCGCGTCACACGGTGCGGGAACGACAGCTTGCTGTGGGCGCCGGCGCCGATGCCCAGGTAGTCGCCGAACTGCCAGTAGTTCAGGTTGTGCTGGCAGCGGTGGCCGGGCTGCGCGAAGGCCGAGACCTCGTAGCGTTCCAGGCCCGCCGCTGCCGCGCGGGTGGTGATGAGGTCGAGCATGTCGAACGCGGTGTCTTCGTCGGGCACCGCGTTGGCGCCGCTCGGCGGGTACTTGGCGAACACCGTGTTCGGCTCGATCGTCAGTTGGTAGATTGACAGGTGCGGCGGCTCGAACGCAAGCGCTTCATGCAGGTCGGCCTCGAACCCGGCCAGCGTCTGACCCGGCAGTGCGTACATCAGGTCGATGTTGAAGGTGTCGAACGCGCTGCGCGCCTCGATGATGGCGGCGCGCGCCTGGGCTGCGTCGTGCACCCGGCCGAGCGCGGTGAGCTTGGCGTCGTCGAAGCTCTGCACGCCGATCGACAGGCGCGTCACGCCGGCCGTGCGGTAGGCGCGGAAACGGTTCCGCTCGAAGGTGCCGGGGTTGGCTTCGAGCGTGATCTCGCAGCCGGGCTCGAGCGGCACGCGGGCGCGGATGTCGGCGATCAGCCGGTCGATCGCGGCCGGCGCAAACAGGCTCGGCGTGCCGCCGCCGATGAAGATGCTGTGGACGTGGCGGCCCCAGATGAAGGGCAGCGCGGCTTCGAGGTCGGCGCACAGCGCGTCGAGATAGCGCTGCTCGTCGGGCACGCCTTTCACGAGTTGCCCGCCCGGCTGGGCGCCTGTCAACTCATGCGAATTGAAGTCGCAGTACGGGCACTTCTTCAGGCACCACGGCAGGTGCACGTAAAGCGACAGCGGCGGCAGCGCAGGCAGCGACAAGGTGCCGGGCCGCAGGTAGCGCGCCAGCCGTTCGGCCACTGGCTCACTCGATGAGCCACTGGTTTGCGCCGCGTGGATCGGGATGTCAGCCAAGGTGCCAGACGTCTCGCAGCAGCCCGAGCATCTGGTGCGCCGCCAGCGCGCGGTGGCTGTGCGCATTCTTCACATCCACCGCGAGCGCGGCCACGCTGGCGCCGAGCGCCGGAATGAACATCAGCGGGTCGTAGCCGAAGCCGCCTGCACCCGCCGCCTCGTGCAGGATCAAGCCTTGCCAGCGGCCTACCGCGATCAGCGGTTCGGGGTCGTCGGCGCAGCGCAAGGCGACCAGCGTCGCGATGAAATGGGCGCGCCGGTCGGTGACTGCGGCGAGACGGTCCAGCAGCAGTCGGTTGTTGGCGGCGTCCTGAACGCCGCGCTGCGTTTCGCGCTCGGCGCTGGCTGCATCAGCCAACGAGACGCTGGCGAAGTGTGCCGAGACCACGCCCGGCGCGCCACCGAGCGCATCGACGCACAAGCCCGAATCGTCGGCAATCGCCGGCCCGCCCGACAAGTGCGCCGCATGTCGCGCCTTGGCCAGCGCGTTCTCGATGAACGTGGAGTGCGGCTCTTCGGCCTCGGCCAGCCCGAGGCTGGCCTGCGACACCAGCGCCACACCGGCCGGTGCCAGCAGCGCCTGCAACTCGGCGAGCTTTTTCGCATTGTTCGTGGCGAGCACGAGCCGCATGGCTACGCGCCCGCAGTCACGCCGGGGCCAGGCCGAGGGCCGCGCGCTGGGCTGCGACCAGCGTGCGGATGCCCTGGTCGGCCAGCCCAAGCAGCGCGTTCATTTCGGCGCGCGAGAACGCCGCGCCTTCGGCCGTGCCCTGCACTTCGACGAAGCCGCCGCTCGCCGTCATCACCACATTCATGTCGGTGTCGCAGGCCGAGTCTTCGGTGTATTCGAGGTCGAGCAGCGGCGTGCCCTGGACGATACCCACCGACACGGCGGCAACGAAATCACGGATCGGCGACGCCTCGGCCAATGAAGCCGATGAACTCAGCTTGCCGCGCGCCTGCAGCCAGCTCACCGCATCGTGCGCGGCCACAAACGCGCCGGTGATCGCTGCAGTGCGCGTGCCGCCATCGGCCTGGATCACGTCGCAGTCGAGCGAGATCGTGCGCTCGCCCAGGGCCTTCAGGTCGAACACGCAGCGCAGCGAGCGGCCGATCAGGCGCTGGATTTCCTGGGTGCGACCGCTCTGCTTGCCGCGCGCCGCTTCGCGGTCGCTGCGGGTGTGGGTGGCGCGCGGCAGCATGCCGTACTCGGCCGTGACCCAGCCCTCGCCCGAGCCGCGCTTGTGCGGCGGCACCTTCTCTTCGACCGAGGCGGTGCACAGCACCTTGGTGTGGCCGAACTCGACCAGCACCGAGCCCTCGGCGTGCTTCGTGTAATGGCGGGTCAGCGTGATGGGGCGCAGCGCATCTGCGGCGCGGCTATCGGAGCGTTGGAATGTCATGAGGCGCATTGTCCATGCAGGCGGTGGACCGCAGGACATTTGCCACGAAGACACAAAGACGCGAAGGAATTTCTGAGGCAAAAGCCTTCGCCTTCCTTCTTCTTCTTGGTAACTTTATGCCTCCGTGGCAAATACCTCTCGACCCGCCACCGACCTAACGCCAAACCCAAGCGTCACATCTTGCGCTGCTGCGAAGACCGCCGAATCGCCTCGTTGATCTCGCGGATCGAGCGTTCGATCTCGGCGTCGTCGAGCTCGTCCGGAGCGTCGGAGCCGAGCACACTGGCCTGGATGGTCGAGGCGAAGACTTCCTCGCCGAGTTGCTGGGTCGAGATGCCGGCGCTGCTGTCTTCGGCCGACTCCCACTCCATCGCCAGCGCCGAGACGTTGTCGCTCTTCGCGCCGCCGTTGCGCAAGGCACGTTCGACGAGTTCGGGCACCGCATCGGCAATCGAGCGCGACGCGAGCTGCTCGGTGATGACCGCGTCATCGACCGTGCCCCACAGGCCGTCGGAGCACAGCAGCAGGCGGTCGCCGGTTTGCAGCAGCAGCGGGCCGATGGTGTCGACCACCGGCTTGCCGGGGCTGCCCAGACAGGTGAACAGCACGTTGCGGTTGAAGCGATCCGGCATCGGCATCACCGGGTTCATGGTCTGCTGCAGTTCCGAATACGAATGGTCGCGGGTGCGGGCAATGAGCTTTTCGCCGCGCACCAGATACAGGCGCGAATCGCCGCAATGCGCCCAGTACGCCGCATTGCCCTGCAGCAGGCAGGCGACGATGGTGGTGCGCGGCGTGTCGATCAGCGCGCGCTGGGTGGCATAGCGCAGCAACTGATGGTGGCCGGCGATGATGGCCTCGTGCAGGAAGCGCAGCGGGTCGGGCAGCGTGGGCTTGCAGTCGCGCTGGAACATCGCGGCCAGGGTCTGCAACGCGAGCTGCGAAGCGACCTCGCCTTCCGGATGCCCGCCCATGCCATCGGCGAGCGCGAACAGGCCGGCGTCGCGCGTGTAGCAATAGCCCATCCGGTCTTCGTTCTTTTCACGGCCACCCTTGCGGCTGACCTGGTAGACGGAAAAGCGCATCGGGCTTCTTGGTGAAACTGGGATTGACGCGAGCGCCGAGCCAAGAACGGGCTCAGGCTTTCGCGCTGGTGGTGAGGTTTTCGAGCTGCAGCTTGAGCCGCTCGCTGAAGCTCAGCTTGGTGTAGCGGCGCTCGGTCTCGCGCGACAACTCTTTCTGCAGCGCGAACACGCTTTGCGGGCGCGACAGCGGGTCGAGCGACATGCACCATTCGGTCACTTCGATCAGGTTGTCGGAGTACACATTGCGCAGCCGCGACAGGCTGAGTGCGAGCCGGTCCTTGTCGATGCGCTGCGGCGCGTCGTTCGGCGGGTAGCCCTGCATGCAGGCATAGATGCACGCGCCGATGGCGTAGATGTCGGTCCAGGGGCCGAGCGTGCCATCGCGCCGGTACATCTCGGGCGCGGCGAAGCCGGGCGTGTACATCGGGCGGATGAAATTGCCTTCCTTGGAAAGCACTTCGCGCGCGGCGCCGAAGTCAAGCAGCACAGCCTTGTTCTCGTTCGTGATGAAGATGTTCGCCGGCTTGATGTCCAGGTGCAGCATCTTGTGCTGGTGCACGATGCGCAAGCCGCGCAGGATCTCGTCGAACAGGGATCGGATGGTCGATTCGCGGAACACCTTGTCACGCTTGAGGTCGCGCGCGGTGACGATGAAATCCTGCAGGGTGTCGCCCTGCAGATAGTTCATCACCATGTAAACGGTTTCGTTTTCGCGGAAGAAGTTCAGCACCGAAACCACGCTCGGGTGGCTGATCTGGGCCAGCGAACGGCCCTCTTCGAAGAAGCTCTTCAGCCCCAGCCGGTACAGCGGCTGCTTCTCGGGTTTGACGCGCGGCGTCAACTCACCGGGCGAGCGTTCGGCCAGCGATGACGGCAGGTATTCCTTCAGTGCCACGAGGTGGCGTTCGGTGTCTTCGCACAGGTAGACCACGCCGAAGCCGCCCGCCGCCAGTTTCTTGATCACCTGGTAGCCGCCCACCACCGTGCCGGATGGCAATGGGGCAGGTTTGGGCTTTGACATAATCGATTTTTACGAGGTGAATACAGGAGAAAAGGCTCATGTCAGTCTACAGCATGACCGGCTACGCAAGCGCCACGGCAAGCGCGGCTTCAAGCCATGAAACGCCCCCGTCTGCGGACAATTTGGCACCCCGCGCGCCGGCGCATGGCGGCTCGGCGGTCAGCATCGAATTGCGGTCCGTGAACGGCCGGTTTCTGGACCTCGGCTTTCGCCTGCCCGACGAATTCCGCGCGCTTGAGCCGGCCCTGCGCGACCTGCTCGGCGCGGCCTTCAAGCGCGGCAAGATCGAGTTGCGGCTGAACGCGCGAAGCGAATCCGATTCGCACTGGCCGAACCCGCAGCCCGATCAACTGAACCGTCTTACGCGGCTCGAAAGCACCATCCACGGCTGGTTGCCGAAAGCGCCAGCCCTGTCGGTTCACGAGGTGCTGCAGTGGTGCAAGGGCGGTGCGCCGGCCGAGAAGCTCGACGAGGCCGCACTCGACGCTGCGAAGCGCTGCATTGCCGGCCTGCGCGAAGCCCGCGGCCGCGAGGGCGAGCGGCTGGTGGCGGTGCTGATGGAGCGCGTCGACCGCCTGCGTGAGCTTGCCTTGCAGGCCGAGCCGCTGGTGCCGATGGTCGTGAAGCGTCAGCAGCAGCGCTTCCTCGACCGCTGGACCGAAGCGCTGGAGGCCGCCGGCGCGGCGCAGACCATCTCGCGCGAGGCCTTGCAGGAACGCGCGCTGAACGAAGCGGCGGCCTACGCCATCCGCATCGATGTGGCCGAGGAACTGGCGCGCCTGCGCTCCCACCTCGAAGAGATCGCGCGGCTGCTGAAGGCCGGCGGCGAGGTCGGCAAGCGGCTCGACTTCCTGATCCAGGAATTGCTGCGCGAGGCGAACACGCTGGCATCGAAAGCCTCGGCGCTGGAGCTGACCAACATCTCGGTCGAGATGAAGGTGGCGATCGAACAGATGCGCGAGCAGGTGCAGAACATCGAGTAGGGTCTCATGGGGGCGTGCCATTCCAAACCGGTCTGCCTGCACAACGCTCATACGGTCTTGCGCGAATCCGCAGCTGCGCAGCAGCTCCCGCCAATACGCCAGTCCGGTAGTATATACTTATTTCGTATATATAATTGGACTGGGCTTGTGATCAACAAAACTGCAAAGCTTTTCGTGAATGGTGGCAGCCAGGCGGTGCGTCTGCCGGCCGAGTTCAGGTTCGACAATTCGGACGAAGTCTTCATTCGCCGAGATGCTGTCACCGGCGATGTCATTCTGTCGGCCCAGCGAACCAGCAAGGTCTGGCGCGATTTTCTTACGCTCCGCGACCAGGCAGACGTATCGGCAGACTTCCTGAGCGACCGGCCGCTGAATGAGCCGCTGAAGCCGCGAGCGTCCGTCAAGGCCAGGTGATGCCGCAGTACATGCTAGGCACCGACACGGTGAGCTATTTCGTTCGAGGCAAGACGCCGGCCCTCGATGCCCGCATGGCGACGGTGTCACCGAAGCAATTGTGCATTTCGGCTGTGACGCGCGGCGAGCTGCTGTATGGCCTCCGGTTGAAGGACGGCGCCCACCGGCTCAACCAGTTGGTCGATCACTTCCTGCTTCGCGTGCAATGCTTGCCCTGGGACGAGGCCGCAGCGACTCGCTTCGCGTCCATCGCGGCCACCCTGCACAAGGCGGGAACGCAGCTCGGCAGCATGGACACGATGATCGCCGGCCACGCCATGGCCACCCGTGCAGTGCTCGTCACCAACAATGGCCGCCACTTCTCGCGCGTTGCGGGCCTGACGGTTGAGAATTGGTGCCGGGAGCATTGACCATCGAAGCGCGGGCAGCGGGAACGCTGCCGCCGCAGGCGCACGATCAAACAACGGCGTTGGCAGAGTGCGGTCAACCCGTGACGGCATGTCACAGGTTGAAGCTCACGGCCACGAATTGACCGATCCTCAATCCAGCGTCGCCCCCGAGGCCTTCACCGTCTTCGTCCACTTGACCACCTCGGCGCGCAGGAAGCCAGCGAACTGTTCCGGCGTGTCCCACGACGCAGCGAAGCCCTGGACGCTGAACTTCTCCTTCACTTGCGGCAACTGCATCGCCTTCTTCAGCTCGTCGCTCAGGCGCGCGATCACGGCGGCCGGTGTGCCGGCTGGCGCCAGCAGGCCGTTCCACGCGAAGACCTCATAGCCGGGCAGGCCCGACTCGGCGATCGTCGGCACCTCGGGTGCGGCCGGCGAGCGCTGCGGGCTGGTCACGGCCAACGCCTTCAGCTTGCCCGACTTGACGAAGGGCATTGCCGACAACATGGTGTCGAACATCAGCGGCACCTGGCCGCCGATCACATCGGTGAGCGCCGGCGCACTGCCCTTGTACGGCACGTGCGCGAGCTTGATGCCGGCCATCGCGTTGAACAGCTCGCCGGACAAGTGGGTCGACTGGCCGTTGCCGGACGACGCGAAGTTCAGCGTGTCCGGCTTCGCCTTCGCCAGCGCGATCAGCTCGCGCACGTTGCTGGCCGCGAAGCCCGGTGTGGCCACCAGCATCAGCGGGCCTTGCGTGAGCAGGGTGACCGGCGCGAAGTCTTTCAGCACGTCGTAGTTCAGGTTCTTGAACAGCGACACGTTGATCGCATGCGCGGTGGTGGCCACCAGCAGCGTGTAGCCATCGGCCGGCGCCCGCGCCACCGCTTCGGCGCCGATGTTGCCGCCGGCCCCGGCGCGGTTCTCGACGATGAATTGCTGACCCGTCGCTTCGGCCACCTGCTGAAACACGACCCGCGCGACGATGTCCGTCGGCCCGCCGGGCGGGTACGGCACGATCACCTTGACCGGCTTGTTCGGGTAGGCCGACGGCTGCGCCTGCGCGCCTCCATGCCACGTCACGCCGACCATCGCAAACAGCAGCCCCGCGATCAAAGTGCTGCACAGTCTCATCGTGCCTTCCTTCCAATCTGTCTTTCAACTCTGCGTCAACTCCGCAAACTCCGTCACTCTGCGGTGAATGAATTGACCCCGGTTCATTCCAGTTTCAGCCCCGACGAAGCGATCACCCTGCCCCACTTCTGCAGCTCCGACGCGATCAACCGGCCGAACTCTTCCGGCGTGTTGCCGACCGGCTCGGCGCCCTGCTCCAGGAACATCTTCTCGACCTCGGGCAGGCGCAGGATCGCCGTTAGGTTTTTCTGCAACATCTCGACGATGGCCTTCGGTGTGGCCGCCGGCGCCAGCAGCCCGAACCAGGCCGAGGCCTCGTAGCCGGGGATGCCGGCCTCGGCCATGGTCGGGATGTCGGGCGCGCCGGGCCAGCGCTTCGCGGTCGTCACCGCGAGCGCGCGAATCTTGCCGGCGCGGATGTGGTTGATCGACGACGGCAGGTTGTCGAAGCCGATCTGGATCTGCCCGCCCATCAGGTCGATCAGCATCGGCCCGCCGCCCTTGTAGGGCACATGCACGATGTCGAGCTGCGCCATCGACTTCATCAGCTCGCCGCTCATGTGCGGCGAGCCGCCCTGGCTGGTGGAGCCGAAGTTGATCGTGCCCGGCCGGGCGCGCGCCAGCGCCAGCAACTCGGCCAGGTTCTTCACCGGCACCGCCGGGTTCGCGACCAGCACGTTCGGCGTGATCGCGACCAGCGTGACCGGCGCGAAGTCTTTCAGCGCGTCGTAGGGCGCGGGCTTCTGCAGCACCGGCAGGATGCCGTGCGTGGCGATCGTGCCGAACAGCAGGGTGTAGCCATCGCCGGGCGATTTGGCGACCGCCTGCGCGCCGATCACGCCGCCGGCGCCTGCCCGGTTCTCGACGATCACCGTCTGGTGCAGGCGCTCGCCCAGGCGCGGCGCAATCGCGCGCGCCAGCAGGTCGGTGGTGCCGCCCGGCGGGTAGGGCACGATGATCTTCAGCGGGTGGTCGGGGAACTCGGCGCGCGCCGGCAGCGTGGCCGCGATCGTCAGGGCGAGAGTGACTGTCACTGCGGCGGCGCCACGCAGCACGCAGCGGAACGGCGTGTGTTTCAGGATCATGTCGATGGCTCCGATGTCTTCGATGGCTTGGGCTTGGAGCTCTAACGCGGCAACAAGCGCTCGGCCTGCATCCGCTCCAGCCAGAAGTGCAAAGAGTCCTCGGTGTCCTCGCAGGCCGCGAAGCCATGCTGACGCAGCTTGATCGGGCTCAGCACCGAATCGGCCGGGTCTGCCACGCCGTGCGCGAGCGCGCGGTCGGTGAACTGCCATGAGCTGCCGATCAGCTGTTCGAGCGTCAACGCGCGCAGCCCGTGTCTGGCAACGATGCGCGCCCACGCGGCCTCCTGGGCCGGCATCGATTCCGTCAACGCCAGCGGCTGCGCGGCCCCCGCCTCCATGCCGAAGCGCTGCGCGATCCCGGCCCACAGGTCCTGCCAGACCAGCGCGTCGCCGTTGACGACGTTGTAGGTCTCGTTGGCGGCGATCTCATGCGTCGCAGCAAACTCGGCCGCTCGCGCGATCAAGCGGCTGTCGCTGGCGGCGTTGATGTAGCGCCCGCCGCCGGGAAAGTCCAACCCCAGCCCCTGCTCGCGCTGCAGCGCCGCATACGCACCGATCGCCGCGACGATGTTCATCGGGCTGCCGATCGCAAGCCCGAAGATCAGCTGCGGGCGCAGCACCGTGAAGGTCCAGCCGGCGTGCGGCTGGCGGTCTCGCAGCAGGTCTTCCTGCAGCCAGTAGAAGTTCGCGTGCGGGTGGCGCGGCCAGCGCTCCTTGGCTGGCACCGGCGCCGGCTCCACATGGCCGCCATAGGCCTTCGTGCCTTGCATCAGCGTGATGTGGCGCAGGCCTTTCGCAGCCGGCTGCAGCGCGTCGAGCAGGTTGCGCAGCATCGCCTCGTTGACCGCCATCTGCTGCGGGTCGCGCCAGCCGGCGACGAGTTCCGGCAGCTCGTAGAGCGCGGCGAACATCACATGCGTGACATGGCCCAGGCCCGCTGCCGCGCTGACGCAGGCCGCCGCGTCGGTCAAATCGAGCGGCACATGGCGCACGCCTTGCGGCAGCGGCGAGGCCCGGCGCGACAGCGCCAGCACCTCCCAGTCGGGCAGCGACGCGAAGTGCTCGACCGCCGCCGCGCCGACCACGCCACTCGCCCCGGCAATCAGCATCGTGTGTTTCTTGCGGGTCAATGTGATCTCCTTCGGGCTAACCGTCTGCGAGTTCTTCGATCAGCACGAGCAGGCCAGGCGCCGCTTCAAACTCACCACCGCAGAGGCGCAGAGAACGCAGAGGTTCGCAGAGAAGACGATTCATTGAATTAACTCTGCGCAACTCTGCGTCACTCCGCGCCTCTGCGGTGAATGAGTTGTCTCTTGCATTCAATCCACACGCAACAGATGCGCACCCCGCAACTGCCCGCGCAGCCCATCCGGCACCTCGATCTCGAAGCCCAGTACCGCCGCCGACAAGGCCTTGCCGTAGTTGTCCAGGCACAGGCTGCGCGACACGCCTCCGCCGAGCGCGCCGTGGCAGACGAAGTTCATCGCCTCGATGTTGTCGACCTCGTAGCGGATCACCTCGCCCTTGATGGCGCCCCGGTAGAAGGCCTTGAAACGCTCGGCCGTGAGCTGCGCCTTCAGCAGCGGATAGAAGGCAGGGTCATATGCGAACACGGCGATGTTCGAGGTGTCGCCCTTGTCGCCGGAACGCGCGTGGGCCACGTGCTGAAGTTGGACTTTCATGCTCAGCTTTCGAAGTAGTTGATCGAGGCCGGCACCTGCTCGCGCGCCACCAGCGCGCTCCACACGCCGATGACTTCGCGCGTGCGGTCGGCATGCGGCACGCGCTTGCCGGTGTGCGCGATGCCCGACACCGCCATGCCGTCGACCTCGCGCCCGACCTTCACCGCCTCGTCGCGCGTCGCGGTGCGCGCCGCGACGCGCACGGCAATCTCGTACGGCTCGGGCGCGTCAGTCGGCGTCGCCGCGCCGTGGATCGCGTTGATGCCGAGGAAGTCGACGCGATATTCCTCGGCCTTCAAACCGACGATGCGAAAGCGCTCCTCCAAGATCTTCTTCGCGAGCTGCGCCCGCCGCAGCGCCCCCGGGCCGGCGTAGAAGAACATGTCCTCGCCGATGAAGCCCTCGGTGCAACCGATCGAGACCTTCAGCGTTGGCGTGCGCGGCTTGCCGCCGATGTGCGAGACACGCACGCGGTCGGGCCCGACCTGCTCGATGCGCGCCTGCGTGAAGTCGACCACCACATCGGGCGTCAGGTAGTTGGCCGGGTCGTGCACTTCGTAGAGCATCTGCTCCTTGATGGTCTGCAAAGTCACCGCGCCGCCGGTGCCGGCCACCTTGGTGATGACGGCGCTGCCATCGGCTTCGACCTCGGCAATGGGGAAGCCGAAGTTCCAGGGCTCGGGCACGTCCTTGAAACCCGGGTCGCTGAAGTAGCCGCCGGTGACCTGCGCGCCGCATTCCAGCAGGTGGCCGATGCCCATGCCCTGGCCGAGCCTGATGTGGTCCAGCGGGTCCCAGCCGAACTCGAACATCATCGGCGCCATGAAGATCGATGGGTCTGCCACGCGGCCGGTGACGACGATCTTCGCGCCGGCCTTGAGCGCCTCGACAATCGGCTCGGCGCCGAGGTAGGCCTCGGCCGAGATCAGGGTCGGCTTCAGGCTCGACGTGGGCAGGCCGTTCTCGAGAATGCGGTCGGTCAACTCCAGCACCCGGTCGGTGATCAGGCTGCCGTTCACCGACGCCACCTTCACGCCGGTGTGGCCGAACTCGCGCAGCCAGTGGACGATGCGCCGGGCGGCAGCGTCGGGGTTGATCCAGCCCTGGTTGCTGATGATCTTCGTGCCGTTCGCCATGCAGGCCGGCAGCACCGCGCGCATGCGGTCGTCGAGGTAGGTGTCGTAGCCCTCGAAGCTCGGATCGCGGCGCGCCCGCACCTGAGCGGCCGAGACGGTGGCTTCGGCCATGGTCTCGAAGCACAGGTAGTCGAGCTCGCCGCGCTCGGCGTTCAGCGCGGCGGGCTCGACACGGTCGCCCCACCAGGCGGCGCCGGCGCCGATGCGGATGGTTTTCTTCGGTGCGGCCGGGGGCGGAGTCGTGGTCTCGTTCATGGCTGTTCCTGGTAGATCACAGCGTCGACGGCGACGCAGCCTGCGCCGCGCGCACCGACGATCAGCGGGTTGATGTCGAGTTGGGTGACGTCGGTGTCGGCATCATTCATCAAGGCCCCGACCGCCACCGCGCAGCGGCAGAACGCCGCCACGTCGAGCGCCGGCTCGCCGCGCACGCCGTCGAGCAGCGGCGCGATGCGCAGGCGGCGCAGCGCGCGCTCGACGTGGGCCGCATCGAAGGGCGGTAGCAGCACCTGCACATCGGGCATCGCCTCCACGTACTTGCCGCCATCGCCGACCAGCACGACCGGGCCGAAGACCGCATCGAAGCGCGCGCCGATCATCAGTTCGCGCAGCCCATGCACCCGTTCGGCAACGATCACGCCGCTCAATGTGATGCCGGCGTTGCGGGCCGCCGCCTGCATCTCGCGGTAGCCCGCAGCCACCGCATCGGCCGCGTTCAGCCCGACCCGCACCAGGCCCAGCTCCGATTTGTGCGAGGCCTCGGCGGTGCAGCCCTTGACGACGACTGAGGCCACACCGAGCAAGACGAGCGCCTCGAACGCGGCGCGCGCCTCAACCTCGGAATGGCACAGCGTGTGGCGCACCACTGCCACGCCGCGCGCCGCCAGCAGCGCCAGGCTCGCGGCCTCGTCAAGCAGGATCGAAGCGCGCCTAACGCGTGGTCTGCACGGCACCGGCAATGCGACTTGCGCGTCGCGAACTGCCACCACCTGCTGCAACTCGGCATGCGACAGGAACTGGCCGAGCGCGCGCACCGCCTCGCCCTCGGTCGGGTACACCGCCAGGCCCAGCGCCTTGAAGCGGTCCGACACGCTGAGCTGCGGCGCGGCCACCACCAGCGGCTTGCCGGTCTCGGCTGCGAAGCGCGCCGTGTCGCGCGCGAACGCCTCGACGTCGTAACCCGTGCCGGCCACCGCAATGCCGATCAGGAAGGCATCTGCCGACGGGTCGCGTGCGATCGGCGGCAGGATGGCGCTGAACAAGCCGCTGTTGGTCAGCAGCGCGGCCGTCAGATCGACCGGATTCCGGGTCGTCGCGAAGCCCGGCAGGATCGCCTTCAGCTCGGCTTGCGTCGCGTCCGACAGCGGCTCCAGCGGCATGTTCGCAACGCTGGCGGCATCGGCCGTCAGCACGCACACCGCGCCCGAGTTGCTGATCGCCACCAGGCGCCGGCCGCGCGGCTTCCAGCCCATCAGGTAGAGCTGCGTCGTGTCGACCAGATCGACCATGCTCTGGGCGCGCCAGATGCCGTGCTCGGCAAGGAACGCATCGACGGTGCGGTCTTCGTTCGCGAGCGCGCCGGTGTGCGACAGCGCCGCCGCCTGGCCCGCCGCCGAGCGCCCGGCCTTCAGCGCGACGATGGGCAGATTGCGGCCGCGCGCCACCCGCGCCGCTTCGGCCAGGTGCCACGGATCGGGGATGCCTTCGAGGTAGAGCAGCAGCAGGCGCAGCTCTGGGTCTTCGGCGACCACGCAGGCGAGTTCGCACACCGTCACATCGCAGTCGTTGCCGGTGCCGTGCGCATGCCGCACGCCGATGCCGCGCGCGCGCAGCAGGCCGTACGGGATCACGCTCATCGCGCCGCTCTGGCTGATGATGCCGACCGGCCCGTCGAGCGGCTCGACCTCGTTGAACATGGTTGAAAAGCTCGCCACCGCACCGCTGCCGAAGTTCGCCAGGCCCTGCGAATTCGGGCCGACGATGCGCATGCCGAGCGCGCGCGCCCGCGCGGTCATCGCCTGTTCGCGCAGCTTGCCGGCCGCATCGACTTCGCCGAAGCCGGAGCTCATCACGATGCACAGCGCCACGCCGGCCTGCGCGCACTCGTCCACCGCCGCGAAGGCCGCGTCGCCGGCGAGCGCGACGATGGCCACGTCGGGCACTTCCGGCAGGTCGTGCAGGCTGGTGAAGCAGCGCACGCCCTGCACTTCGGCGCGGCTCGGGTTGATCGGGTAGACCGTGCCGCGATAGCCGAAGCGCACCAGGTAGGCGAGCGGCCGGCCGCCGATCTTGTGGGCGTTGTCGGACGCGCCGATCACCGCGATCGAACGCGGCGCCAGCGCCAGGCGCAAGGCGGCGCGGGGGTCGCGTGAAGCCAGCGAGGAAGGGCTCATTCAGGTTCCCGGTCGAAGTAAGGCAGCGCGCGGCCGGCGATGGTTTTCACCTGGCAGCGAACCGGGTCGCCGATGGCCAGCGAGGGCTCGGCGTGGCCCATCATCCGAAAGCCTTCGGCCATGTCGACGAGCACGATGCGGTACGGCGCGATCGCGCGAAACTCATCGCTCGGTGCGCGGTGCACGAGCGTGCTGGCGTGGACGCTGCCGAGTCCGGCGGACGTGTGCGTGGACGGTGCAGCATGCCCGCAGCCCGGGCAGAAGCTGCGGCGGAAGTACCAGGTGTGAATGCAGCTGGGGCAGTGCTGGTACACGACGGCGGCACCACCCTCGATCCAGTCGGTTGAAACATCAGGAGTCACACCGCCTCCAGCACCAGGCTGACATGCGACGACAGCACGCCGCCATCGCCATGCAGCAACGACACACCCGCGCGCCGCGCCTGCCGCGCCCCGGCCCGGCCCGTCATCTGCAAATGCGTTTCGGCCAGGTGCGCCATCGCCCCGCCGACACCGCAATGGCCATACGACAACAGGCCACCATGCAGGTTCAGCGGCAGCGCGCCATCGGCATCGAAATGCCCTTCGCGCGCCAGCACGCCGGAACGGCCGCGCGGCGCCAGGCCGATCTCCTCAAGCAGCATCGCCAGCGTGATCGTGAAGCTGTCGTAGATCGCCGCATGTTCGATGTCGGCCAGCGCCCGGCCCGCATCGCCCAACGCCCGCGCCGCGCACGCACCGGCGCCGACATGCGTCAGGCTCGCGGCCGCGCTGACATGCTGCGCGTTGTGCACCTGCGCCGCCGCACTGATGCGCACCGGGTGCGGCCCTTCCGGCTGCGCCGAGAGGACGAAGGCACAGCCGCCATCGGACACCGGGCAGCAGTCGAGCACCTTCAGCGGTGACGCGATCGGCCGCGACGCCAGCACGTCTTCGACACTCACCGGCGCGCGGAATTGCGCGCCTTCGTGCAGCGCGGCATGGCTGCGCATCAGCACCGCCAGCTCGGCGAAGTCGGCCTCGGTGCTGCCGAAATCGTGCATGTAACGCGACGCCACCAGGCCGTAGTAGGCCGGAATGGTGGCGCCGAGCGGCACCTCATAGACCGGGTGGCCGACCTGGGCCAGCACCTGGATCGCCGCGTCGCGGCTCTGCCCCGTCATGCGGTTCTCGCCCGCCACCACCAGCACCCGCTTTGCCGCGCCCGAGGCGACGAGCAGGTGCGCCAGCATCACCAACGCGAAGCCGGTCGCGCCGCCAAGCTGCACCGCGTGCGCATAGCTCGGCTTGATGCCGTAGTGCTCGGCGAACACGGTGGACAGCATCAGGTGCGGCAGGGTCGTCGAGTAGCCGCAGATCAGGGCGTCGATGTCATTGCGCAGCAGGCCTGCATCGGCGAGCGCGAGGTCGGTCGCTTCGGTCATCAGATCGAGCGTGCTCTTGCCTTCATGGCGGCCGAAGCGGGTCAGGCCGCTGCCGGTGATGAAGCTCATGGGGCTGGCGTCGGTGTGTGGACGGACAACTCACCACCGCAGAGGCGCGGAGGGCGCAGAGGTACGCAGAGAAAAGCATTCATTGAATTAGCTCTGCGCAACTCTGCGTTCCCCGCGCCTCTGCGGTGAATGACCCGTCTCTTGCTCTTGTTCCAGCAACCTCACTCACGCCGCCTCCCTCTGCGCATACTGCGCCGACAACTCCGCCGCCGCCTTCTTCAACGCCGGCACCAGCAGCGGCAACCGGGCCGAGATGCGCTGCGACAGCGCGGCCAGGCTGATCGCGCCGATCGGCTTGCCGTCGCCGCCGAGGATGGGCACGCCGATGCCGCCCATCTGGTCCACCACCACATCGAGCAGCAGCGTGTAGCCGCGTTGGCGCGCCAGCGCGATCTCGGTGTCGAGTAATTCGCGGCCGATGCGCGGGTAGCGCTTTCTGAACACCGGCGCGAGCAGGTTCAGCACCGTGTCGACCTCGTCGTCGGGCAGCCAGGCCAGCAGCGCCAGGCTGCCGGCACCGGCGCCGAGCGGGCGCCGGCTGCCCAGCTCCAGGTAGTTGGCGCGGATCGGGAAGCTGCCGAACTCGCGGTCCACACACACCGACTCCAGGCCGTGGCGCGTCGACAGCAACAGCGTGTCGCCCGACAGCGCGGCCAGCCGCACCAGCGCCGGCCTGGCACGGTCGCGGATGTGGTCGCGGCCCTGCATCGCCACGCCCAGCACCAGCGCTTCGGCACCGAGCGCATAGCGCTTGCTGGCCGCGTCGCGCTGCACGAAGCCCTCGTCGATCAAGGTCTCGAGCAGGCGCAAGGTGCTGGCCTTGTTCAGCCCGGACTCAACGCAGATGTCGGCCAGCCGCAGCGGCTGCGGCGTCGACAGCACGCGCAGGATGCGGCAGACCTTCTGCGCCGAGTTGGTGGCCGAGGGCTGGTGCATGAGGTGTGAATCGCCAACGATGTTCGGCGCGGCTTCAGACCGTCGCCACCGGCGTGGCCGGCGAGCCCACCGCGCCGGGCAGGCGCAGCGGCGGTGCGGTCAGCAGGAAGCGGTGCCGGCCGTGCGCGCGCAGCCACTGCGCCAGCGGTGTCAGGTGCCAGAGTTCGCCCAGGTGGATGCCGAGCTTGAACAGGCAGTGCTCATGCAACGGCAAGGTCGCGCAGCAGCCGAAGTGGCGCGTGGCCGGGTGCGCCTCGACGGCGTAGTTGTCGGCGATCAGCACCGCCAGGCCGCTGTCGGTGATCCACTGCAAGAGCTTCTCGTCGCGGCCGTCGAGCACCGCGCCAGTGTGCTCAAGCACGGCCGCATCGGGCTGGCCGCGCATGCCGAGCAGCGCGTGCGCAAAGCCGGTGTGCAGGCAGACCATGTCGCCACGCTCGACCGTGATCTTGTCGGCATCGAGCACGCGCATCAAGATGTCGTAGCCGACTGCGACCCGGCCTGCGCCGACGTGCGCCTGCAGGTCGATCATCACGCTGCGGCCCTGCACACAGCGCTCGGCCATGTTCTCGATGCCGAGCGCGCGGGCCGATGAGGTCGAGCGCGTGGCGCCGGGCGGCGGCACGCCGGCATCGACGGCTTCGCTCGGGCCGATCACGTCGGCATCGGGCCGAAAGCCGTTGTAGTAGACGGCCTCGGGCAGGCCGTCGGCATTCGCATCGAACAACTGGCCGACGTGGGCCAGGCTGTCCCATTGGGTCGAGTACTGCAGGTGCAGCACCACCAGGTCGTCGCTGATGACATCGCTGTGCAGGATGTTGTCGGTGAAGAGCCGGTAGTTCATGTTTGGCCGGCCGTTGCGCAGCGTCGGCCGCAGCACCGGCGGATGGCGGCGCGGGTTCAGCACGTTGCCACCGGGCAGATCAAGCGGCAGGCTCAGGCAGAACGTTAGCCCCTCGCGCACCTCGGCAACGCCTTGGCGCACCTTCTCGGGCGTCAGCAGGTTGATGCGGCCGCACTGGTCGTCGGCACCGAAGTCGCCCCAGTTGGAACCGGGCGGGCGTTGCTTCCAGCGTGCTTCGGTGCTCATCCGGCGGGCTCCTTTTCAATCGTGACAGGCAAGGTGGTTGCGGCGCCGCCGAGGTACACGCGGTGCAGCAGGTCGCCCTCGCGCAGCTCGTGCGAGAACGCAGCGGCGGCGATGCGCCCGGTCTCCATCAGGTAGCCGTAGTGGGCGTGGCGCAGCGCCTTCTCGACGAGCTGCTCGACAAGCAGGATCGCCAGCCCGCTGCGGCACAGTTCGGCGGCCACTTCCAGAATCCGGTCGATGACGATGGGTGCGAGGCCGCCGGAAGGCTCGTCGAGCACCAGCAGCTTCGGCGCGCCGATCACGCCCTGCCCGACCGCAAGAATCTGCTGCTGCCCGCCCGACAGTCGCGACGCCATCTGCAGGCGCCGGTCCGCCAATTCGGGGAACAGCCGGTAGATGCGGTCGAGCTGGCTGCGGTCGCCGCGCGGGTTCCGGGCATAGGTGCCGATCAGCAGGTTGTCTTCGACCGACAGCGTGTGGAACACGCGGTGCCCTTCGAGCACCTGCACGATGCCGGCCTGGACGATGGCGCGCGGGCTCGCGTGGCTGAGGTCGCGGCCCTCGAAGTGCACGCTGCCGGCACGCTTCGCCACCAGCCCCGAAATGGCGTGCAGCACCGTGCTCTTGCCGGCGCCGTTGCGCCCCAGCATGACGACAAATTCACCGGCCCGCACGTCCATCGAAACACCATGCACGACCTCGGCCTTGCCGTAAGCGACATGCAGGTCGCGCACTTCGAGCAAGGGCTTCGCCGGCCGCTCGCGCTGAAGGGTGCTTGGCATGGTCATGGCGTTTGCTGCCCACACGAAGGCCTCAACTCACCACCGCAGAGGCGCAGAGGGCGCAGAGTTGCGCAGAGAAAACCTTGCATTGAACCAACTCTGCGCAACTCTGCGTCACTCCGCGCCTCTGCGGTGAATGAGTTGTCTCTTGCCATGTGGCGATGAACGCTCATGACAGAGTCACGCTCCGAGGTAGACACGGATCACTTCCGGGTCGGCGCGCACTTCATCAGGCGTGCCGTGACGGATCATCTTGCCGACGTTCAGGGTCGTCACGCGGTCGCTGATGCGGAACACGAAGTCGGTGTGGTGCTCGACCAGCAGCACGCCGATGCCGGCGTCGCGCAGAGTGCGGATGACGTCGCCGAGGTGCTCGATCTCATGCCCCGTAAGGCCGCCGGCAGGCTCGTCGAGCAGCATGAAGCGCGGCCGCATCGCCAGGCCGCGGGCGATTTCGAGAAAGCGTTGCTGGGCATGGTCGAGCAGGTTCGCGCGCCGGCCGATCACATGGCCGAGGCCGATGCCGTGCAGCAGCTCGGTGGCGCGGACGCGCAACGCTTTCTCCTCGCGCGCCACGCTCGGCAAGCCGAAGGCCGTGGCCAGGAAGCCGCTGCGCGCATGCGGCCAGGCGCCGAGCATGGCGTTGTCGAGCACCGACAAGCCGGGCAGCAGGCGCGGCTTCTGGAACGTGCGCGCCACGCCGATGCGCGCGCGCCGCTGCACCGTGGCGGCGCCGAGTTCGGCGTCGTCGATGCGGATCGAGCCGGCGCTTGGCTGGTAGTAGCCCGACAGCAGGTTCAGCAAGGTCGTCTTGCCGCTGCCGTTCGGACCGATCAGGCCGTGCACCTCGCCGGGCCGCAGCGACAGCGAAACATTCGCCAGCGCGCTCAGGCCGCCGAACTGCTTGCTGATGTCGAGCGCTTCGAGCGCGCCGCGCTGCGGTGCCGGCACGGCTGCCGACGCGAGCGCGGCGCCACGCGCCAGGTCACCCTGCGCAGGCGCGGCCGGCATCACCGTGGCGCGGTTCATGGCGGCTCCCCGATCGCGCGCGCCAGCCGTGCCAGGTCGGGCTCGATCGGCTCGTTCGTCACCACGCGCGGCCGCAGCCGCTCGCCGATCAGCTCGACCATGCGGCCGATGCCCTCGGGCACGATCAGCACCACCGCCAGCAGCAGCAGGCCGTAGAAGAAGTTGCCGAGTTTGGCGAGTGGCGCCACCAGCTCGGGCAGCGCCGTCAGCACCACCGTGCCGAGGAACGGACCGACGATGCTGCCGCGCCCGCCGATGATGATGCAGACGAAGAAGAACAGGCTCAGTTCGAAGACGAAGGTGTCGGGCGTGATGTAGCTTTGCAGGCTCGCGAACAAGGCCCCCGCCACGCCGGCCGTGACGCCGCTGAAGACGAACACCACGAGCTTGGCGCGGAACAGCGGCACGCCGACGGCCTGGGCGGCCACCGGGTTGTCGCGAATCGCCATCAGGCCGCGGCCCCACATGCGGCGCGCAATGTTCCAGCTCAGCAGCGTGACCACCAGCGCCAGCGCCGCGCACAGATAGTAGAAACCTTTCGGGCCGTCGAACGGCGCCGGGAACGACGGCCCCGGCAGGCCGATGCCGCCGCCCGTCAGGCCGACCTGGGCCAGCAGGATTTCATTCACGATCAGCGCGAACGCCATCGTCGCCATCGCGAAGTAGAAGCCCGGCAAGCGCAGCGACGGCAGGCCGAGCGCCAGCCCGCACAGCCCGCCGAGCGCGCCGGCCGCCGCCACCGCGATGGCAGGGTGCCAGCCCAGCTTGCCGGCCAGGATCGCGAACGCATAGGCCCCGATGGCCAGCAGGCCGACATGGCCGATCGACAACTGGCCGGTGTAGCCGACCACCAGGTTCAGCCCGGCGATCATGATCCAGTAGACGCAGATCAGCGCCGCGAGGTGCAGCTGGTACTGGTCGCCGGCCCACCACGGCAAGGTGGCGGCGAGCAACGCGCCCAGGCCGAGCGCGATGCGCTTGTGGCCGGGCGACGCAAGGCTTGCGCTCAGACTCGCGCTCTGATCCGCGCCCTGATCCCCGCTCACACCGGCCTCACGTTCTTCGAGCCGAGCAGGCCTTCGGGCTTGAGCAGCAGCACGATCATCAGCAGGCCGACCGCGATGGTCTGCTGGTATTCGCCGCCGAACCAGTGGCTCGCAAACGCGTTCAGCAGGCCGAGTGCGGCGCCGCCGATCAGCGCGCCGATGTTGCTGCCCAGGCCGCCGACCGCCAGCGCGATGAATCCGTTCAAGGTCAACGTCAGCCCGAGCGCGAAGTAGGCAAACGTCAGCTGCCCGGCCGCGAAGCCGGCCAGCCCGCCGAGCGCGCCCGACAACACATACGACATGACACGGATGCGGTCGGTCGACACGCCCCGCGCCCGCGCTGCGAACGCGTCTTCCGACATCGCCAGGAACAGCTTGCCGTACATGGTGCGGCGGTAGAACAGCTCCAGGCCGAGCGCCATCAGCACCGCCACGCCGATCGGCAGCCAGAACTTCTGGTCCAGCGCGCCGGCGCCGAAGGCCTGCGGCAAAAGGCGCGGGAACGGCTTGGGCTCCGTGCCCCACCACAGCGCCACGGCCTGCTGCACCATCGTCGCCAGCGCCAGGGTGCTGAGCAGCCAGAGGTGATCGTCACCGCGGTTCAGCACGCGGCGGATCGCCAGCAGTTCGGTGAGCGCACCGAAGGCCGCACCGACCAACATCGCGCCGACCAGCCCCAGCCCCCACGGCAAATGCAAGGTACTGACGAAGTAGGCGCCGAACACACCGCCCAGCATCGCAATGTGGCCGGTCGTGACCGACAGCACCTTGGAGGTCGAATACATCACGTTGTAGACCAGCGCGACGGCCGCGAACAGCATGCCGATGGCCAGGCCGGAGACGATGACGGTGAACATGCGGGCGCCGACTTTGCTCAGGCGAAGTTCAGGCGGAGTTCATGCAGAGTACAGGCCGACGCGAGGCGTCGTTCAACGCGGCGCGAGCTTGAAGCTGCCGTCCTTGAACGTGTTTGCCACGTTCATCGCCATGTTGCTGTCCGGAAAGCCGTTGCGCTCGGTCGGGCCCCACGAGTACGTGGTGTAGACGCCGCGGAACTCCTTTGTGTTCTCGAGCGCTTTCTGGATCGCCGCCGGCTCGAACGAGCCCGCCGTCTTGGCCGCGTGCTCGATGATCTTGACGGTGTCGTAGCCCATTGCGATCCACCAGAACAGCACGTCGATCTCGGCGCCGCCGAGTTTCGGGCGCACCTTGTCGACCAGTGCCTGGGTGCGCTCGGGCAGCTTGCCGTCGGCCCCGAAGGTGGTGCTCAGGTAGCCGGCCGCAAAGGTGTTTTCCCAGTACTCGGGCTTGTTCAGCAGCTTGCGGATCTGCGCGGCCATCAGCGCCGGGTGGCCGACCACCGGCACGTTCCAGCCCATGTCGCCACGCGCGTTCAGCAGCCGGCCGAGCAGGCCGGTGGCGGCCGACCACGGCATCACGATGTCGGCACCGGCGGCGCGGGCCTTGGCCATTTCATCCGAGAGGTCGGTCTTGTTCGGATCGACCAGCACGCTGTAAACCGGCTTGATGCCGGCCTTGTCGAGCAGCTCCTGCGCGGTCTTGGCGCTGGCGGTGCCGTAGCCCGAGGTGTCGGCAATGATCGCGATCTTCGACTTCTTCAAGGTGCCCAGCGCATAAGCGTTGGCGGTCGAGATCCACTGCCGGTTGGTGTTGATGGCGCGGAACGCGAGCGGGTACTTGGCGGCGTCGGTCAGCTCGTCGATCGAGCCGATGATGATGTTGGGCACGCCGGCCTTGGCCAGGATCGGCGTGGTCGCCAGGCCCTCGCCGGAGTTGACCGGGCCGATCACGAACTGCACCTTGTCGCTGAAGGCGAGCTGCTGCGCAAAGTTGACGGCCTTGGTCGGGTCGCCGGCGGTGTCGCGCGTCAGCAGTTCGATCTGCTTGCCCAGGATGCCGCCGGCCTTGTTGATCTCGTCGACGGCGAGCTGCACGCCCTGGTTCTCGGCGATGGCGGCCGACGACAACGGGCCGGTCAAAGACGACAGCCAGCCGATCTTCACCGTCTGCGCCAGCGCGCCACCGGCGGCCATGGCCAGGCTGGCGGCGAAGGCCATCTTCAAACCCATTGAGGCTCGGTAGTTTGTGGAACGAACTTGCATGGTGTCTCCGTGAAGGTGCGGGAAGCGCTGCGCTCGGGCCGCCGTATCTTCCGGCTTGACATGGGCTGGCGTCAAGCATCAAAGGGCGACGCGGCTGCGGGTATGTCCCTGTCTTGGCTTGCGCCAAACCCTGAGAAAGGTTTGAGAAACAAACTTTTTGGATGGCCATCGAAATCGTCTGAAAGCGTGGCGTTCCGACGCCCGGAACGGAACATCGGGTAAGGTCACGCCTCGCATGGACTATCCCGGCAACCTCTTCGTCATTGCCGCGCCCAGCGGGGCCGGCAAGTCGAGCCTCGTCAGCGCGCTGCTTCAGGTCGACTCGCACCTGGTGGTGGCGATCTCGCACACCACCCGCGCGCCGCGCGGCCAGGAGCAGCAGGGACGTGAGTACCAGTTCATCGACGAGGCCGCGTTCCGCGCGATGGTCGCGCGCGGCGCCTTCCTCGAATGGGCCGAGGTCCACGGCCACCTGTACGGCACCTCGCGCGGTGCGATCGAAGCGCATATCACCGGCGGGCAAGACGTGGTGCTCGAGGTCGATTGGCAGGGCGCGCTGCAGATCAAGGCGCTGTTCCCGAACGCGGTGCTGATCTTCATCCTGCCGCCGAGCTGGGAAGAACTGCTGCAACGCCTGCACCGGCGCGGCGAAGACCCGCCGCAGGTCATCAGCCAGCGGATGGTGAACGCGCGGGTCGAGGTTTCGCAGGCCCGCCACTTCGACTTCGTTATAATCAATGCTTCGTTCGAGACGGCGCTCTTCGACCTGAAGACGATTGTTCATTCGCAGCGGCTCAAGTACAACGCGCTGCAACGCAGCCGGCCCGCAGTCTTCGCGGCGCTGTCTTTGAGTTGAGCCGGTTGAACTGAACCGGCTGAACTGAACCCGTCGATCTGATCTGACCCGACACCGTGCGACTGCGTGCCGACGCAAGCGCGCCACGCTACCCCTTCCCCCTCTGGAGCACTGCACATGGCCCGCATCACCGTCGAAGACTGCCTGGTTCGCATTCCGAACCGCTTCCAGCTCGTGCTGGCCGCCACCTACCGCGCGCGCATGCTCAGTCAGGGCCACGCGCCGAAGATCGAGACCAAGAACAAGCCCGGCGTGACGGCGCTGCGCGAGATCGCCGCCGGCGAGATCGGCATCGAGATGCTGCGCAAGGTACCGGTCTGACGCGCCTCTGATGCCGCCATGACCCCCGGGCGCACCCGGCCACGCCGCGTGCCCGCCCCGCGTCGGCTCTCTGACCGGTGCTTTGATCGATTCGTTGACCGGTTCCCTGACCGATGTTCTGACCGGCTCGTTGGCCAGTTCCGCCGCCCGATCCCCACCTGCCCCTTGGCGCGGCAGGTACGCTTGATCCGCGTTAGATTCGCGCAATGAGCTCCCGCTCCCCCACCGCCGTGCGCGAGCCGACGCCCCCATCGGCCCGTCGCGCAGCGCCGTCGCCGCCCGCCTCGGTGCTGTTGCCGGCAGCCGCCGCCGATGCCGCTGCAGCCTCGTTCGCTGCCCTGACCCACAAGCTCGACTACCTCGACAGCGCCGACATCCGCCGCGTTCGCGATGCCTACCGCTTCGCCGACGAAGCCCACCTCGGCCAGTTCCGCGCCAGCGGCGAGCCTTACATCACGCACCCGATCGCAGTCGCCGGCCTGTGCGCCGAATGGAAGCTCGACGCGCAGGCCATCATGGCCGCGCTGATGCACGACGCGATGGAAGACTGCGGCATCACCAAGGCCGAGTTGATCGAGCGCTTCGGCGCGCCGGTGGCCGACCTGGTCGATGGCCTGACCAAGCTCGACAAGCTGAAGTTTTCGACCCGTGAAGAGTCGCAGGCCGAGTCGTTCCGCAAGATGCTGCTGGCGATGGCGCGCGACGTGCGCGTGATCCTCATCAAGCTCGCCGACCGTCTCCACAACATGCGCACGATGGACGCCATGGCAGCGGCCAAGCGCACCCGCATCGCCAGCGAAACGCTCGACATCTACGCCCCCATCGCGCACCGCCTGGGGTTGAACCAGACCTACCGCGAGCTGCAGGAGCTGTCGTTCCAGCACTCGCGGCCGTGGCGCCAGGCGGCGCTGTCGAAAGCGGTGCAGAAGGCGCGCGGCTACCGGCGCGACATCGTCGAGCGGATGCAGCGCGAGGTCGAGAACGCCTTCGCGCAGGCCGAACTGGCGGTGCAGGTGCACGGCCGGGAAAAAACCCTGTTCTCGATCTACAAGAAGATGCGCGAAAAGCACCTGACGTTCGCGCAGGTCAACGACATCTTCGGCTTTCGCATCGTCGTCACGACGCTGCCCGAGTGCTACCTGGCGATGGGCGTGCTGCATCAGCTCTTCAAGCCCCTGCCCGGCCGCTTCAAGGACTACATCGCGATCCCGAAGGCGAACGGCTACCAGTCGCTGCACACCACGCTGGTGAGCCCGCTGGGCACGGCGGTCGAGTTCCAGATCCGCACCGAGCAGATGCACGCAGTGGCCGAAAAAGGCATCGCCGCGCACTGGCTCTACAAGACCGGCGGCGCGCAGGTGCAAGAGGCGCAGCGCCTGGGCGCGCTGTGGCTGCAGTCGCTGATCGACATCCAGGACGAGACCCATGACGCGAACGAATTTCTCGAGCACGTCAAG
>JANXZA010000034.1 GCA_025355745.1 Rhizobacter sp. | reverse complement strand
CAACCTGATCGAGCAGGACCACCGGGCCGTCAAGCGCATCGTGCGACCGATGCTCGGGTTCAATAACTTTCGCTGCGCACGCGCGGTGATCGCCGGCATCGAGACGATGCACATGATCAAGAAGGACCAGCTCGCCTCGATCAAAGATCGAGCCTCGTCCGCAGCAGACAAGTTCTACTCGCTGGCTTTCTGATCGACTGCCATCGCCGGATCTTGCCGGAGCCGGCTGCACTATCGCAACAGAACCGCGGCAACTCGTGCACGCCCTCCACCGGTATCCAGTGTTCGCGGGTCAACATCAAGCTGAGCGATTCGACTTCGTAGGTCTGCTCCCTGCGGGCCCGGATGAGGGCCGCCATCATGAGGTGAACCCCGACGCCCGTGTCGGCATCGGTCGTCCCTTCTGACCTCCCGAGTCGCGGCTGCCAGCAACTCCGCGAGCTGGGGCGTCTCGCCGACGACGATGAAGAGGGGAGGATCGGCGTTGGGAAAGCTCACCGACATCACCCGGCGGCCCTGATGAGCGAGCAGGTCCTCGGCAGCCTGCAACAGCCGCTGCTCCAGGCACAACTCGTGCGCGGCTCGCGCTCTCCCTCCTTCGTTCACGTAAACCCTTCCCGTCCAGGAGTGCGGAGCACTCACGCGATGTTCGCTCTATGCGGCGAAATCGATCGTATGTCGCGGCCTGCGCTTGCCGCATCCCTTGATCACGGGAGCATTGGTGCCGACAAGGGGGTTGTGACCGGCTGTTCGCCCCGGCTCGTCGCGATATGGCTTTCGACACCAGCCCGGCCGAGGCAAAGCTGATCGCGGACACCGAGGCTTCGCTGCTCGAGCAGATGTCAGCCGACGAACTCGCCAGGCTGCGCCTGGCGGGCGCCGCGTTGGGCGCCGAGCAGGCATTTGCCATGGCCATGGCAATTGAACGCGGTTGAGGACGCGCTGCGCACGCGCGCGGATCACTTCACCGCTGCGGCCTCGTTGCGCCGCTGCCAAAAGCCGCGCACTGAGAGCATGGCCCATAGCAGCAGGATGACGACGCTGGCGAAGCCGGCCACGCCGACGAAGAAGTCGCGGTCTTCTTCGAGGCGGCTCTCCACATGCCCGTTCATGCTCGGAACCAGACTCACCAGCCGCACGTCGCGCGTCAGCTGGACGCCCATCCGCGCCAGCCCTTCCTGCACCGACTGAGGCACGGCCTGCGACGTGGCGTGTACCAGCACGGTCGCGGGTAACGCAGGCATCGCGTCGGCCTCGGCCCGGACAATCCAGCGTACCGGGTCGTCGCGTCGTGCACCCTGTGCGACCAGCGGAAGGTAGTGCGTCTTCTCGCGAGCCTGGCCGTGCCGCACCGACAGATGACCGAGAGCGTGCGGCGCACCGTGCAAGGCAAGGAACTCGGCCGCCGGCACGCTGGCCTGCGTTGCACCCAGTTCCACTGGCGAGTAGCGGGCCTGCAGTTCGGCACGGTGTCCCATCGTGACCACTTCGTAGGCGACGAAGCCGATGGTCCAGGTGGCCGCGATCATTCCCCCGAACACGAAGACCAGCGCGTGCTTGCCGGCCGTGTCGGCGGGGCGCATCACGACCACCGGCGCAACCGATGCGGTCGGCGCCGGGCCAGGCTTGCCCCCACCGGCGTCCCGGCTCGATCGGCCGAGCCATACGGCCAGAGCGACGGCCGCAGCGCCGACATCGAACAGGTAGGCAAACGCGGTGAGCAGGCTCAGCCTCGGGCTGTACTTGCCGCCATGACGGGCCTGCACCGCGTCGAGCCAGCCGACCATGCCGGAGTCGGTGATGCGCCACCAGACAATGAGGGCCGCGGCGGCGAGAAAGGTGCCCAGCGCAAGCAGCGCCAGGACGGCCTTGGTCGAGCGGGTCGGGAGGGGCCGCTGATCCGCGGGGGCCTCGTCCGACATGGTGCGTGCAACGCGCAGACCGCCGACGATGGCAACGAACCAGGGCATATCCATGACCAGCATCTCGAGCGGCGAGGAGATCCAGGCCTGCATGGCCAGCAAGGCTACGCCGCACGCCGGCACGAACCAGGGGTTCTGAGTGAGCTTGATCTTCATCTGTGCACCTGTGCATTTGGGATGGTGGCTACGCAGGCGGGCGGCGCGACCGGAGTCCAGAAAGACGGCCCGGTCGGCGCGGCGATGGCGTCAGTTCTTCTCGGTGTCGCCGATGTAGCCGCTGCGTGGCCCGACATTGCGCGCTGCGGCCCTGGAGGTTTCCGGTGGCAGCGGCTGCGGGTTGATGGCGACGCGCGACATGGCCTGGGCGTTATGCGGCGGCAGCGGCTGCGGGTTGATGGCCACACGCGACATGGCCTGGACGTTCTGCGGCGGCAGCGGCTGCGGGTTGATGGCGGCGCGGGAGGCGCCCGCAGCGTGTGGCGCGCCGGCTTGGGCGAGAGTGGCGCAGATCGCTAGCAAGGCAAGCGAAGCGGTTTGGGTTGCGGTGAACATGGTGGGTCCTTTCTGGTCTGGGGTTGCGGAACATGGGTCGTTCGGCGACGAGCGCGTCGTGCGACTTGGCCGGAGCGACGGTGCCGAACAGGTGCCAAGCCGTCCCGGCTCATCCAAAGAAGCGGAACCAATTGCAGGTGACGCTGCCGCAATCCGGCGCCACCAAGACCGGTGTCGCGTCGAACGACTCGTTGCCTTGTATCGACGGCTGCGCTTGCCCGATGTTCTTAGTCGGCCGGCAGTTGCTGTTGGTGCAACTCGGCGCCACCAGCAGCGGCCGCGCGTCGGGGGTCAGCCGGCCGCTCGCGCCGCGCGGCAGCCCGTCCACGTCGCGTTGCGCCGTCGCCGTGCCGATACACCGGCCGCCGAAACAGAACCACGGGTTACCGGTTGGTGCCACCAGGATTGGCACGTCGCCGATCGGGTCCTGCGAGGGCGCCGTCATCGGGGCAAGTGCACCGACGGCCGGGAGCGGTTCGGCCTGCACGCTCGGCAGCAAAGCCACCGTACCGACCATCAGCGCGACCTGGACCAGGTGGCGAAGGATTCGTTGGCTGTTCATGGCGTGATCTCCTGGGTTCGCCGGGGACTCCGGCATGGGTTGGCGATGGAGCCACTGTCGCGGCACCGGACACCCGCCGTCCTTCAGCGTTGCTAAGGAGGTGTTAAGCGTTGCTAAACATGGGCAGGAGCGC
>JANXZA010000032.1 GCA_025355745.1 Rhizobacter sp. | reverse complement strand
CCAGCTCGAAGTTGCTGAGTTCCGGCTCGGCCGCCGCGGCCGGGCCGGGCACGAGGCAGAGCAGCATGACGAGCATGGCCAGCAGCGCAGCGCAGCCGCCGAACCCGCTGCGCCAGCCACGCCAGCCACGCCAGCATCGCCGCAACGCGTCCCGCCGGCCAGCGCAGGGCATGGTGCGGGGCCGAGCAAGGTCGTCATGTCTTGCCGCGCTGTGCATGGGCTGCGGGAATCCGGGTCGGTTGATTTGGCGGGGCTGACATCCGGCCACCGCAGACCGATGCTCAGGGCTTGGCCAGCAGCGCGTGAAAAAAGCCGTCCGCCGCGTCGCCGGGCCCGTGCACCGATCGCTCGCTGCCATTGTCGGGCAGTGGCAGCAAGTGGCCGGGCGATGACGGGCTGCCAGCCAGGCCCGCATCACGCTGGCGTTGCAAAAAAGCGTCGATGCGCGCCTGCCCTTCGGCCCGGAACACCGAGCAGGTGCTGTACAGCAGCCGCCCGCCCGGCGCGAGCAAGGGCCACAGCGCGTCCAGCAAGCGGTCTTGCGTGGCGGCGAGCGCGGTGATGTCGGAGCTGCGGCGCAGCCAGCGCACATCCGGGTGGCGCCGCACGATGCCCGAGGCACTGCAGGGCGCGTCGAGCAGGATCGCGTCGAACAGCGTGCCGTCCCACCACGCCCCCGGATCGCCGGCGTCGGCGGCCTGAGTGCGCGCCGTCAGGCCGAGGCGCGCCAGCGTCTCGCGCACGCGCGGCAGACGCGCCGGGTCGCGGTCGATGGCCAGCAGGTCGAGGTCGGCCAGCTCGAGCAGGTGCGCGGTCTTCCCACCCGGCGCGGCGCAGGCGTCGAGCACGCGCGCGCCCGACTTCAGGCCGGTCAGGCCAGCCAGGCCGACGCCGACCAGCAGTGGCGCCGCGAGCTGCGCGGCGGCGTCCTGCACCGACACATCGCCCTGCGCGAAGCCCGGCAACTGCGTCACCGGGCAGGGCTGGGCCAGCGTCACCGCCTGCGGCCCGACGACCCTGCACGCCATGCCCCGCGCGACCAGCCGCTCAGCGTACGCGGCCGCACTGCTGCGGCGCGCGTTGACGCGCAAGGTCATCGGCGCATGCCGGTTGTTGGCGTCGAGGATCGCCTCCCATTGCGCCGGCCAGTCGGCCTTCAGCCGCTCGATCCACCACGCCGGGTGGTTGAAGCGCGCGACCGGGACACGCTGCGCGGCGGCCACGAGCGCGTCGCGCTCGCGCAGGAACCGCCGCAGCACCGCATTGACGAACGCCGCGCTGGCCTTCACGCGCAGGCGTGCCGCATCGACCGCCTGATCGACCAGCGTGTGCTCGGCATACGGCAGGCTGCCTTCATGAAGCAGTGGCCCGGCCTCGATGCCGGATGACGCCGACCCTGCCGCCGTCCCCGCCGCCGACCCTGCCGCCGCCGGCGGCCAGAGCAGTGCCAGGGCGGTGAGCAACAGCGCATCGACCGCCGGCGGCGGCGTCTTGGGCGCGAGCAGCATCCGCAGCGCCTGGGCCGAGCCGAGCCAGCGTAGCGCGTGAAAACTCAGCGCCTGCGTGCCCGGCCGCGCCGCCGCCGGGCACTGCGCGAGTGCGACATTGAGCGACTGGCCGGCACGCACCGCCTGCACCGCATCGGCCGTGTGGTTCAGCAGTTGCGCGAGCGGCAGCGAGGCGCCAGGAGGCATGGCCGGGAGATTCACCGCGTGCAGTCTACGGTCTGCACCGCCACCGAGCCCACGCCTAGCGCCGCTGCGTTACCCTTAGCCCCACGAAAAGATGGGAGCACAACGCATGGGCAGCGAACTACCGACATCGATATTCAGATCCGAAGAGGACCTTTCGCAGCTCGCCGCGTCGGAGCGCATTCGCTATCGGTTGGTCGGCGCGCAATGCCGCTTTCACGCCAACGACAACATCGCCGCGTTCATCGAAGAAGGCGAGATAGACGAACTGCGCGCCGAGGTCGAAGCCAAGATGCAGGAAGTGTTGCGCGCCCTCGTGATCGACACCGACAGCGACCACAACACCAAGCAGACGGCCCGGCGCGTGGCCAAGATGTTCCTCACCGAAGTGTTCCGCGGCCGCTATGTGCCGATGCCTTCGGTGACCGAATTCCCGAACGCCTCGCGCCTGAACGAGCTGATGATCGTCGGCCCGATCAAGGTGCGCAGCGCCTGCTCGCACCACCTGTGCCCGATCATGGGCAAGGTCTGGATCGGCATCCTGCCGAACGAGCATTCGAACCTGATCGGCTTGAGCAAGTACGCGCGCATCTGCGAATGGATCATGAGCCGCCCGCAGATCCAGGAAGAGGCGGTGACGATGCTCGCCAACGAACTGCAAGACCGGGTCCAGCCCGACGGCCTGGCCATCGTGATGGAGGCCGACCACTTCTGCATGCACTGGCGCGGCGTGAAGGACGACGAATCGATGATGACGAACAGTGTGATGCGCGGCGCGTTCCTGAAGAACGCCAACCTGCGGCGCGAGTTCCTGTCACTGCTCAGCAAGAAAGTCTAGGGGAACGCGATGCTGGTCCGACTGATGTATGCAAGCCGCGCCACCGAAACGGTGCGCCCCGAGACGCTGAACGCGATCCTGAAAAAGTCGACGCTGAACAACCCGCTGTGCGGAGTCACCGGCGTGCTGTGCTTCTCCGGCGAGATCTTCCTGCAGGTGCTGGAGGGCGGGCGGCTGCCGGTGAGCAAGCTCTACAACCGTATCGCCCAGGACCCGCGCCACACCGACGTGGCGCTGCTCAGCTACGAAGAGATCGAAGAGCGCAGCTTCGCCGGCTGGTCGATGGGCCAGGTCAACATGGGGCGGCTGAACCCCGCCTTGCTGTTGAAGTATTCCGAGGCCGCCGTGCTCGACCCATATGCCGTCTCGGGCAGGGTCTCGATGGCGCTGTTCAACGAACTGGTGGCCACCGCCTCGGTGGTGTGCCTGGGGTGATCGAACACAATTCATTCACCGCTGAGTGACGGAGTTGGCGAAGTTTCGCAGAGTGAGAAAGGCATTGACTCTGCGAAACTCCGTCAACTCCGTCAACTCCGTCAACTCCGCTCCTCTGCGGTGAAGTTTTTTCTTAAATTCTCACGCCCATCACGCCGCCTTCTTCGCCGCCGGCTTCTTCGCCGCACCCTTGGCAGGAACCCGCGGCGCGCGCGGTTCGAACTCGAAGCTGACCTTGCCTTCCTTCTTGTCGTAAGCCAGCCGCGCCTTGAACTTGCGCCGCGTCTTGTTCGAGACGAAGCCTTCGAGCAGGTCGGTCTTGCCGGTCTCGAGCAGCTTGCCCATCTGCTCGCGCGCCACCGGCTGCTGCAGGATGATCTTGCCGCTCTTGAAGTCGCAGGTCAGGTTTGCGCCGACCGCGTGTTCGCAAACATAACTCGCGCCATGCTCGTACACATGGCCCTGGTCCTTCGGGCACAGGCCCAGGCTTTCATGGCCGGAGAAGTCGATCGGCTCACCCGATTCACCGTCCTTCTTGGCGTCTTCACCGAAGTCGAATTCGAGCTTCCAGTTCTTCAGCTCGTCATCGAACGCGAGCTTCAGCTCGGCCGTGAACGGCCAACCGGCTTTCGAGCGAAAGCCTTCGAGCGGGCCGATCTTCTTGTCCGCCAGGAACCGCTCCACTTCGTCGAGCTCGAAGGCGCGGCTGCCGGGAATCTTGCTGATGCTGAAGCCGCAGCCTTCAGTCGCAGACGTGGAACTTGAAGCCACGCCCGTGCAGGCGAAGCGTCGGTAGTTTTCCTTCACCACGCCGCCGCAGTTCGGGCACGGTGTATTCAGCGTGGCGTAGTCGCCGGGGATCGTGTCACGGTCGTATTCCTTGGCCTTGCGCACGATGCGTTCGGCCATCTGTGCGATCTCGGCCATGAAGGTCTCGCGCTCGAGCCGGCCCTTCTCCATCTCGGCCAGCTGGAACTCCCAGTTGCCGGTCAGTTCGGGCTTGGTCAGGTCTTCGACCCCCAGGCCGCGCAACAAGGTCATCAACTGGAATGCCTTTGCGCCGGGCACCAGCTCGCGTCCTTCGCGGTGGATGTACTTCTCGTAGATCAGGCCTTCGATGGTGGCCGCGCGCGTTGCCGGCGTGCCCAGGCCCTTCTCCTGCATCGCCTCGCGCAGCTCGTCGTCGTCGATCAGCTTGCCCGCGCCTTCCATCGCGCTGAGCAAGGTGGCCTCGGTGTAGCGCGCGGGCGGCTTGGTCTTGAGCGCGTTCACATCGACGCGCTCGGTGCGCACGATCTCGCCCGGTGCCACGGCCACCAGGTTCGCGTCTTCTTCCTGCACCTCGCGGCCATAGACGGCGAGCCAGCCCGGCTTGACCATCACCTTGCCGTTGGTCTGGAACTTGTGTTCCCGCGCCTGCCCATCCACATCTGCCTTGACCGTAGAAATCCGCGTCGTCACCATGAACTCGGCGGCCGGGAAGAACACCGCGAGGAAGCGCTTCACGACCATGTCGTAAAGCTTCGCTTCGATCTCACTCAGGCTCTTCGGCGCCTGCAAGGTCGGGATGATCGCGAAGTGGTCCGAGACCTTGGCGTTGTCGAAGATGCGCTTGTTCGGCTTGACGTAACCCTCCTTGATGGCCGTCTTCGCATGGGCCGCGAGTGCGCGCAGCGGGCCCGGCATGTCTTCGGTGGCGATCATCTTCATCGTCTGCTTGACGACGTCCACATAGTCTTCCGGCAAGGCCTTGCTGTCAGTTCGCGGATAGGTCAGCACCTTGTGTTTTTCATACAGCGCCTGGGCGATCGACAGCGTGGTCTTGGCCGAGAAGCCGAGCCGCGAGTTGGCCTCGCGCTGCAAGGTCGTCAGGTCGTACAGGCCGGGAGCGCTTTGCGTGCTGGGCTTGGCTTCCTCGGTGACGCTGGCCGGCTGGCCGCGCGCGGCGGCGGCGATGGCCTGCGCGTCGCGTTCGTTCCAGAGGCGGTCGGCGCGCTGCTCAGCGTCGTCTGGGTTCTTCTTCCACTTCGGCTCGAACCACTTGCCTTCGTATTCGCCGGCAAGCGCCGCGAAGGTCGCCTTGATCTCCCAGTAGTCGCGCGCGACGTGCTTGCGGATCTTCTCCTCGCGCTCGACCATGATCGACAAGGTCGGCGTCTGCACCCGGCCCACCGTCGTCAGGAAGAAGCCGCCGTCGCGCGAGTTGAAGGCCGTCATCGCGCGCGTGCCGTTGATGCCCACCAACCAGTCGGCCTCCGATCGGCAACGCGCCGCGTCGGCCAGCGGCAGCATCTGCAGGTCGGTGCGCAGGTGCTCGAAGCCGTCGCGGATGGCGGCCGGCGTCATGCTCTGCAGCCACAGGCGGCGCACCGGGTGCTTGCTCTTGCTGTGCTGCTGGATCAGCCGGAAGATCAGCTCGCCCTCGCGGCCGGCGTCGCAGGCATTGATGATGTCGCTCACGTCCTTGCGCTTGACGAGCTTGACGATGGCGCTCAGGCGGCCCTTGCTCTTGTCGATCGGGTTCAGGTCGAAGTGCGGCGGGATCACCGGCAGGTTCGCGAAGCTCCACTTGCCGCGTTTCACGTCGAACTCGTCCGGTGCCTTGATCTCCAGCAGGTGGCCGACGGCCGAGGTGACGAGGTACTTCTCGCTCTCGAAGTATTCGTCGTGCTTGTCGAACTTGCCGGCCTGCGGCGTGAGGGCGCGCACGATGTCCTGGGCGACGGAGGGCTTCTCGGCAATGATCAGTGACTTGCTCATGTTTCTTTCGTCGTGATGTGATCGTGATGCGGCCGGTCGCCGCGCGTCCATACAATCCGGGTCTCGCGCGCACGCCTGCACGCGCGCGCCCCCATGATTTCAATGTACCCAAAGAATCAGATGCCGCAAGCAAGCGCCACCACCGACCCTTCGCCGCGCTCTTTGAAGGCCGCCTCTAAGGCCGCCTCCATCGGCTCACCCGAATCCCCCAACACCGCCATCCGGCCGCGCGGCCGGCGCCTTCAAGTGCGCTTGTCGGGCGTCCACGGCAAGGGCGTGTTCACGCTCGTGCCGATCAAGCGCGGTGAGACGGTGATCGAATACACCGGCGAGGTCATCACCTGGAAGGAAGCGCTGCGGCGCCATCCGCACGACCCCGCGAACCCCGATCACACCTTCTACTTCCATGTCGACGACAAGCATGTGATCGACGGCAAGCACACCGGCAACTCGGCCAAGTGGATCAACCATGGCTGTGCCGCGAACTGCGAAGCCGAGGAAGTCGACGGCCGCATCTTCGTGAAGGCGCTGCGCGCGATCAAGCCGGGCGAAGAACTCGCCTACGACTACGGCCTGGTGCTCGACGGGCGCCACACGCCGAAGGTCAAGAAGCAGTTCGAGTGCCGCTGCGGGTCGCGGCGCTGCCGCGGCACGATGCTGGCGCCGAAGCGCTAGTGCCAGCGTCAGCGTCAGTGCCAGCGCCAGCGCCAGTGCCACCATCTCCATCGATGCCGCCATCGCGCGAAACCCCCGAGCCGGATGCAGCCCTGGCGTGGGGTGCGCAAGCCCTGTGGCAACAGCTCGTGCCGCTGCTGCCGGGCTTGAGCGTCGAGGTGCTGCGCAGCACGGCGTCGACCAACTCGGCGCTGCTGGAACGGGCCCGGGTGCTGCCCGAGGACCGGCGGGACGCGCGCGACGCGGGCGACCCCGAGCGGGCCGGCGACGTGCTGGTGCGCCGCAGCGTCGAGAGCGCGGCCTTCGGGCACCGCGCGGCCGACCTGCAACCCTGCTTGCTGGTCGCAGAACACCAGAGCGCCGGGCGCGGCCGACAGGGCCGGAGCTGGAAGTCGGTGCCTGGCGCCTCGCTGACGTTTTCGCTCGGCCTGCCGCTCGCGCTGGCCGACTGGTCGGGCCTGTCGCTGGCCGTCGGCGTGGCCTTGTGCGATGCGCTCGACCCGCTGGGCGCGCGCGCGACCCAGCCCAGGACCGAGCCCGAGCCCGAGCCCGAGTCCACCAGCGCGCTGCGCCTCGGCCTCAAGTGGCCCAACGATCTGTGGCTGCTCGACGCCGGCGGCGCCGGCCGCAAGCTCGGCGGCATCCTGATCGAAACCGTGGCCGCCGGCACGCAGCGCCTGGTCATCATCGGCGTCGGCCTGAACGTGCTGCCGTTCGCTGCGGCCGACACCAGCACCGGCTTCGCAACGCTGCGCGAGCTCGATGCGCAGGCCAGCGCGCCCGCCGCGCTGGCGCGCATCGCGCTGCCGCTGGTGCAGGCCTTGAAGAGCTTTGAGCGCGACGGCTTCAGCGCCTTCGCCGCCAGGTTCGCGGCCCGTGACCTGCTGCGCGGGCGGGTGGTGCGCACGACCCGCCCCGACGTTGCGCAAGGGGTGGCGCGTGGCGTCTCGGCGCAGGGCGCCCTACTCGTGGAGACGGCGGACGGCAGCACCGTGGCGGTGGCCAGCGGTGAGGTCAGCGTGCGGCTCGACGAGCCCGCAGCGGCGCCTGCATGAGCTGCAAGACATGACGCTCAAACGATGATGCTCAAGACGTGCGTTAGGCGCCAGGTCGGCCGGGCGCAGGGCTCGCGCTCGATGCCGGGCCCGCAATGCTGAGGGCCGCCGTGCTCGCGCTGCTGCTGGCGAACCTGGCCTTCTTCGCCTGGACCCAGGGCTGGCTCGACAGCGTCGTCGGCATTCGCTCGATCGGCGACCGCGAGCCCGAGCGCCTGCTGCGCCAGGTGCACCCGGAGTTGATCCGCATCCTGCCGCCGCCGCAGGCCGCCGCAGTGAAAGCCCCGGCGTGCCTGGAAGCCGGCCCGTTCACGGCCACCGAACTGGCGGCCGCAGAAGCCGCCTTGCGCGCGGCCTGGCCGAGCGCACCGGCGCTCGCCTGGGCCAGCGTCAAGACCGACCTGCCGGGCGCGTGGATCGTCTACATGGGCAAGTTCCCGAACCTCGAGGCGATGACGCGCAAGCAGGAAGAACTCGTGCGCCGCAACCTGCCGTTCGAGGCCGTGACCAGCCCGGCCGCGCTCGAGCCGGGTCTGTCGCTCGGCCGCTTCGACGACCGCGCCCGCGCCAGCCGCGCGCTCGAACAGTTCACGCAGCAAGGCATCCGCACGGCGCGGCTGGTGGAGCTGAGCGCGCCGACCAGCAGCTACAAGCTGCGCGCCGACGCGGTCGATGCGGCCCGAGCCGCGCAACTGGCGGGCCTGCCCGCCGATGCGCTGGGCGGCAAGGCCTTCAGCGCGTGCGCGCCGAAGGGTGCCGGCTGAGCGAGGGCATGCGCAGCGCGAGCGCTACGAGCGGCACAAACGGCGCAAGCCGCGCGGCCGCGGCGTGACGGCATAGACGCCGATCACCGACGCGAGCCAGCCGAGCAGCCAGCCGAGTTCCATCGCCCCGCCGCCGCCCGACGAGCCGGCCGGCGGATCGACCGGCACCGGCGGCGGCACGATGGGCACGGGCTTGCCGACCGTCAGCGTGGTGGTCGTGGTGTCGGTCTGGCCGGCACTGTCGGTCACGGTCAGGCTGATGGTGACGAAGCCGACAGCGCTGGTCTTGAGCGTGGCACTGGCCGCGTTCGTGGCGCTGCTGAACGCGGCGAAGGCAGCGCCATCAGTGACCGCCCACTGGTAGCCGGTGATCGTCCGGCCGGTCACCGCGGTCGAGCTGGAACCGTCGAGCGCCACCGACGTTCCGACCGCCACCGACGTCGACGCCAGCGCGATGTTGGCCGTCAACTTCGCCACCGCCGCGACCGCTGCGCCGGCATCGAGCAGGCCCGCGCCGCAGGTGCTCGTGGTGCAGTAGCACTCGTAGCCTTGCTCCACGTTGGTCGGTGCAGTGCAGGCACTGACAGGAAAGAATGGGCCGCCTGTGGTGCGTTGAATGGGTGCGGCGCCACTGGATGGGAAGGCGCGCGCCGTCGCCCGCAATGCGTTCAGTGCTTGCGCAGGTGTGAGCGCCGGGTTGGCGGAGAACATCAACCCCACCGTGCCCGCAACAAGGGGTGAAGAAAAACTGGTGCCGAGCGTGGGGTGCAAGTCGCCATCGGTGTAAATGCTTGCGACCGGGCCTTGCGTGCCGTTGTTCGCGGTGGTCAGCAGCGGGAACAGGCAGGTGCCGGTCTGGTTCCCGCAGTTGCCGGCCGGCGCGCTGAGCGCAATCTGCGGGCCGAGGTCCGAGTAGCCGACCTTGGTGCCGGTGTGGCGCACGCCGACCACGGCGATCACGCCGGTGCAATTGGCGGGTGTTCCGACCGTCAGGCCGTCGTTGCCCGCGGCGACGACGACGACGACCGGTGGGCTCGCAACCGCCAGTTCATCGATCACGGTCTGGTAGCCCGGACTGCAAGCACCCGACGAACCCAGGCTCATGTTAAGGACGCGAGCCGGCGTGGGATTGGGCGGAACGCCAGGAACCTCAAGGCCACCGGCCCACCGCATCGCCGCCTGAATGTCGGAGTCGAAGCCACCGCAGGCGGCCAGCACCCGGACCGGCTGCACCTTGACGTTGTAG
>JANXZA010000216.1 GCA_025355745.1 Rhizobacter sp. | reverse complement strand
TTCGCCCCGGTCACGACGAGCGACAACGGGACGCCACGCCCGTCCACCAGCAGATGACGCTTGCTCCCCTTTTTTTCCCCGATCCGTCGGGTTGGGGCCGACGGACTCTTGCGCCAGCGGCGCTTTGAACATGGCCCCGTCTATGCTCTGCCATCGCCAAGCGATTCCTTCCATCTGGTCGTACTCAGCGAGCCCCGCCTTCCACATGGCCTCGAACACGCCAGTGCTCTCCCACTCGAGAAATCGCTTGTGGACTGCGCTGGCACTGCCAAAGCGCTCTTTGGGAAGGGCCTTCCATTGGCACCCAGTGCGCAGCACGTACACGACGGCTTCGAACACCTGTCGGGCCGGCTTGGCTGGCCGTCCTGCCCCTGGCTTGCGCACGTACTCTTTACCGGCAACGCGCTCACGTACTGGGATCAACGGCTCGACTCGCTGCCAGAAATCATCGGTCACCACCCACGATTCAACTCGCTTGCGTATTGCCATGCCTTCGTCCGACCACCGCGTGAAGTGCGGCTCGGGACGAGAGTGTACTATTTACGGATATGTTCTAAGCGATGGTGGCCTGGGGCGGAATCGAACCACCGACACGCGGATTTTCAATCCGCTGCTCTACCAACTGAGCTACCAGGCCGTCAGCGCTCGATTCTATCCGAGGCCCGGCGGTCCACTCTCACACCCCACCCCCGCGCCGGTTGCGCGACAGGTCGACGCCGAGTTGCTTGAGCTTGCGATAAAGGTGGGTGCGCTCCAGCCCGGTCTTTTCGGCGACGCGGGTCATGCTGCCGTTTTCCTGCGCCAGATGGAACTCGAAGTAGCTCTTCTCGAACGCATCCCGGGCTTCGCGCAACGGGCGGTCGAGGTCGAAGCTCTGCTCTGACTGAGGGCCCAGCATCAGCGGGGTGGTCGGCAGCATCAGGCCGCCGGTCATCGCCGACTCGACGGTCAGGTGCATGTCGTTAAGCTGATGACCTCCCGACCCCGGCTGCACGGTATTGCGCAACGCCGGCTTGGCCAGCCCCTGCTCCACCGCACGCAACAGCTTTTGCAGCGTGATGGGCTTCTCCAGGAACGCCATCGCGCCGAACTTGGTGGCTTCCACGGCGGTGTCGATCGTGCCGTGGCCGCTCATCATGATGACCGGCATGGTCAGCATGGATGTGGCGCCCCACTCCTTCAGCAAGGTGATGCCGTCGACATCGGGCATCCAGATGTCGAGCAGCACCAGGTCGGGCCGCGCGCGCTCGCGGCTGGCGCGGGCCTGCGCGGCGTTCTCGGCCAGTTCGATGGTGTGGCCCTCATCGGCGAGGATCTCCGAGAGCAGCGCGCGTATGCCGAGTTCGTCGTCAACAACAAGAATGGTGGCCATGGATGCTCAGTGCGCGCGGAGTTCGGCGGCGGGCTCGACGGCGTAGGCGCCGTCATCGGATGCGGGTCTCGCGAATCGGGTGAATGATAACGAGACTTGTGCGCCGCGCGCGGCCCCAACTCCCACGCTTGCGGCGCTTGCTGCCATCTCGCCGGTGGCCTCGGTCGCCACTCCGAGGTTGGCCACACGCACCCGCGCGCCGTGTTCGTCGGCAATCTTCTTCACCACCGCCAGCCCCAGGCCCGTGCCCTTGGTCTTGGTCGTCACATACGGCTCGAAGGCGCGCTTGAGCACCTTGTCCGAGAAGCCGGGGCCGTTGTCGATGACGTGCAGACGCACCACGCGCGGCTCGCCCAGCTCGTTGCGCGCCACCTCGGTGACGATGCGCACGCGCCCGTCGGCCAGCTCGGCGACAGCGTCGAGCGCGTTCTGCACCAGGTTGTGGATCACCTGACGCAGTTGCGTGGTGTCGCCGACGATGGCGGGCAGCGCCGCCACGAGGTCGGGGTGCAGCCGCCCGCTTTCCTGCGCGCTGCCGTACAGGCCGAGCACCTCGGTGACGAGCGCGTTCAGGTCGACCGCAACCAGCTGCGCCGCAGGCAGGCGGGCGTAGTCGCGGAACTCGTTGACCAGCGTCTTCATCGCCTGCACCTGGTTTACGATGGTGTTGACTGACCGGGCCAGCATCGCCTGGTCGGCGCCTTCGAGCTTCGGGCCGAGCTTGTGCTGCAGCCGTTCGGCGGAGAGCTGGATCGGCGTCAGCGGGTTCTTGATCTCGTGCGCGAGGCGCCGCGCGACCTCGCTCCAGGCCTCGCTGCGCTGCGCCGAGACGAGCTCGGTGATGTCGTCGAAGACCATCAGCAGCGCGTCGTTCGGCATCGAGGCGCCGCGCACCAGCAGCGTGATGGATGCTTTTTCGAACCCACGATCGCGGCCATCCGGCGTGTGCGTCTGCAGCTCAAACGAGTCTTGCCACTGGGCCCGTTCGCCAGCCTCGGGGCTGGTGCGGTGCAGCTCGAAGCGCCGGCCCACGGCCTGCGCGAAGGCTTCGAGGCCGGGCACGTCGGTCAGGCGCTGGCCACGGTATGCCGACAGCGGCAGCCGCATGATGCGGGTCGCGCCCGGGTTCACGGTGTCGATGCGCCCGTCGCGGTCGAACACGATCACGCCGGCGCTGAGGTTGTCCAGAATCGTCTGCAGGTTGGTGCGCGCACCTTCCACCTGCACCACGCTGCGCTGCGCCAGCGCTCGGGCCTCGGCGAGCTGGGTCGTCATGTCGGCGAAGGAACGCGTCAGGCCGCCCAGCTCGTCGCGCGAGGCGAATACCGGCTTGCTGCTCAGGTCACCCTCGGCGACCTGGCGCATGCCGTCGGCCAGCAGCAACAGCGGCTGCGCCAGCTGGTTGCTCAAGGCGACCGCGAGCAGCAGCGCGCCGAACACCGCCAGCACCAGCGCCAGCGTCAAGGTGCCGATGTACATCTTGCGCAGGCCGCCGAGCGCCAGCGCGCGCTGCTGGTACTCGCGGTAGGCCGTCTGCACTGCCAGCGCATTGGCGGCCAGCGTGGGCGGCAGTAACTGGGTGACGACGAGGTAGCGGTCTTCCTCGCCAAGCGTGAAGGTGGCGGTCGGGATGACGGCGACGGCGCGCACGCGCGCCGCGCTGGCGCTGCTGGTGCTGCTGCTGGTGGCCCCGCTTGTTCCCGCTGCTCCACCGGTCGCGCTACCCGCCGTGTCTTCGTCCAGCCCGACCAGCTCGCTGACGACCCGCGCGTTGCGCGCCTGGCGCAGCAGCGCCTGCGCCGGCCGCTCGGGCATCAGCCGCGCCGCCGTGCCGCCCGTCGTCAGCACCGTCTGGCCAGCAGGGCCGACGATGGCGATCTCTTGCGCCGCGAGCTGTTCGCGCAGCCGTTCGAGCGCCAGCGGCTGGGCGGCGCCGGGCGTGTCGCCAAGCCGCTCGGCGGCCAGCCGGGTCTTCGCGCCCACATCGCTGACGACGCCATCGAGCGTGCCCTTGCCGAGCTTCAGGCCGGCGTCGAGCGCGGTCTCGACTTTGATGTCGAACCAGCTCTCGATGCTGCGCGAGACGAACTGGTAGCTCACGGTGTAGATCAGCACGCCCGGCACCACGCCGACGAGCGCGAAGATCGCCGCCAGCTTGAGCAGCAGCCGGCTGCCGAACTTGCCGCGCTTGACGCG
>JANXZA010000002.1 GCA_025355745.1 Rhizobacter sp. | reverse complement strand
CTTGCATGAAGGCGCGATCGTCAACGGCGTGGTCAAGAACATCACCGAGTACGGTGCCTTCGTCGACCTCGGCGGCATCGACGGCCTGCTGCACATCACCGACATGGCCTGGCGCCGGGTCCGCCACCCGAGCGAAGTGGTTCAGGTCGGCCAGGAACTGCAGGCCAAGGTGCTGAAGTTCGACGCCGAGAAGAACCGCGTCTCGCTCGGCATCAAGCAGTTGGGCGACGACCCGTGGCATGGCGTATCGCGCCGCTACCCGAACGGCACGCGCCTGTTCGGCAAGATCACCAACATCGCCGACTACGGCGCGTTCGTCGAGATCGAGCCGGGCATCGAAGGCCTGGTGCACGTCTCGGAAATGGACTGGACCAACAAGAACGTCGCCCCGAGCAAGATCGTTTCGCTCGGCGACGAAGTCGAGGTCATGGTGCTCGAGATCGACGAAGACAAGCGCCGCATCAGCCTGGGCATGAAGCAGTGCAAGGCCAATCCGTGGGAAGAGTTCTCGACCACCGTGCAGCGCGGTGACCGCGTCAAGGGCCCCGTCAAGTCGATCACCGACTTCGGCGTTTTCGTGGGTCTGGCGGCCGGCATCGACGGCCTGGTTCACCTGTCCGACCTGTCGTGGCACGAGCCGGGCGAAGCGGCGGTGCGCAACTACAAGAAGGGCCAGGAGGTCGAAGCCATCGTGTTGGCGGTCGACGTCGACCGCGAGCGCATCTCGCTCGGCATCAAGCAGCTCGACTCCGACCCGTTCACCACCTACACCTCGGTCAACGACCGCGGCATGACGGTGACGGGAAAGGTCAAAACGGTCGATGCGCGTGGCGCCGAGATCGAATTGAACGCCGACGTGACAGGCTATCTGCGCGCCTCCGAGATCAGCCGCGACCGTGTCGAAGATGCGCGCAACGTGCTGAAGGAAGGCGACGAAGTCAACGCCGTGATCGTCACGGTCGACCGCAAGACGCGTTCGATCCAGTTGTCGATCAAGGCCAAGGACAACGCCGACAACCAGGAAGCGATGACCCGCCTGTCGCAGACCAGCGAACGCGAGAACGCCGGCACCACCAGCCTGGGTGCGTTGCTGCGCGCCAAGCTGGACAACCAGAAGGACGCGTAAGCGCCGCTCCTGGTCTGTGACCGGTTCATGACCCGTTCCGACCTCGTGACCCGGTTGGCCGAACGCTTCGGCCAACTGACCCATCGCGACACGGAGTTCGCGGTCAAGACGATCCTCGATGCGATGTCGGCGGCGCTGGCCAAAGGACACCGCATCGAGATCCGCGGTTTCGGCAGCTTCTCGATCAACCGCCGCCCGCCGCGCGTGGGCCGCAACCCGCGTTCCGGCGAACAGGTCGGCATCCCCGAGAAACTCGTCCCTCATTTCAAGCCCGGCAAAGCGCTGCGTGAAGCGGTCGATGCCCAAGTGCCGGTTGAGCCGGTGGCGCCGCAAACCACCCTCGTCGTCGCCCGAACCAGCCCCGGCACGGGCCGCTGACAACGCCGTCACCCCGCTACCCCGCCGGTAGAATCGGCCCGCCCTCAGCGCCGTTGATTCCGAACCGATGCGACTCCTCGTCTGGCTCGTCCGAGCCCTCGTCTTCTTCACACTGTTCGCGTTCGCGCTGAACAACCAGCACGACGCTGCCATCCGCTGGTTCTTCGGTCAGGAATGGCGTGCGCCGATGGTCTTCATCGTGCTCGCGGCGTTTGCGCTCGGCTGCGCCTTCGGCGTATTCGCGATGGTGCCGAGCTGGTGGCGGCACCGGCGTGTGGCGCGCAAGCACGCGGCCGTGATCGCCGCGCCCGCCGATGCGCCGGTCTCGCAGCCGACGCTCGACAGCACCCTGCCGCACCCGCCCCGCGATGGACTTTGACCTGCAGTGGCTGCTGCTCGGGCTGCCGCTGACCTTCGGCCTCGGCTGGCTCGCATCGCGCTTCGATGTGCGCCAATGGAAGCGCGAGCAAAAGGATTCTCCGAAGGCTTACTACAAGGGCCTGAACCTGCTGCTCAACGAACAGCACGACAAGGCCATCGATGCCTTCATCGAAGCCGTGCAGCAAGACCCCGACACCTCGGACCTGCACTTCGCGCTTGGCAACCTGTTCCGCCGCCGCGGCGAATACGAGCGCGCGGTGCGTGTGCATGAACACCTGCTGCACCGCGCCGACTTGGCCGCCAGCGAGCGCGACCGGGCCCAGCATGCACTCGCGCAAGACTTCATGAAAGCCGGCCTGCTCGACCGCGCCGAAGCCGCCTACCGGGCGCTCGACGGCACCGCCTTCGACACCGAAGCGCGCCTGGCGCTGCTGACCCTGCACGAGCGCTCGCGCGACTGGCGCGCCGCAGCCGACGTGGCACAAAAGCTCGAACAGCGCGGCACCGGATCGTTCGCCTCACGCATCGGCCACTACTGGTGCGAGATCGCCCTCGAAGCCGATGCCCGCCACCAGCCCGAAGAGGCCGACGCGGCCGTGCGTCGGGCCCGCGAGGCGGCGCCCCAGTCGGCGCGACCGCTGGTGCTCGCCGGCCAGCGCGCCGCGCGCCGCGGCGACCACGCCGAGGTGCTGCAACTGTGGGGCGTTCTGATGGTGGCCAACCCGGCCGCCTTCAACCTCGTCGTGCGGGACTACGCCGCCAGTGCGCTGGCCTGCGGCGAAGGCGCGGCCGCACTCGAACGCCTGCTCGAACGCTACCGCCGCGCACCGACGATGGACCTGATCGAAGCGCTGGCGCTGCTCGACCCCGCGCCGGCGCACCAGCGCGAGCGGCTGCTGTCGCAGTTGCACGGCCACCCGACACTGTCGGCCGCGCAGGCGTTGCTGGGGCAGCAGGACGCCGCGGTGTTCAGCAGCACCGAAACGAAGGCGCTGCGCGACGCCGTCGGCCGCGCCGCGCTGCCGCTGCACCGCTACCGCTGCGCAGCCTGCGGCTTCGAGGCCCAGCACTATTTCTGGCAATGCCCTGGCTGCCTCAGTTGGGACAGCTACCCGCCGCAGCGGCTGGAGGACCTGTGATGCCGATCGACACGCCGAACGAGGTGTTGCAACAGACGCCGCAACAGACGCCGCAACAGACGCCGCAAGAGATGACACAAGTGGTGACCCGCGAGCGCCTCGCCCGCGCCCGCGTCCTCGTCGTCGGCGATGC
>JANXZA010000215.1 GCA_025355745.1 Rhizobacter sp. | reverse complement strand
TGCAAGTCAGCGGTAGCTGCCATTGGGCAGGCAGACCCGGAACTCATAAGCCGCCAGGCGGGGCGCGTCGTGGTGGCCCGACCTCGGGTCGAGAAAGTACCTGCGGTCGTCGGCATGCACCAGTGCCACGCGCTCGTTGTGGCTCATGGCGCCAAGTCGCGGTTCAAGGCCGTGCAGCCGGTACATCTGCGCGTCCCCTTGGGCCTGGCCGTCGTCGAGCGTGGTTTCCCAGGTGCCGATGCCGGCACTGCGGGCAATCAGCGCAGCGCGCGCGCTTGCCGCGTGCAGCGCGGTGGCGGCTTGATGTCGTTCGGTCTCGTCGAGCGACACGCCGACAAAGGCGACCGCCTCGCCGGCCGCATTGCGTTCGACGACGCGGCGCACGAGCATGTGGCGCCAGACGCCATCGCTGCGCCGGTGGCGGGTTTCGACATCGACGGGAACATCGGTCAGCAGCGCCTGCGCCGCCGAGGCGGCGAGCTTGGGCACGTCGTCCAGGTGGGTGTAGGAGCGCGAGTCTTCGAGCGTCAGGCCATCGGCGCAGTGCGGAATACCGAGCACGGTGAAGCCATGGTTGTCGCAGTGCAGGCGATTGGTGACGAGGTCGTGGCGCCAGAAGACGATGTTCAGCAGATCGCCGGCCAGCTTCAGTTGCGCCGCCGTGCTGTCGGGCAGAAGCGCTGGCGAATCAGGCGTCGTGTCTTGACCCAGACGGCCGGGCTGCGCAGTTCAGCTTGGCGCGATCTGCAGCACCAGCTTGCCGAAGTTCTCGCCGTTGAACAACTTCAGCAGCGTTTCGGGGAAGGTGTCGAGGCCGACGATCACGTCTTCCCTGCTCTTCATGCGGCCGTCTTTCAGGTAGCCGGCCATCTCGGCCACGGCGAGGTGGTAGCGGTCGGCGTAGTCGAACACCACGATGCCTTCCATGCGCGCACGGTTCACCAGCAGCGACAGGTAGTTCGCCGGGCCCTTCACCGGCGTGGTGTTGTTGTACTGGCTGATCGCGCCGCAGATGATGATGCGGGCCTTGCGGTTGATGCGCGCCAACACCGCGTCGAGGATCTCGCCGCCGACGTTGTCGAAGTAGATGTCGACGCCTTTCGGGCAGTGTTCCTTCAGGCCCGCCTTGACCTCGCCATTCTTGTAGTCGATGCAGGCATCGAAGCCCAGTTCCCTGACGACCCAGGCGCATTTTTCCGGCCCGCCGGCAATGCCGACGACGCGGCAGCCCTTGATCTTCGCAATCTGCCCGACCGTCTGGCCGACGGCGCCGGCCGCGCCCGACACCACCACGGTCTCGCCGGCTCGCGGCTGGCCCACGTCCATCAGGCCGAAGTAGCCGGTCATGCCAGGCATGCCGAGCACATTCAGCCACTGGGTTGCGGTGCCCAGGCGCAGGTCGATCTTGAACAGGCCGCTGGCCTTGATGTTGTCGCCTGCGACCAGGCAGTATTCCTGCACCCCGGTGCCGCAGCTCACCGCGTCGCCGACTGCGAACGCCGGGTTCTTCGAGGCGAGCACCGTGCCGACGCCGCCGGCGCGCATCACGTCGCCGATGCCCACTGGCGCGATGTAGCTCTTGCCTTCGTTCATCCAGCCGCGCATTGCGGGGTCAAGCGAAATCGCCAGTGTCTTGACCAGCACGCCGCCCGCCTCGGGCTCGGTGACCGGCTCGGTCGTGAAGCTCCAGACCGCGCGTGTGGGCAGGCCGTTCGGGCGCGCCGCGAGGCGGATCTGGTGATTGACGAGTGTTGTGAGTGCGGTCATCGAGGGGCTCCGGTGGGAGGCAGAATCTTAATGCCGGGCTGGCGCGACGGTCGTCCCGGATGTGACCCGGTGCACGCCGATGTGAAGCGCGACACCGAAATTGCAGGCCAAAAAAAACCGCAGCGACGCTGCGGTTTTTCTGGAGGGCGCGAGCCCTGATGCTTACAGCACCTTGATGTTGGCGGCTTGCAGGCCCTTCTGGCCTTGCTTGACTTCGAATTCGACGCGCTGGTTTTCCAGCAGGGTCTTGAATCCGGAGCCCGTGATGTCACGGAAGTGGGCGAAGAGGTCGGCGCCGCCGGCGTCTTGAGCAATGAAGCCGAAGCCCTTGCTCTCGTTGAACCACTTCACGGTACCGGTTTGGGTCGGGGTCGTCATGGACGTAGATCCTATCTGTCAGAACAATGTAGATGCGCCGCACATGCGGCGCATGCAGCGACACTCAAGAGCGAATCGGGGGGATTTCTATCGACACCTGTTGCGAGAACCGCAGCAGGCAAGGGGAAAGATATCGAACAACCACTGGCTTGCGCATAACTGTGCGGCGAAGTGTATACGAGATTGGCCCGGCCCAAGCGCGCGTGGCGCCGGCCGCCTGGCGGGCGAGCTTCGGCGCGCGTCATCACGGGGCCCCGGACCCCGGCGACCATTCGATGCGGGCGCCGATGAGCGTGGCGTGGTCGCCAGGCCGCCCGCCGGCGTTCCAGGTGCGCTGCAGCAGCGGTTGCATTGCCAGTGACGGCCAGGGCTGCCAGCGCGCGCCAACCTCGAAAGCGGTCTCGCAGGCCGCGACCGGGCGGGTCGCCGCGTCGCGGTAGGGCCGGCCGAAACGCGCCACGGCCACGCCCGCAGTGATGGCACGCGGGCCCGCCTCACCGAACGGCCGCTCGATCAGCACACCGGCATCAAACGCCAGGTCGACCGCGTTGATGCGCCGGTTCGCCAGACCGGCGCGAACGAAGCCGGTCGTGCGCGCAACGGGCCCGCTGTGCAGCACGGTTTGGGCCAGTGCGTAGACACCGTGGTTGGGTTCGCGGCCGCTGCCGTCCTGGGTGTCGCTGCGTTGCGTGTAGCTCCATGCGCCGAACGCCCAATGGCCGAGCTTCGCCGCGTCTGCGCCGTCGGCCGAAGCCGCCGAAGCCGAGTCGGCCTGCTGCCAGCCGACTTCGCCGACGACCAGCGCGCCTTCCTTGCGGCTCAGGCGCAGCACGGTGCGGCCGGGGTGGTCCGGTTCGCCGGGCACGGCGTCGATCAGCGCGGCTTGGCTGTAGTAGCCGCCGTCGTGCTGCACCTTGGCGCGCAGCGCCAGCCCGAGGTTCGGGAAGATCGACGGGCCGTTGCGCCCGCTCTGCGAAAAGTCGATGCCGATGCCGAACGACGGGTGGATCAACAGAGCCGAGGCATCGTTCGAATAGAACTCGGAGTTCAGGTCGTACAGGCCGAACAGCAGGCTCTTGCCAGCGCCGAAGTCTGTCTGGATCCAGGTGGCGTAAAGGCGAGCAGCGCTGGCAACGACCTCGAGGTTGCTCAGACCTTGGGTGCTGTCGATGCGCTGGTTCGGCTTGCCGCCGTGGTTCAGCAGTGCTTCGGTGTGCAGGGTCGTGCCGGCCCAGCCGAACAGCGCATTGGCATCGGCGTCGGCGCGCAGGCTCAGGTTACCGATCTATACGGTGCCGGTGGCCGCGCTGTGCAGCAGGTCGGCCTTGTAGCTGGCGTCCCAGCTCCAGCGCCTCGCGTCTTCGGGCCTGGCGGCCGCCTCGACCGCTCCGACCGCCTCAAGCGCGGCAGCCGCGAAAGCCGCACCAAGCCCGCTGGCGAGCAGCGCGATATGCAGGCTTGCGAGCAGTCGCGCCATCGGTCAACGCCCTTGCAAGTCAAGCGGTTGGCGAAACTCGTGCAACTCCGAAGCAGTGAAGTCCGCCGCCACCGCGAGCAGGTTGTCGAAGGCGGCAAACGCCGACGCGGGCAGGCTCGTCGTCAACGCCACCGCCCGCATGCCGGCGCGGCGCGCGGCCTCGATACCGAGCGGCGCGTCTTCGAACACGATGCAGTGCTCCGGTGCAATGCCGAGCCGCCGCGCCGCTTCGAGAAAGATGTCGGGGTGCGGCTTGCCGGGCAGCCGCGTGCCGTGGCTGCCCGGCGCCGACGACACGTCGGCCGGGCTGACCACCGTGTCGACCCACGTGTCGATGCCGAAACGCGCGAACGCCAGCGCCATGTTCGGCAGCGTCGACGCGGTGCACACCGCGAGGCGCAGGCCGGCCGCGCGGGCTTGCGCAACGTAGTCGTGCGCACCTTCGATCAGCCCGAGCAAGGGCGCCGCGATCTGCCGGTACAGCGTCTCCTTCTCGTCCACCAGCCGCTCGATCTCGGCCGCTGATACGCCGGGCAGCAGGTCGGCAAAGATCTCTTCGTTGGCGCGCCCGGCGGTGGCCAGAAAGAACGCGTCGGCATCGATCACCAGCCCGCGCCGCGCATGCCACTCGACCCACGCGCTGTGGTGGTGCGGCATGCTGTCGATCAGCGTGCCGTCGAGGTCGAACAGCAGGGCGCGGATCGGCGCCGCCATCACACGCCCTGCTTCAGGCTGGCCTCGATGAACGGGTCGAGGTCGCCGTCGAGCACCTTCTGCGTGGCCGACACCTCGTAGCCGGTGCGCAGGTCCTTGATGCGGCTCTGGTCGAGCACATAGCTGCGAATCTGATGACCCCAGCCGACGTCGGTCTTGGTGTCTTCGAGCTTCTGCTGCTCTTCCATGCGCTTGCGCATCTCGAAGTCGAAGAGCCGCGAGCGCAGCCGCTTCCAGGCCACATCACGGTTGCTGTGCTGGCTGCGGCCGTCCTGGCATTGCACGACGATGCCGGTCGGAATGTGGGTGAGCCTCACGGCCGAGTCGGTTTTGTTGATGTGCTGGCCGCCGGCGCCGCTGGCGCGGAATGTGTCGGTGCGAACGTCGGAGGGGTTGATGTCGATCTCGATCGCATCATCGACCTCGGGGTAGACGAAGATGCTGGCGAAGCTGGTGTGGCGCCCGCCGGCCGAATCGAACGGGCTCTTGCGCACCAGCCGGTGCACGCCGGTCTCGGTGCGCAGCAGGCCGAATGCGTAGTCGCCCTCGACCTTGATGGTGGCGCTCTTGATGCCGGCGATGTCGCCCTCGGACTCGTCCTCCATCGTCGTCTTGAAGCCCTTGCGCTCCGCGTACTTCAGGTACTGGCGCAGCAGCATGCTGGCCCAGTCGCAGGCCTCGGTGCCACCGGCGCCGGCCTGGATGTCGATGAAGCAGTTGCTCGGGTCGAGCGGGTTGTTGAACATGCGGCGGAACTCGAGCTGCGCGACTGCCGCTTCGAGCTTCTGCGCATCGGCCTCGATGGCGAGCAGGCCGACTTCGTCGCCGTCGGCCTTCGACATGTCGTACAGCTCGGTGTTGTCCGCGAGGTTGCTGGTGAGGTGGTCGACCGTCTCGACCACGCCTTCCAGCGTGCGCTTCTCGCGCCCCAGTTCCTGCGCCCGCTTCGGCTCGTCCCAGACCTTCGGGTTCTCGAGCGCGGCGTTGACTTCGTTGAGTCTTAAAGCTTTCCGGTCGTAGTCAAAGATACCCCCGGAGATCGACCGTGCGCTTCGTCAGGTCGGCGAGTGAGTTGCCGATGGCATTGATGTGTTCGACGTCCATGGGGTGCTTTCTTTGGGTGCTGCTGCTTGAGGAGGGCGCGATTTTCGCATGCGACTCCGCAACGGTTGCCCGGCGCACCGGGCTGCGGCGCTCAGTGCTGCAGGAACGCTTCGAGGCGCTGTGCCAGGTCTTGCGGCTGGTCGTGGTGCAGCATGTGGCCTGCGGGTGAGAGCACATGCTTTTCGACCTGGCGCACCACGCTCAGGCGCTCGTGGAACTCGGCCTTGGTGTAGCGGTTGCCCCACCACTTCGCGGGGTCGGACTGATCGCCCTCGACCCACATCACCGGCGCGATGATGAGCTTCCAGCACTCGAGCACCTCGTCGCGCTGGTACAGCATCGGGCTGCCGCGCTTGTGCGCCGCATCCCCCAGGATCTCGAAGCGGCCGGCGCTGCCATCGGCGTTGACCTGCTGGCGTGACCAGTGCTGCGCCAGCCACGCGGCGCGGTCGAGCGGCAGCAGCGGATTCGTCTTGCGCAGCCTGCCAGCCACGGCGGCCTGGCTCTCGTAGGTGTTGAGTGCGGCCGGCGCCTTCAGCTCGTCGAGCCACTGCACGAAGCGCTTTGGCGCCTGCGCCGGCTTCGTCACCGGCATGCCGAAACCTTCCAGGTTGACGAGGCGGCGGATGCGTTCGGGGCGCAGCCCGGCATACAGCATCACGACGTTGCCGCCCAGGCTGTGGCCGAGCAGGTCGATGGGTTGGTCGGGTGCGGTGTCGAAGCACAGCCGGTCGAGCGCGGTGTCGAGGTCGCCGACGTAATCGGGGATCCAGTAACTGTCGGCGCCCGACGGGTCGGACAGGCCAAAGCCGCGCCAGTCGAACGCAATCACGTAGCGGTCCGTCGGCAGCGCGTCGACGACGAACTGGAACGACGCAGCCACGTCCATCCAGCCGTGCAGCATCACCAGCGGCGGGCGCTGCGGCGTCGCCATCGAGGCGTCGCCCCACTCAAGCACGTGGTAACGCAGGCCGCGCACATCGATGAAGCGGCTGCGGCTGGCGCGCCGCACGGCGTACGCGTCTTGACTACCAAGCTCGATCACTGGCACAGCATGCCCTTCGCTTCGATGAAGGCCACCACCTCGGCCAGCCCGGCGTTCGTCTTCAGGTTGCTCATCACGAACGGGCGCAGGCCGTGCGGGCCGGTGCGCATGCGGATCGTGTCGGCGCGCATCACGTCCAGGCTCGCGCCCACATACGGCGCGAGGTCGGTCTTGTTGATCACGAACAGGTCGCTCTTGGTGATGCCGGGCCCGCCCTTGCGCGGGATCTTCTCGCCCGCCGCCACATCGATGACGTAGATCGTCAGGTCGCTGAGTTCGGGGCTGAAGGTGGCGGCGAGGTTGTCGCCGCCGCTTTCGATGAAGACGATGTCGGCGTTCGGAAATTTCTCCAGCATGCGGTCCACCGCTTCGAGGTTGATCGACGCGTCTTCGCGGATCGCGGTGTGCGGGCAGCCGCCGGTTTCCACGCCCATGATGCGTTCCGCGTCGAGCGCCCCGGCGACGGTCAGCAGGCGCTGGTCTTCCTTGGTGTAGATGTCGTTCGTGACCACAACCAGGTCGTAGCGCTCGCGCATCGCCTTGCACAGCATCTCGACCAAGGTGGTCTTGCCCGAGCCCACCGGGCCGCCGACGCCGACGCGCAACGGGGGCAGTTTGCGGGTGCGGTTGGCGATGCTGTGCAGTGCGGTCATGCGCGGATTATCGCGGCGCGGCTTAGGAGGAGTGCGCTGCCAGCAAGTCCACGTAGGCGCCTGCGACGAGCTGCGTTGCATCGACCTGCAAGCGCCGCAGCAGCGCATGCGCCTCGGCCACGCCACAGGCTTGCGCCACGCCGTCTTCGTCCTCGCAGCCCGTCAGTACCACTTCGAGTTCGAGGAACTCACCCAGGCCGTCGACGCGGTCTAGGTGAACGCGCGTGCGGCCGACAAGGAACAGCGTACGCTGCTTGACGACGCGCCCGCACACGCCCAGCGCGCGGCTCAGCGTGGCGCGCAGGGAGGCAGGGTCGGCGAGCGGCGTGATCAGGTAGTCCGAGGCTTTCGGACCGGGGGTGTCCGGGCGCTGGTAGGCAATCAGTTCGCCGCTGCCGTCCGCGAACATCCGCAGCTTCAGCCGGCCGCTGGCGCACGCAAAGAAGGTGTCGTCCTGTTCGATCAGTTCGGGGCCGCGGTCGGCGAGCGCGCGCACCCTTGGCAACAGGGCGTCGAGGCTGGGCACGCGGGCCTTGATCTCGATGTTGCGGGCCATGGCGGGCATCCCGCGATCAAGAGCGGAACAGCCGCGAGTACTGCACCTCGTGCTGCGCCGACAGGATCGCCAGCATCGGCGTGAAGGCTTGGCGCTCGCTGTCCAGCAGGGCCGATGCGCGGTCGACGGCAGCGGGAATGTCGCTCGCCAATGCGGCCAGGATGCGCTGCCCGGCGTTCTGCCCCAAGGGAACCGATTTCAACGCTGCCTGCACCATGTTTTCGGCCCAGCCGAAGGCGTAGGCGAGCAAGGCCTCGCGCAGCGGTGCGCCGGTCTGCACGGCGGCCAGCGCGAAGGCCACCGGCCAGGTCGGTGCCGGCGCGAGTGACTTCAGCTGCATGACTCGGACGCCATCAGAAACGCCGACCGGTGACGAGGCGGCGCTGCCGCTGCGGTTCTTCAGCCACTCGACCATCGAGCGGCCCATCTGCTCGGTCTGCTGGCGCAGCTCGCTGGTCTCGCGCGTCGTCGTCACCCAGGCATTGAGCTCGATGAGGCTGTGCAGATCATGCCGCTGCCAGGCCTTGAACGCCTTGCTGACGACGGCGAGTTCGCTGCGCGCCAGCCCGAGATGCAGTTGGTCGAGCAGCCACGCGCGGGCTTGCGCCTCGCTGCGCACCCGGCCCGATTCGACGGCGGCCTCAAGCACCTCGGAGTAGCTGAAGCCACCCACCGGCAAGGCCGGCGAGGCCAGCCACATCAGCTGCAACAGTGCGTGGGCGGAAACGGGCGCTGCCGGCTGGCGAACGCGGGGCATCGATGGCCGTTCAATGCTGGTGGCCGTGGTCGTGGCCGTGGTCGTGCCCGCAGCCTGGCCCATGAACATGGACGGGCGCTGCGGCGGGTGCGAGCGCGGGCGCTGCATGGGCGGCGTGATCGTGCTCGCCGTGTTCATGGCCGTGCTCGTGGCCGTGCCCATGCGGGTCATGGTCGTGTCCAGGCCCGCCCGCCGCATAGGCACCGCCCTCGGGCTCGAAAGCCGCGTTCGCCTCGGTCACGATCAGGTGCATTTGCCGCAGCATGTTGGCCAGCACGTGGTCGGGCTCGAAGGTCAGGCAATCGGGCGCGAGTTGCATCTGCACATGACGGTTACCCAGGTGGTACGCGGCGCGCAGCAGGTCGAACGGCGTGCCGTGATCTGCGCAGTGGCGCACCACCAGCACCGGCTGCGGCGCGGCCAGCACCTTGATGAGCGAGCCGTCCTCGGCGACCAGCACATCGCCACCGCGCACCAGGGTGCCGCGAGGCAGGAACACACCGAGCGCGCGGCCGGTCGAATCGGTCGCGTCGAAGCGGCTTTTCTGGCGCACGTCCCAGTCGAGTTCGACGTGCGCGGCGCGCTTCACGAGCGCAGGCGCGAGGCCGCGCGCCTGAGGGATGAGCTTGTTGATGGTCAGCATGGGGGTGTGCAAATTGGTTCGCTGGGGATCCGTTCACAGCATACCTGCGGGCGGCGCCTGCTCGCGCTGAAGTACAGCACCCACCGGCGACGCGCCGCTCAATGCAGCGCGAACAGCGCGGCCGGTGCGTGGTGCCTTTCGACCCAGCCGGCCCAGGCCACATCGGTCGCGCCGACCTGATGGCGCACAGCCTCCTGGGCACTGCCGCCGCCACCGGCCACTGTACCGCTCGCCGATACATCGTCCGCTGCTGACCGCCGTCGGGATGCGGATGCGGTCGCCTGGGTAGATGAGATTCGGGTTCGCGATCTGCGGATGGGCCTGGATCAGCGCCCGCAGCGACACGCCGGCCTCGCTGGCGATCTGCGACAGCGTGTCGCCGCGCTCGACGGTGGTCGACCCGTCGCGGTCGGACCGCGCCGTCCGGGGCGCGGCGTCGATGCGTGCAAGCGCGACCATGCGCCTGACTCCTGAAACCAGTGAAGTTTCAGCGCAGGCGCCGACGCCGGCTCCCGTCAGATGGCGCGTGCCCCAGCTCGGGTGCACCCGAATT
>JANXZA010000275.1 GCA_025355745.1 Rhizobacter sp. | reverse complement strand
GATGATCACCATCGAGCGGCCCTGGGTCTTGTGCGCCGTCTCGGCGAACTGGCGCGCCACGGTGATGAGCTGGGCGCGCGGTGTGCCGGTGATGCGCTCCTGCCAGGCCGGCGTGTACGGCGTGTCGTCGTCGAAGCTGGTTGCGGCCAGCTCGCCAGGCAGGCCGCGCGCCACGCCGTAGTTCGCCACTTGCAGGTCGAACACGGTGGCGACCAGCGCCTCACGTTCCTCGCCCGCCTTGCCGAGGCGGATGCGCTGGACCGGCACGGTGCGCACCAGCACATCGGTCTGCTGATTGTTCGGGAAATGCTCGCTGACGATGCCGCCGAAGTACGGAAAGCCGACCTTCGCCGTCTCGGTGCCGGGGTGCTCGCCTTCGAGTACGGACAGCCTCAGCTTGACCTCATGGCCATGGCGTGCCTCTTTCGCTTCGAGGTTCCACTGGCCTTCGTCGGCGCGCCCGTCCGGGCCCCAGCGGAAGCCGATCGCACCGTGAGGCAGCACGACCTTGCCGAGTTCGTCGAAGGCCACGGTCTTCCATTCCGGGTTGTTCGCTGCGCCGAGCCTGCCGTTGAAGTCGGACGCGCGCACATAGCGGTCGGGCACGGTGATGACCTCGCCGCTGGGCATAACGTGTTCCTTGAGCATCACCAGCATCGGCATGTCGGTGTAGCGGCGCACGTAGTCGTCGAAGTAGGCACTGCGCTGACCCTTGCCATCGGCGCCGGCGTCGGGGAAGTAGAACTCCTTCAGGATCACATGGCCCATCGCCATGGCCACCGCCGCGTCCGTGCCCTGCTTCGGGTTCATCCAGATGTCGGCGAGCTTTGCGACCTCGGAATAGTCGGGCGTCACCGCCACCGTCTTGGTGCCCTTGTAGCGCACCTCGGTGAAGAAGTGGGCGTCGGGCGTGCGCGTCTGCGGCACGTTCGAGCCCCAGGCGATGATGAAGGCCGAGTTGAACCAGTCGGCCGATTCGGGCACGTCGGTCTGCTCGCCCCAAACTTGCGGGCTGCTCGGCGGCAGGTCGCAGTACCAGTCGTAAAAGCTCATGCAGACGCCGCCGATCAGGCTCAGGTAGCGCGAGCCGGCGGCGTAGCTGACCATGCTCATGGCCGGGATCGGCGAGAAGCCGATGATCCGGTCCGGGCCGTGCTTCTTGATCGTGTAGACGTTCGCTGCGGCGACGATCTCGTTCACTTCATCCCAGCCCGACCGCACGAAGCCGCCGAGGCCGCGCACGCGCTGGTAGTCGCGCCGCTTCGCGTCGTCTTCGACGATCGAGGCCCAGGCTTCGACCGGCCCGTACACCAGGCGCGCCGCGCGCCAGCTCTTCAGCAGGCGGCCGCGCACCATCGGGTACTTGACCCGGTTCGCGCTGTACAGATACCAGCTGTAGCTGGCGCCGCGCGAGCAGCCGCGCGGCTCGTGGTTCGGCATGTCCCAGCGGGTGCGCGGGTAGTCGGTCTGCTGGGTTTCCCAGGTGACGATGCCGCCCTTGACGTAGATCTTCCATGAACATGACCCGGTGCAATTGACGCCGTGGGTGGAGCGCACGATCTTGTCGTGGGCCCAGCGATTGCGGTAGGCGTCTTCCCAGGTGCGGTCTTCGCCGGTGGTCACGCCGTGACCATCGGCGAAGGGCTCGCGGGGCTGCGAGAAGTAGGTCAGGCGGTCGAGGAAGTGGCTCATCGGAAAGGCTTTCGAGGACGCTCAGGAAGAGATCGGAATCTCACGGGTTCTTCACGTAGGCGCCAGAGCGCAGATAGAACCACCAGTTCAGCACCAGGCACTCGGCGTAGAACACCGCGAAGCCGTACATCGCGTTCTCGGGGGTGGCGGCCTTGATCTGGGCGCCGATCACCACCGGCGCGATGAAGGCGCCGTAGGCCGCGATCGCCGAAGTCCAGCCCAGCACCGGGCCGGCCTGCTGGCGGTCGAAGATCACACCGATGCTGCGGAAGGTCGAACCGTTGCCGATGCCACTGGCGGCGAACAGCAGCACGAACAGCAGCATGAAGACGAGGAAGTACTGCTCCGGCGTGGCCGAGCGGTAGGCCAGCATCATCACGTAGCCCACCGCCACCGAGGCCGCCACCATCACCACCGAGATCACCTGGGTGACGATCGAGCCGCCCAGCTTGTCGGCTATCCAGCCCCCCACCGGGCGGATCAACGCGCCGACGAACGGGCCGATCCAGGCGTAGGTCAGGGCCGGCGGCGCGTTCGGGTTGCTCAGCACATGCTGCATCACGCCGGCCGCGTCGGGCACATGGCTGACGCCGAAGATCACCTTGATCGACAGCGGCAGCGCCATCGAGAAACCGATGAACGAGCCGAAGGTGACGATGTACAGCAAGGTCATCGCCCAGGTGTGCTTGTTGCGAAAGATCTTGAACTGTGCAGCCAGGTTCTCGCCCATCGTGCCGAAGGCGGTGAGCTTCATCACCAGCAAGGTGCCGCCGATGATGAGCGGCATCGCCAGCCACATATTCAGCACCCCCAGGCCGCTGGGCGCCGGCAGGTACAGGTACAGGCCGATCCCGGCCGGCACGAACGACAGGGTGTAGAGCCAGATGATCTTGAGGAACGCGCTGATCGCACCGCCGGTGTTTGGCGAGACGGTCTTCAGGTTGTTCATGCCGAACCAGCAGCAGGCGGCCAGCGGCACCAGCGACAACACCCAGGCGAAGCCGGCGTTCTGGATCCAGGTCGGCGTACCGGCGGCAATCTTGCCGAAGATCCAGCCGCTGTCTTTCGTGAGTGTCATCGGCTCGCCGCCGAAGGCACCGAACAGGCCGACCGTCATCACCAGCGGGATCACGATCTGCATGCTGGTGACGCCGAAGTTGCCCAGGCCGGCATTCAGGCCCAGCGCCGTGCCTTGCAGCCGCTTCGGGAAGAAGGTGCTGATGTTCGACATCGAACTGGCGAAGTTGCCGCCACCCACGCCACACCACAGCGCCATCAGCTGAAACGACCACAGCGGCCACTCGGGGTGTTGCAGCACGATGCCGGTGCCGAGCGCCGGCGCGAGCAGCATCGCAGTGGTCAGGAAGATGGTGTTGCGCCCGCCGGCCAGGCGGATCAGGAACGAGGCCGGGATGCGCATCGTGGCCCCGGCCAGGCCGGCGATGGCGGTGAGCGAGAACAGCTCGGCCTGGCTGAACGGGAAACCCAGGTTCAGCATCTGCACCGTGATGATTCCCCACATGCCCCAGACCGCGAAGCCGCACAGCAGGCTGGGCACCGAGATCCACAGGTTGCGGTAGGCGATCTTCTTTCCGGTGGCCTCCCAGAAGGCGTTGTCTTCGGGCCGCCAATCGGTGATGTCGGCACCCCGCTCGCTGGTTACAGCGAGCGACCCTCCGAGAGGGTCGGGCCTTGCTTGGGGCGGCCCGGCGCGGCGGCCCGGGTCGGCACCTGGCGTGGACGCGGGCGCGGCGGCCTTGGTTGTGGTGGTCATGTCATTCCTTGCGACGCGGCGTGCGCGTCAGCCGGCGAGCTTGAAGGCCCGGGCATTCGTGCCCAAGACTTCGGTGCGGCGCACCTCCGTCCAGTACATCCAGATCAGCGAGACCCAGACCACGCCGTACATCAGCATGAAGGCGCTGGAGCGCACGCCGGTCAGGTCCATCAGCACGCCGAACAGGATCGGCAGCACGAAGCCGCCCAGGCCGCCGGCCAGGCCGACGATGCCGCTGATGGCGCCGATGTTGGCCGGGTAGTCGTCGGCGATATACTTGAACACCGAGGCCTTGCCGAACGCGAACGCGACGCCGAGCGCGAACATCAGGCCGGTGAAGCCGTAGACATTCAGGCCGAGGTGAAAGGTCTTCGGCCCGTTGACGGTGAAGACCGTGAAGTCGGTCTGCGGATAGCTCAGCAGGAACAGGCAGACCCAGCTCACCCACAGCACCCACCAGGTGACCGAATGCGCGCCGTACTTGTCGGAGAACCAGCCGCCGACGGCGCGCAGCACACCGCCCGGCAGCGAGAAGCACGCGGCCAGCAGCGCGGCGCTGCGGATGCCGAGCCCGAACTCGCCGATGTAGTACTGCACCATCCACAGACTCAGCGCGACATAGCCGCCGAACACGATCGAGTAGTACTGGCAGTACTTGATGACCTTCGGGTCTTTCAATGCGCGCAACTGGTCCGAGAACTTCGTGTTGGTCGGCACGAGGTGCGCCGGGTCGCTGGCGCTGAAGGCCCAGAACAGCAGCACGGCGCCGAGCATCACGGCCGCGTAGACCTGCGGCACCATGGCCCAGCCGAAGGCCACCACGAGCGCCGGCGCGATGAACTTGTTGACGGCCGCACCGGAGTTGCCGGCGCCGTACACGCCCATCGCGAAACCCTGGCGGTGCTTCGGGAACCAGCGCGCCACATACGGCGTGCCGACCGAGAACGAGCCGCCGGCGAGGCCAACGAACAGCCCGATGACGAGGAAGTGCCAGTACGCCGTGGCGTAGCTCATCAGCCAGATGGCGGGCACGGTGGCGGCCATCAGCAAGGCCATCACGATGCGCCCGCCGTACCGGTCGGTCCAGATGCCGAGCGGCACGCGGATCAGCGAGCCGGTGAGCACCGGCGTGGCGGTGAGCAGGCCGAACTCGGTGGCGTTCAGGCCCAGCGTCTTCTTGATCGGGATGCCGATCACGCCGAACATCATCCACACCATGAAGCAGACCGTGAACGCGAGCGTGCTGACGATCAGCACCGACAGCGCCTGGCGGCCATGCTGCGCAGTGGGCGCCGCAGGTTCAGTGCGTACGCTGCGATCTTCGGCGTCGATGGCGTTGGCGTTGGCGATGGGAGCACTCCATGTCGTCGGACCCGCGCTGGCGGTCTGCGCGCTTCGGGTGAACCGGCGCAGCCAGCTCAAACTGCCCGGCACCGCCACCGGCCGCAGTATCTGGGGGCGATGCCCGGGCCGGCTTGCGCAGGATCAAGGCAAGCGGCGGCCATTGACGCGGATCAAGCCGCGAAGGTTTGATCCACCCCAAGATCGATGCATCTCATTCGACCTGGAGACGAACATGAAAATCCTGCTGCCCGTGGACGGAAGCCACTGCACGAAACGCATGCTGAGCTATATCGCCGCGCACGACGAATTGCTCGGTCGTGGCCACGAGTACCTGGCGTTCACCGCGATCCCGGCGATCCCCGCCTACGCGACCCATCTGCTGGAGCGCGCCACGATGGCCGGCTACTACCAGGAAGAGGCCGACAAGGTGCTGGCGCCGGTGATGGCATTTGCCGCACAGCAGGGCTGGACGATTCGCGCGCTGCATGGTCATGGCCACGCGGCCGAGGTGATCGCTGCGGCGGCCGAGAAGGAACATGCCGAGCTGATCGTGATGGGCACCCACGGTCACTCGTCGCTGGGCAACGTCGTCCTCGGGTCGGTCGCGACCGGTGTGCTGGCCCGCAGCACGGTGCCGGTGCTGTTGATTCGCTGAGGGGTCGCGGGGCCGAAACGGCGAGTACCCGACGGTGCCGCGCAGACCGGACGTTAGGTCGGCAGCGCTGGCAACGTTGGCAACGTGTCTGCAAGGCCGCTCGCCCGCGCCAGTTCGTCGAACAGGCGGAGGTGCCACTCGAACGCGAGCCGGGCCTCGGCGACGATGGCATCGGCGCCTTCGTCATCGACGACCACATCGTCGAGCCCGGCGCGGAACGTCAGCGTCAGCGCCCGGGTGCTGGCGGCATCGCCGAAGTCGTAGAACGCCGTGCCGCAGCCGGCACCCTGCGCGCGCGGCAGCCCCATGCTGGCCGCGACGATGCGGCGCAGCATCTGCCCGCCGCTCAGGTCGCCGAGGTAGCGCACGTAGGCATGGGCCAGCAGCCGCTCAGGCTGCGCGGCTTCGATGGCCTGAAGATGCGCAACGTAGCGCAGACTCGTCGGCAGCAACTCGAAGGCAATCGCCCAATCGGCCCCGTGCACCGCGAGCAGGTCGTCAACCAGCGCATCGGTGCGCACCAGGCCGGGCAGAAACACCGGGGCGATGACCGGGTGCCGCGCCCGCCGCGCCAGCGCCGACTCGAGCGCCGCGTAAATCGAATGCAGATTGCGAAGCATTGCGCAGTAGGGCGCGCGGCCCATCTGGCCGCGCAGCAACACGCCCATGAAACGGCTGCGCTCGGCGGCGGTGTGCAAGGCTTTCGTCTCGGCCTTCAGGCGCTGCGCCAGGGTCGGAATCAAGCTCGGTGTCTCGGCCATTTCATCGCCGGCATTCTAGGCAGGCCGGCGAGACCGCAGGGCGCTGCCGATGCGGCTGATGGGCCCGATCGGCGCGGGCCATGACCCCGCCCCGCCCGCCTGCCTACACTTGCACTCACTTGCTTTCGGGTCCGCCAACGCCACCACGCCGCCGCCATGCAGATCGACACTTTGCGCCAGCGCCTGCGCGCCCATGGCGCCAAACCCTGCCACGAGCACCGTGTCCTGCGCCTGTGGGCGAACGCGCTGCCGCAGGGCAGCGGCAAGCGCCGCCCGGAAGACTTCCTGCCGCTCGAAACGCGCGCTGCCTTGCCGGCCCTGCTCGCCGATCTGGAATCGCTCGCGCGGCTGCGCTCCACCCACCCCGGCGCCGACGGCTCGGCGCGCCTGCTGATCGAACTGGCCGACGGCCAGTCGGTGGAGAGCGTGCTGCTGCCACGCGACGGCGTGTGCGTCTCGACGCAAGTTGGCTGCGCCGTCGGTTGCGTGTTCTGCATGACCGGCCAGGGCGGCCTGCTGCGCCAGCTCGGCAGCGCCGAGATCGTCGCCCAGGTGGTGCTGGCGCGCACGCAGCGGGCGGTGCGCAAGGTCGTGTTGATGGGCATGGGCGAGCCGGCGCACAACCTGGACAACGTGATGGCGGCGATCGACCTGCTCGGCATCGAAGGCGGCATCGGCCACAAGAGCCTGGTGTTCTCGACGGTCGGCGATGCGCGCGTGTTCGAGCGCCTGCCGCTCGGGCGCGTCAAGCCGGCACTGGCGGTGTCGCTGCATTCGACCGACGCTGCATTGCGCACGCGCTTGCTGCCCCGCGCACCGCCCATCGACCCCACTGAGCTGGTGGCACTGGCCGAGGGCTACGCCCGCGCGACCGGCTACCCGGTGCAGTACCAGTGGACCCTGCTCGAAGGCATCAACGACAGCGACGCCGAGATCGACGGCATCGTGCGCCTGCTGGCCGGCAAGTACGCGGTGATGAACCTGATCCCGTACAACGCGGTCGAGGGCCTGGAGTTCAAGCGCCCGAGCGCGGACCGCGCTGCCGCGATGGCCCGCACCCTGCTCGGGCGCGGCGTGCTGGCCAAGCTGCGACAGTCGGCGGGGCAGGACGTGGACGGCGGCTGCGGGCAGTTGCGGGCGCGGGCCCAAGCGCCGGTGACCGGACCCGGCGCCCGGCCCGTCGTCGTGATTCGAGCGGCCTGAGCCGCTGCGGCGCCCGTGCCGCCTCATACCACCTGGAATTTTTCCCCGCAAGGCCATCGGGAAAACGCAGTGCCGCGGGTTGGCGAGGGTGTGAAAATGCCGGCTTCGATCCGATCCCGCCTATGTCCGTGCACACCCGCCACCGCCCATCGACGACTTCCGGAATTCTTGCCGTCGCCCTGATCGTGACCGGCCCGTTCTCCGAGCGCGGAGCGGGTCCATGAGCGTCGGCCTCGAATTGCGCTCGCTGCATTGCGTGCGCGGCGAACGCCTGCTGTTCAGCGGCGTCTCGGCGACTGTGCGGGCCGGTCAATTGCTGCGCGTGCTGGGCGCGAACGGCGCGGGCAAGACCAGCCTGCTGCGGATGATCTGTGGCCTGGCGCAGCCGGCCGCCGGTCAGGTGCTGTGGCAGGGTCAACCCATCGCCCGGCTGCGCGAGGAGTTCAATCGCCAGCTGGTCTACGTCGGCCACGCCCCGGCGCTGAAAGACGATCTGTCGGCGCTCGAGAACCTGCACGCTGGCAGCGGTCTCGCCGGCTCGCCGTGCAGCCCGGCGGACGCGGCTGCCGCACTCGCCCTGGCCGGCCTGCGCGGGCGCGAGCGGCTGCCCACACGCGTGCTCTCGCAAGGCCAGCGCAAGCGAGTCGCGCTGGCGCGCCTGGCGCTCAGCTCGGCGGCGGCGCTGTGGGTGCTGGACGAGCCGTTCAACGCGCTCGACGACGCGGCCTGCACCTGGCTGCAAGGCCTGATCGACGCCCAGCTCGGGCGCGGCGGCGTGGTCGTGTTGACCAGCCACCAGGCGCGGGCCTGGGACGCCACGCCGGCGCAAGTGGCGATCACGCTGGCAGCGCCGAAGCCGACGGCCTCTTCGACGTTTTCGGCGTTCTCGGCGTTTTCGGCCTCCTCGGCGTTCGCTGCGTTTCCCCAGGCGCCGCAACCGACGATGGCGGGATGAGCGCCGTGAGTACGATGACACTCGCCGACCCCTCGCGCGCCGCGACCCCCGGCGCGCTCGCCGGCATGCGCCAAGTCTTCGTGCGCGACCTGCGGGTGGTGCTGCGGCGCCGCTCCGACGCCGTGGCCGCGCTGCTGTTCTTCGTCGTCGTCGTCAGCCTGTTCCCGCTCGGCGTCGGGCCCGAGCCGGGGTTGCTGCGCACGCTGGCGCCGGGGGTGGTGTGGGTCGCGGCGCTGCTCGCGTCGATGTTGTCGCTGGCGCGCCTGTTCGCCGACGACCACCACGACGGCACGCTCGAACAACTGCTGCTCGCCGCCACCCCGCTGCCGCTGCTGGTGCTGGCGAAGATGGCGGCGCACTGGCTCACGTCGGGCCTGCTGCTGGCGTTGATCTCGCCGCTGCTTGCCGTGCAGTTCGACCTGTCGGCGCGCGCCACCGCTGTGCTCTGCGCGTCGCTGCTGCTCGGCACGCCGTTGCTCAGCCTCATCGGCGGCATCGGCGCGGCGCTCACGGTGGGGGTGCGCGGCGGTGGTGTGCTGCTGTCGCTGCTGGTGCTGCCGCTGGTCGTGCCGGTGCTGATCTTCGGTGCCGGTGCGGTGGCTGCCAGCGAAGCCGGCCTGGGCAGCGGCGCCCACTTCTCGCTGCTCGGCGCGATGCTCGCGCTGGCCCTGTTTCTCGCGCCGCTGGCCGCTTCGGCGGCGCTGCGCATTTCGATGGAGTGAGTTGGGTGGAGAACGCCTTGTTGATCGTGAGTTCATCGGCCGAGGGGTCGTCATGAATTGGTTTCATTACGCCGCGCCACAGCGCTTCTATCCGCTGGCGGGCAAGGCCGTACCGTGGTTCGGCGCGCTCGCGGCCGTGCTTGGCGTCGTGGGGCTGGTGCTCGGGCTGCTGATCGCGCCCACCGACCACCAGCAGGGCGACGCCTACCGCATCATCTTCATCCATGTTCCTGCGGCCTGGATGTCGATGGTCATCTACGTGGCGATGGCATTCTGGGCCGCCATCGGCCTGGCCTTCAACGCGCGGCTCGCCTTCATGCTGGCGAACGCGCTCGCGCCCACCGGCGCGTTGATGACCTTCATCGCGCTGTGGTCCGGCGCGTTGTGGGGCAAGCCGACCTGGGGCGCCTGGTGGGTGTGGGACGCGCGTCTCACGTCGGAGCTGATCCTGCTGTTCCTGTACATCGGCGTGCTGTCGCTGCACGCTGCCATCGAAGACGCGAACCGCGCCGACCGCGCGGCCGGGCTGCTGGCGCTGGTCGGCGTGGTCAACGTGCCGATCATCTATTTCTCGGTGAAGTGGTGGAACACCCTGCACCAGGGCGCCAGCATCAGCATGAACGCCGCGCCGAAGATGGCCAGCACCATGCTGACGGCGATGCTGCTGATGACACTCGCGTTCTGGGCCTATGCCTTCGCGGTCGTCTTCGTTCGCGCCAGGGCCATCGCGATCGCGTGTCGCTGCGGTGGTACCACCCGAGTACTCGCTCGGCGACGAATTGCG
>JANXZA010000226.1 GCA_025355745.1 Rhizobacter sp. | reverse complement strand
CGGTCGGCGACGTGCCGCACCACGGCCAGGTTGTGCGAGATGAAGAGGTAGCTCAGGCCGAACTTGCCTTGCAGGTCCTTCATGATGTTGAGCACCTGCGCCTGCACCGAGACGTCGAGCGCCGAGGTCGGCTCGTCGCAGACCAGGAACTCTGGCTGCGTCGCCAGGGCGCGGGCGATCGAGATGCGCTGCCGCTGGCCGCCCGAGAACTGGTGCGGATACTTCTCGGCGTCGGCCGCCGCCAGCCCCACCGACTGCAGCAGCTCGGCGACGCGGGCGCGGAGCTGCCGGTCGTTCTCGGCCCCGGATCGACCTTCGGCGAAGCCATGCTCGCGCAGCGGCTCGGCGACGATGTCCTGCACCTTCCAGCGCGGGTTGAGGCTGGCGTAGGGATCCTGGAAGATCATCTGCATGCGCCGACGCACGGCCGTCGGCCTGCCCTTGCCGGCGGTGTCGATGCCGTCGAAGAGGACCCGGCCGCGCGTCGGCGAAAAGAGGCCGACGAGCAAGCGCGCGACGGTGCTCTTGCCGCAGCCCGATTCGCCGACCAGCGCGAGCGTCGTTCCGCGGGCGATCGTGAACGCGACGTCGTCGACGGCATGCACGAACTGGCGCGGCTTGCGTTCGACGACGCGGTTCAACCAAGGCGCGGAGACGTCGAATGTCTTCGCCAGGCCATCGACCTCGACCAGCGGCGGCGCGGCCGGCATCGGCAGGGCGCTCATCGGCGCGCCTGGGTGGCTCGCCTGGCGCGATTCGGGGGCGAAGCGGCGCGGCAGCGGCTCATGCGGCTGCCCGCCAGGGTGCGGCATGCAGCCAGCACGCAGCCTGCGTGGTGCCCGCCGGCAGCAAGTCGGGCCGTTCCACGCGGCAGCGGTCGAAGACCTGCGGGCAGCGTGGATTGAAGGCGCAGCCGGCCGGGATCGCGGTCAGTCTCGGCATCGCTCCGTCGATCTGCAACAGGCGCGGCCGGTCTTCGTCCATCGCCGGGATCGAGCCCATGAGCCCGACCGTGTACGGATGCGACGGCGCATGGATGACGGCGCCGACCGGCCCGATCTCGACGATGCGCCCGGCGTACATCACGGCGACCCGGTCGCAGGTCTCGGCGATCACCCCCATGTCGTGCGTGACGAGCATGACCGCCGCGCCATGCTCCTTGCAGAGTCGCTTCAGCAGCGAAATGATCTGCGCCTGGATCGAGACGTCGAGTGCCGTTGTGGGCTCGTCGGCGACGATCAGCCGCGGCTCGCCGGCCAGGGCCAGGGCGATGACGACGCGCTGCCGCATGCCGCCCGAGAATTGATGTGGATACTGATCGAGCCGCTCCTCGGCCGCCGGAATTCCGGTTTCCTGGAGCAGCTGCGCGGCACGGCGGCGCGCATCGTCGGCACTCATCGGCAAATGGGTCTGAATCGTCTCGACGAGCTGCTGTCCGACCGTGTAAAGCGGGTCGAGCGAGGTCAGCGGATCCTGGAAGATGGCACCGATCGACCGGCCGCGCACCTTGCGCATCTCTTCGTAGGGCAGGTTGTCGATGCGGCGCCCGTCGAAGCGGATCTCGCCGGCGGCGACGCGGCCGGGTGGGTCGAGCAGACCGATGATCGCCGCGCCCGTGAGCGACTTGCCCGCCCCCGACTCGCCGACGACGCCCAGGATCTCTCCGGGCGCGATGTCGAACGAGATGTCATCGAGCGCGACCAGCGTGCCGCGCCGCGTGGGGAACTCGACCCGGAGATGGCGAACGTCAAGCAGCGGGTCGGCCATGAAGCTCAGGAGGAGTGGGGCGTGGAACAGCCGCTCACCGGCTCCTGGTAGTCGACGCGTACCGTGAAGTCGGAAGCGAGCGCGTTCGTCTTCACCGCAACCAGGTAGTAGCGGGTGCAGGGCGCGATTTCGAGGGAAACCGTGCGTGTTTCGCCGACGCCGCCAGCGCCGCCGGGCGGCCCCTGCACGGTGACCTGGCGCAGACCTGGATCGACCAGGGCATAGGTGCGCGGGTAGCCGTCCCTGGTTTCGGAGCGCAGGCGCGCCAGAGGACCGGTCAGGCTGTTCTGACCGTCGATGCGAACGATCGAGACCGAATAGGTATCGATCGGCACTTTGTGATAGCGGGCGCCGGACAGCTGCGAATAGTGGTAGTCGGTGCTCGCACAGGCGGCGAGCGTGCAAGCGACTGCCAGCGCGGCCGCAGTTTGCAAAGATCTCGAAGAAATCAGCATGATCGACTCCTTGTGTGGACGGTAAACGCGGTTCGACCGTCAGCGCAGGCGCGGGTTCAATGCGTCGCGCAGCCAGTCACCGAACAGGTTGATGCTCAGTGCGATCAGAACGAGCATGGTGCCCGGAAAGATGACAAGCCACCAGGCGCCGCTGAACAACTGCTTGTTGCCTTCATTGATAAAGGTGCCGAGCGAGGGCGACGTTGGCGAGACGCCGACGCCCAGGAATGACAGCGTCGCCTCGGCCAAGATGGCGGTTGCGACCTGGATCGTCGAGAGCACGAGCACCGGTCCCATGACGTTGGGCAGCACGTGTTTCATCATGATGCGCAGCGGCGCGACGCCGATCACCCGTGCCGCCTGCACGTATTCCTTGTGCCGCTCGACCATCGTCGAGCCACGCACGGCACGGGCGTACTGCACCCATCCCGGCAGGGCAATGGCGACGATGAGCACGCCGAAGGCGAGCGAGTCGTGGGCATTGGGAAACAGCGCGTGGCCGACGCCGGCGATCAGCAGCGCGATCAGGATCGACGGAAACGACAGCATCACGTCGCAGACGCGCATGATCAGGGCGTCGATCCGGCCGCCGGCGTAGCCGGAAACCAGGCCGAGGCCGACGCCGATCAGCAGCGACAGCAGCACCGATGCGCCGCCGACAAAGAGCGAGATGCGCGCGCCGTACATCAGCGCCGATAGCACGTCGCGGCCCTGCTCGTCGGTGCCGAGCAGGTACTTGGTCGTGCCGGCCACCATCCAGGCGGGCGGCAACATCGAATCGCTCAACTCGAGCGTCGCCAGGTCGAACGGGTTGTGCGGCGCAATCCAGCCGGCGAACACGGCGCAGACGATGCAAAGAAGCGCCACTGCGGCCGAACCGATCGCCATCGGCGAGTGGCGAAACGAATGCCAGAAGTCGCCGTCGACGAAGCGCGCCCAGCGGCCCGGCCCGGGTTGCCCCGCAGCCGCTGCCGGCCGCTGGTCGCGCGGCGCCGGCACGAAACCGGCGCCGGCCGTGGCGAGCGCCTGCGCTACTTCGACTTCAGCGTGAACCACTTGAAATACATGTAGTTGTTGGGCAACTGCACGAGGCTCACCTTGTTGCTGTAGGCCCAGGCCAGCGCCTGCTGATGCAGCGGAATGTGGCCGACGTCGTCCTGGTGGATCTTGAACGCCTCGCGGATCATCTCGTTGCGCTTCTTCTGGTCGGTCTCGGACTGGATCTTCAGCGTCAGCTCGTCGAGTTTGGGGTTGCTGTAGGCGCCGAGGTTGAACTGGCCCTGGCCCTTGTCGTTCGGCGTTCCCATGATCGAGGTGAGAACGTCGTGCGAGTCGACCGTGCTCGGCGTCCAGCCGAGCAGGTAAAAGCTCGTGTCGCGACGCAGGATCTTCGGGAAGTAGCTGACCTTGGTCTCGGCCTGGAGGTTGATCTTCACGCCGATCCGGGCCAGGTTCGCGGCCACCGCCTGGCAGATCGCCGAGTCGTTGACGTAACGGTCGTTCGGACAGTTCATCGTCACCTCGAAGCCGTTCGGGTAGCCCGCGTCGGCGAGCAGCTTCTTGGCGGCCTCTGGGTCGTAGGGCAAGCGCTTGTTCATGTCGGGCTGGAAGCCGCGCACGGCGGCGCCAACCATCTCCGCGGTCGGCAACGCCGCGCCGCGCATGACCCGGTTCTTGATCGTGTCCTCGTCGATGGCCTGATAGAAGGCGCGGCGGACGCGGACGTCCTTGAACGGGTTCTTGCCCTTGACGCTGCTGAAGAGCAACTCGTCGCGCTTCTGGTCCATGCCGAGGAAGATCGTGCGCAGCTCGGGGCCCTGCAGCACCGTGAAGTTGCCGGTCGACTTGATGCGCTCGACGTCCTGCAGCGGCACCGGCTCCATGACATCGGTCTCGCCCGACAGCAGCGCGGCAACACGCGTCGCGTCGTTGCCGATCGGCGTGAAGACGATCTCGTCGAGGTTGCTCTCGTTCTTGCCCCACCAGTTGAAGTTCTTCACCAGCACCGTCCGCACCGAGGGCTGGCGTTCCTTCAGGCGGTAGGGACCGGTACCGTTGGCCTTGAAGCTGGCCGTGTTCTCGATGCCCTTGCGCCGGTCGACGGGCTTCTCGGCCTTGTTTTCCTCGCACCATTTCTTGCTCATCATGGCGAGCGTCGTCAGGGTGTCGGGAAGAATGGGATACGGGGCGGTGGTCTCGATCTCGACGGCGAGCTCGCCGACCTTTCTCACTTCCTTGATCGGATTGGTGTATCCCTTCATGTCCGAGCCGTCGCCGGCGGCGCGCTTGAACGTGAACACCACGTCGTCCGCGGTAAAGGGGGCGCCGTCGTGGAATTTGACGCCCGGACGCAGCTCGAAGCGCCAGACCGTCGGGCTGGTCTGCGTCCACTTCGTGGCCAACGCCGGCGTCAGCCCCATCGTCTTGTCACGCTCGATCAGCGACTCGTAGACGTTGCCGGTGAAGCTCAGCTGCAGGCTCTCGTTGAGCGAATGCGGGTCCATCGACTGCACGTCGCCTTGATTGGAGACGCGCAAGGTGACGGCATTCGCGGCCAGCGCGAAGGAAGCGGCGAGCACTGCAAAAGCGAGTTTTTTCATTGGAGGTTCCGTAGGACGTGGCGATCTAGTGGCCGCCGGTGGGCTTCTCGACACGAAGACGCGGGTCGACGGCGAAGTAGAGCAGATCGACGACGAGATTGATGACTACGAAGATCAGCGCGATCAGGCAGAGGTACGCGGCCATCACCGGGATGTCGGCGAAGGTGACGGCCTGGATGAAGAGCAAACCCATTCCGGGCCACTGGAACACCGTCTCCGTGATGATCGCGAAGGCGATCAGCGAGCCGAGCTGCAGGCCGGTGATGGTGATGACGGGCACGAGCGTGTTCTTCAGCGCATGGCCGAAATAGACGGCGCGATTCGGCAGTCCGCGCGCCCGCGCGAACTTGATGTAGTCGGCGCGCAGGACCTCGAGCATCTCGGCCCGCACCAGCCGCATGATCAAGGCGAGCTGGAAGATGGCGAGCGTGATCGCCGGCAGGATCAGATGCTTCCAGCCATCGAGGCTGGCCATGCCGGTGGTCCAGGGACCGAGCGCGAGCACCTCGCCGCGGCCGAAGCTAGGCAGCCACTTCAAGGTCACCGCGAACACGAGGATGAGCAGGATGCCGATCAGAAAAGGCGGCAGCGAGACGCCGAGCAGCGAGATCGTCATCAGCGTTTGCGAGAACAGGGTGCCGCGCTTGAGCGCCGTGTAGACGCCCATCGAAATGCCGAACACCAGTGCGATCACCGCCGAGAGCATCGACAGCTCGAGCGTCGCCGGCAATCGCTCGGCGATCAGCGACGAGACCTTGCGTCCCTGGCGCAGACTGAGGCCGAATTCGCCCTTCACAGCCTTGCCGACAAATCGCACGAACTGGACAGGAAACGGTTGGTCCAGCCCGAGGTCGACCCGCAACTGGAGTCGCTGTTCGGGCGTCGCGTCCTGACCCAGGATGTTCGTCACCGGATCGCCGACGTACTGAAACAGCATGAACGCGATGAACGCGACCGTGAGCATCACGATCACGGCTTGGGCGAGGCGGCGCAGGATGAAGACCAGCATGCTTGGAGCGTTGAGTCAGGTGCTCGGCTACGAATTGAACAGGTCGCTGTGGGTTCCGGCGCGTACAAAGTTGATGACATTGCCCTCGATCTGATAAATCAGCAGAAAGTCGCCCCCGATATGGCACTCCCGATGATCGGCCCAGTCACCGTTCAGCGGGTGATCCAGCCATTCCTCACTGAGCGGGGAGTCGTTGGCGATCAGCAGCATCATTGCTTCCTTGAGGCGACCCATGTCGTACCGACCCGACTGCGAAAGGCGATGCCAGTCCATACAAAAAGACTTGGCGCTATCCGATCCCCGCAGCGGCGTTGCGCGCTTACTTGCCGCCGTTTTTTTCGAGGTCATCAAACAGTTCGGCAGCTGTGGCAAAGCGCGGCCGCCGCGATGCGATCATGGCTCTCGACTCTGCCATCGCGGCACGCGTTTCTGCGTTCGGTACCTTGAGTTCAAGCGGAAATGACTGCTCGACCACAACGCGGCGCAAGAACAGGCGAACAGCGTCCGACATCGACAAGCCAATGGCGGCGAGTGCCTGAGTCGCCTGCAATTTCGTTTCATCGTCCACGCGGACATGAAGCATCGAGGTGGGTGAAGTCATGACTTGATCTCTCTTTCGAATTACACATTGTGTATCTCATTTGCGACACGATCCAGTGGCGCGGCCACGAAGTGCTTGGAACAGAAACCAATATCCAAAGCACGGTCTCGCGACCATATGCCCTCGGTCCGATTGCGGTCGCAAAAAAGCCGCCCGAAGGCGGCTTTGGTTCCGACGGAAGCCTGCGCGCGGCAGGCGTCCGATCAGAAGAAGTGACGCACGCCGAATTCGGCGCCGCTCGACTTGCCGCCGGCCGTCGGTGCAGCGGTGATCGCGGTGCCACCGGCGACGCCGTTCTGCGACAGGTTGCCGTTCGAAAGACGTGAGTAGTTCGTGTACACAGCAGTGCGCTTCGACAGGTTGTACACGTAACCAATCTTGAACTGGCTGACAGTATTGCTGTTGTTGGCAATGCTGTCTTTCAACTTGCTGCGGTCATAGCCAGCGTGGATTTCACCCTGGCCGAGCGGGACCACGCCACTGAACGAGTAGCGGTCTTCCTTCTGGTTGAACCCAGTGAATGACAGCGTGTCGCGATCATAGTAGCCCATCAGCTTGACGACGCCCAGGTCATACGAACCGCCGATGTTGTAGGTTTTTTGGTTCGGAGCGCCCGGAGCTGCGTCGACACGCTGCTGTGCATACGCGCCCGCGATGTCAAACGGACCCGCGGCGAAACCGATGCGACCGCCGATGTAACGGCCGGGGTTACCAGAGGCGCCTTCGCTGGCTGCAACCATGGCCTGACCATAGATGCCGCCAATGCCTGACGGCAGGAAGTACCCGATGCTGTTGTCAGCGCGGACAAACGTGCCCGAAAGCAACTGACCGACGTGGGTCGAATCACCCAGACCGACGGTACCGAATGCATCAAAAATCGTGTCGTTCCAGAAGGTCGGGGTGTAGTCGCGGCCGAGGCGAACTTCACCGAAACCACCCATCAGGCGAACGTACGAACTGCGGTTGAAGAACCTGCCCGCAGCATCACCAGTTTTACCGGTGTCGGGGCTCAGGGCAGCGAGGAGCAGGAAGCCAGCCTTCAGGCCACCGCCGAGGTCTTCAGTACCGCGGAAGCCGAGTTGGCTGCTGTTGATGCCGTCCTGGCTCAGCGACACCCGGCGGCCGGAGCCGTCGTTTTTGACATACTTGGCGTCGAGGTCGATCGTGCCGAAGAGGGTCACGGACGATTGAGCCGATGCCACACCAGCGAAAGCGCCCAGAACTGCGAGAGCGAGCAGAGATTTTTTCATTGCAACTATCTCCTAGGTTGAACAAGAGGTCCCGATCACGAATCACCCTCGTTGGGCAGATCAGGCATAACCCCCTCAGCGGAAGTTGTGTGTATTGCACCAGAGGGGCCGTGTGCTGGAAAGCCTTGCGGTCCAAAAAAGGCCTTTATGTTGTCTGAGCACAACGAGGGGTGGCAAGCCGTACGAGAGCGGCCTGCGCGGGCCTGCGCTATTCTCAAAAAACACTTTTCGGATTGATCATGTTGCCTGTAACTGCGCTCGACTCCCTGCTGATTGCAGCCGACTCGGCGCTGCGCACCCTGTCGGGCGCGAGCCAGGCCTCGCGGCCGTTCCCGCTCCCGGTCGGCGCGGCCGGTGACACACTGGATGCCGCCCAGCGCCGATTGTCCAGCGCCCTGATGCGGGTCAATCACGTCGGTGAGGTGTGTGCGCAGGCCCTGTACAGCGCGCAGGCTATGAGCACCCGCCGCCCGGACCTGAAGCGCCAGTTCGACGCGGCCGCCCGCGAAGAAACCGACCACCTCGCCTGGACCCAGCAGCGGCTGCGCGAGCTCAACGCGCACCCCAGTTTCCTGAACCCGCTGTGGTATGCGGGCGCCTTCGGCATCGGCCTGCTGGCCGGGCGCGCCGGCGACGCGGTCAGCCTCGGCTTCGTGGTCGAGACCGAACGCCAGGTGGAAATGCACCTCGACGGCCATCTCGAGCGCCTGCCGTCCGCCGACCTGGCTTCGCGCGCGGTGGTCGCGCAAATGAAGGATGACGAAGCGCGGCATGGCGCGGCCGCTCGAGATGCCGGCGCGGCCCGCCTGCCGGCGCCGGTGCGCTGGGCGATGCAACTGGCGGGCCGCATCATGACCCGCACCGCGCACTACATCTAAACCTTGTCTGACACGGCTCGGCCACTGCCGTTAGAGACGCGTCAGGGTTTGATCTCGAAGCTGGTCGTGATCGCGGCGGTCTTCGCCAGCATGATGCTTGCCGAGCAGAATTTTTCGTGCGACAGGCGCACCGCACGCTCCACCACGGCGTCCGTCAGCGCCGGTCCGCTGACGACGAAATGCATGTGGATCTTCGTGAACACCTTCGGGTCGGTGGTGGCGCGCTCTGAGGTCAGCGCCACCTGGCAGGCGCTGATCTGGTGGCGGCCGCGTTGCAGGATCAACACCACGTCGTAGGCGGTGCAGCCGCCGGTGCCGGCCAGCACGGTCTCCATCGGCCGCGGCGCAAGGTTGCGGCCCCCGCCATCCGCTGCGCCGTCCATCATCAGCAGGTGCCCGCTGCCGGTTTCGGCGGCGAAGGCCATGCCGCTCGCCGGCAGCCAATTGATCGTGCATTGCATCGTCGACATCTCGGTTGACCGCTCCGATTGCGGCCCTGCGAGCCGGCATTGTGCCCGCCGCCAAAGGCCCTGGGGCGGCCGCTCTAAAAGGCCGCTGCGCAAGATATTGCAGCGCAGCAAAAAAGCTTCTACACTGCATCGCACACAGCGCCCCGACAGCAATTCAAATTCGCTTCGGAGCCGCGCTGGAACGATTGTCTCCTCCACCTCCTCCATTGGTGGATTCAGCCCAAGGCAGCAATGCCTTGGGCTTTTTTCGAGGCGCGTCGGCGAACCCGCCCTGCATTGCCCGCGACGTATGATGCGCCGCCGCAATTCGACGGCCCGCGGAGACGAAGATGGTTGCCCCGAAGACCAGAACTGGGACGCTGCGCGCTGGGCTGACACTGGCCGACTACCTGCAGAAGATTCTCACCGCGCGCGTTTACGACGTGGCGAACGAGACCGCGCTGGAGGTGGCCAACGACCTGTCGAAGCGAGTCGGCAACCAGGTGCTGCTCAAGCGTGAAGACACGCAGCCGGTGTTCAGCTTCAAGCTGCGCGGCGCGTACAACAAGATGGTCAACCTGAGCCCCGCGCGGCTCAAGCGCGGCGTCATCTGCGCCTCGGCCGGCAACCATGCGCAGGGGGTGGCGCTGGCGGCGCGCAGCCTGGCCTGCAAGGCGATGGTCGTGATGCCGGTGACGACGCCGCGCGTGAAGGTCGATGCGGTGCGCGCGCTCGGCGCCGACGCAGTGCTGCACGGCGACAGCTACTCAGACGCCCACGTCCACGCGCTGGTTCTGCAGCGCCAGCACAAGCTGACCTTTGTGCATCCGTTCGACGACCCCGACGTGATTGCCGGCCAGGGAACGGTGGCGATGGAAATCCTGCGCCAGCACCCGGGCCCGATCGACGCGGTGTTCGTCGCCATCGGCGGCGGCGGGCTGGTCTCGGGCGTGGCCGCGTACATCAAGTCGGTGCGACCCGGGATCAAGGTCATCGGCGTGCAGACGACCGACTCCGACGCGATGCTGCGCTCGGTGAAGGCCGGCAAGCGCGTCCAGTTGCACGACGTCGGCCTGTTCTCCGACGGCACCGCCGTGAAGCTGGTCGGCGAGGAAACGTTTCGGCTCGCAAGTGCGTTGGTAGACGACTTCATCGTCGTCGACACCGACGCCGTCTGCGCTGCCATCAAGGATGTGTTCCAGGACACGCGCAGCATTCTCGAACCCGCCGGCGCGCTTGGCGTGGCCGCAGTGAAGCAGTACGTGGACACCCACCGCTGCAAGGGCAAGACCTTCGTCGCCATCACCTGCGGCGCGAACATGAACTTCGACCGGCTCGGCTTCGTGGCCGAGCGCGCCGAAGTCGGCGAAGCGCGCGAAGCCTTGTTCGCGGTGACGATCCCTGAGGAACGCGGCAGCTTCAAGCGCTTTTGCGAACTGCTCGGGCCGCGTGCCGTGACCGAATTCAACTACCGCATCTCGGACGCGAAACAGGCGCATGTGTTCGTCGGCCTGGCGACGCTGAACCGCGCCGAATCAGACCAGCTCGCGCGTCTGTTCGCGCGCCACGGCTTCGAGACATTGAACCTTACCGGTGACGATCTGGCCAAGGAGCACGTTCGCCACATGGTGGGCGGCCGCAGCGCGCTGGCGCAGGACGAGCGGCTGTACCGTTTCATCTTCCCGGAGCGGCCGGGCGCGCTGATGCGCTTCCTGTCGAGCCTGCATCCGAACTGGAACATCAGCCTGTTCCATTACCGCAACCAGGGCGCCGACCACGGCCGCATCCTGGTCGGCATTCAGGTGCCGCGGGTTGACAAGAAGGCGTTTCGCGAGTTCCTCGAAAGCCTCGCCTATCCCTGCCAGGACGAGACCGACAACCCGGCATACCGGCTGTTTCTGCGCTGACAAAATTCAACCGGCCAAGCCCTGCGGCCCGAAGATTGCGCTGACGCGGCACCGGGCCTCACAATCCCGCTCCGACGGACCTGCGCGGGTTCGTCCTACTGGCTGCTCGCGGCCTCGCCGCGGCGGCCTTCCGCCTGCTCTGAACCCCCGGGACGGTCCATGTCGGTCAATCGCTCGCTCATCTCGCCCACCTCGAACCCACTGCTCGAACAGGCGCTGCGCTCCAAGCTCGAACGGCGCGCCGAGACCACCGGCAGCCTGGGCGAACTCGAACCGCTCGCGGTGCGGCTGGGCTTGATCCAGAACACCTTGAAGCCGCGCTTTCAGACCCCGCAACTCGCGATCTTCGCGGCCGACCATGGCCTGGCCGTCGAGGGGCTCGGCCCGGGCGGGCGGCTCTCCACGGCCAGGCTGGCGAACCAGTTGCTGACCTCTCAATTGCCGGTCGCGGTGTTCGCCCGCATCCAGGGCCTGGAACTCTCGGTGGTCGATTGCGGCGTGGCCGAATCAGTCACCCCGCATGCCCGGCTGCTGGCCCGCAAGATCGCGCACGGCACGCGCAACTCACGCGTCACCTCGGCGATGTCGCTCGAGCAGGCGCATGCCGCGATCCGCGCCGGCATGGAGATCGCCGATTCACTGGTCGGCAACGCAGTGGCGTGCGCGGGCATCGGCGTGGGCGCGCACGAAAGCGGCGCCTTGCTGTTGTCGCGGCTGTCGGGCACCCCGCTGAGCGACCTGCTGATATCCGGCCCGGACATGGAAGAAGCCACCCTGGCCCACCTGCTGAACGTGCTGCAGGCAGCCCAGGCGCGCCACAAGGAGGTGACCGATCCGGTCGAGGTGCTGGCCGCCTTCGGTGGCTTCGAGATGGCCTTGATGGTCGGCTTGATGCTGGTGGCGGGCAGCAAGCGGCACCTGATCATCGTCGACGGACTGCCGGCCTGTGCCGCGCTGATGGTGGCGGCACGCATCGCGCCGGCAGTCACCGATTACTGCGTCTACTGCCGCAGCCACAGCCATCAGGGCCTGGACCAGGCGCTCAAGCTGTTTCACGCCTCGGCCCTGCTCGAACTCGGCATGGAAAGTACCGACGGCACCGGCGCCACACTGGCGTGGCCGCTGCTGCGCAGTGCCGCCGCGCTGCTGACCGAAGTGGCCGAGGGTGAAGAGCCAGGACCGACGCAGCCAGCGCCGATGGTGCAAAGCGCCGAAACACCAACTACGGCATCGGTCGATAGCAGCTTGGACGGTATCGAGGCTCAGGGCGATCTGCCAACCACCCGGCCGTAAAACGGCGCGGCGCCAACCCGGCAGTCGCGTGCCGCGATGGGCACTCTACTGGGTCGGGGCGGTGGGATCGCGCTGCGGCGGCTGGGGGGTCAGTGCGGTGGGAGGAATGGGAATCTGCGGGACCGCAAAGCTCGGTGACGACACCGGCTGAAGCGGCGCCACCTGGTTCGCGATGCGTTGCGCCAGGCCCGGTACCGAAGCCTGACCCTGCACCGACACCTGGCCCGACAACGCCGCCGGCAGCGTGCCCGTGGCAGCCCCCGTCAACGGCGGCAGTTCAAGCGTGAAACCGGCGCCACCACGCGCCGGCCCGAGGGCGGCAGAACGCAGGCTGACCGACTGGAGCAGCGTCTCACCATCGACCGTCGCGCCGACCCGGAACGCCTTCGGCAATTTGCCATCGACGGCGATCAGCGCCACGCCGTGGGCGGGCCCGGTGGCCGAGAGCTTCGGCGCCATGATGCCGAGCAGCCGGAAGCGCGCGTTGGCATCGACCTGGGCCACCGGCGCGACCTGCGCCACCGGCACCGCCCCGAGCAACCGGGTGAGATCGACACGCAGCGAAGCCGCATCGCTGACGACCACGGCCGCAGGCGGAGCCGACGCCGGCCGCACCAGCAAGCGAAGGCCCCAGAACACCGCCGTGGCGGCCACCAGGGCCCAGAGAACGAAGGCGCACAGTCGGGCAAGCATGCGCGATTATCATTCACCAGGTCTGCAACCCCGGTTCGCGAGCCGGCCGAAAGAACCGATGCGACTGCCCAAGAATCCTCTGTCCCTGGCCCGCCGCGCGAGCGGCCGGTCACCGCGTCGCCGCGCGAGCGGCTTCACGCTGATCGAGCTGATGGTGGTGCTGGTGATCATCGGCGTGCTCGCGGCGCTGATCGTGCCGAACGTGCTGGAACGCGCCGACGACGCCCGCGTGACGGCCGCGCGCACCGACGTCAACAACCTGATGCAGGCGCTCAAGCTCTACAAGCTCGACAACCAGCGCTACCCGAGCGCCGAACAGGGCTTGCAGGCCCTGGTCACCAAGCCGACCGCTGGCGCCATCCCGCCGAGCTGGAAGCCCTACCTCGACAAGCTGCCGAACGACCCGTGGCTGCATCCCTACCAATACGCGAGCCCGGGGCTGAAGGGCGAGATCGACGTCTACAGCTTCGGTGCCGACGGTGTGATCGGCGGCGAAGGCAAGAACGCCGACATCGGCTCCTGGCAGTGAACCCTGGGCTTGAACCGAAGCTCCGCACCGCCGGCCGCAGGGCGCGGTTGCGCGGCTTCACGCTGATCGAACTGCTGGTCGTGCTGGTGTTGATCGCCATCGCCAGCGCGGTCGCCAGCCTGGCCTTGCGCGACCCGGCCTCGACCCGGCTCGAACACGAGGCGGCGCGCCTCGTCGCCCTGCTCGAGGCAGCGCGCACCGAGGCCCGCGCCGCCGGCCTGCCGGCGCGCTGGGAGCCGCGGCCGGAACAGGTCGGCGCCGAGGGCTTTCGCTTCGTCGGCTTCCCGCCCTCCAGCCAGCTGCCCTCGCACTGGCTCGTGGCCGGCGTGACGGCCGAGGTGAGCGGCGCGCGCGCCGTGGTGCTTGGCCCGGAGCCGCTGATCGGCGCCCAGCGCATCGTGCTGCGCCTGGACGACCAGCGCCTCGCGCTCGCCACCGACGGCATCGGCCCGTTCGTCACTGTCGACGAGCCGGTGGCGCCGCCACGCTGATCGCGGCGACGATGCGCCAGCGCCGCTGCGGCTTCACGCTGATCGAAGTGCTGGTCGCGTTGACCATCGTCGCGATCACGCTCGGCGCCGGCATCCGTGCCGCCGGCGTGCTGACCGACAACACCCAGCGCCTGGCCGACGTTAGCGCCGCCCAGTGGTGTGCCGACAACCAGCTCACCGGCCTGCGCCTGAGCGGCATGACGCCACCGATCGGCGACTCCGATTTCAGCTGCGTCGAGCTGGGCCAGAACTACCTTGGCCAGCTCATCGTGCGGCCGACCGACGCACCCTTGTTCGTCAACCTCGAGGCCCGGATTGCCGACGCAGCCGGGCGGCCACTGCTGAGCCTGCGCACGGTGATGCGCAAATGACGGCGCCGCGTCTCGGTCCGAATGCCGCGCCGCAGGCCGGCTTCACGCTGGTCGAGGTGCTGGTGGCACTGCTGGTGATGGCGGTGATGGCGGGCATGGCCTGGCAGGGCGTGGATGGCATCGTGCGCACGCGCAATGCAACTCAGGCGCGGCTCGAACAGGCGCTGCGCCTGAACACCGTGATCGCGCAGTGGGACCAGGACCTGGCCGCGATCCAGACCACCGCCGTCGTGCCGAAAGCGCTGATGTTCGATGGCGCCACGCTGCGCCTGACGCGCCGCACGCCGACCGGTCTGCAGGTCATCGCCTGGTCGCTGCGCGGCGACGGCGAACTGCGCGCGTGGGTGCGCTGGGCCGGCCCGTCCGTCACGACCTCGCGCGAGCTGCAGGAAAGCTGGCTGCACAGCCTGCAGCTGCAGGACAACGAACCTGGCGCATTGCGCACGCTGACCGGCCTGAGCAGCTGGCAAGTCAAGTTTTATCGGTCCGGAGACAACCAATGGTCGAACCCCCAGTCGTCGGATAACGTGAGCCCGAAGGGCGTGCGCGTGGTGCTCAGCTTCGCGCCCGGCAGCGGCATGAATGGCGACCTGCGCCGCGACACCCTGGTCGGCCCATGAGCTTCGCGCCATGACCGCCACGCCGAGGCTGCAACGCCGCCCCCGACGCCACTCGAAGCAACGCGGCGCCGCGTTGTTGACCGCGATGATCATCGTCACGCTCGTCGTCACGCTAGCGGCCTCGATGGTCTGGCAGCAGTGGCGCGCGGTGCAGGTCGAGGCGGCGGAACGCGCGCGCACCCAGGCAGCCTGGATCCTGGCCGGCGCACTCGACTGGGCGCGTCTGATCCTGAAGGAAAACACCGGCGCCAACCGGCCCACGACTTTGGGCGATCCGTGGGCCACACCGCTGGCCGAAGCCCGCCTGTCCACCTTCCTGGCCACCGACAAGTCGAACGCCGACGACGGCCCCGAAGCCTTCCTGTCCGGCAGCATCGCCGACATGCAGGCGCGTTTCAACCTGAGCAACCTGCTGCTTGCGGATGGCAAGGTCGCGCCACTCCAGCGCGACGCCCTGACGCGCCTGTGCGCGGCGATCGGCGTTGATCCCGGCGTGGCGCAGACGATCGCCAGCGGCATGCTGGCGGCCACCGATCCTGGCCCCGACGCGCTGGCCACTGCGCCGCTGCTGCCGCGCAGCGTGGACCAGCTTGGCTGGCTTGGCGTCGATACCGCAACGATCAAGCTGCTGACGCCGTATGTGGTGTTGCTCGAACCAGGTGCGCCAGTGAACGTCAACACCGCCTCGCGAGAGGTGTTGATGGCGGCCGTCAAAGACCTCGATTCGGCGACGGCGGAACGGCTGATTCAACTGCGCCAGCGCACCCCGTTCATGGAACTGGCGAACTTGAAGGAGCAGATTCCGACATTGACCTTGGTGCCCGGCACGCTCGACGTGCGGTCGACCTTTTTCGAAGTGCGGGCCCAGATCCGCCTGGCCGACCGGGTGCTGGTGGAACGATCGTTGGTGCATCGCAAAGGCGCACAGATCGAAGTGCTGCGGCGCGAGCGTGTCGCCAGCCTCGACGAAGTGCCGCCCTGAGACCGGCGGACGAGCCGCCGAACCGCGCTGCGAATCCGCTACAACAAGCGTTCGTAAGTCCTTGATTCGTTACGGCTTGTAGGTGCGGCGTGCCTACAATGCCCAGACCTCAGGCTCCCGCATCCCATGTCGACCCTTGTAGTCCAGATTCCCCAGCGTCGGCACCTGCACGCCAGCGGTCCGCTCGGCGGACCGGCCAGCGGCCCGGCCGAGGCCTCCGGCCCGGGCACTGAATACCAGCATGTCACCAGCCCGGACGGTCTGGTGCTCGACGCGCAAGGCCAGTGCGCGGCGGCGCTGCTGCCGAAGGCTTCGACCATTGTCGCGGTGCTGGCTGATGCCGACGTGAGCTGGCACCGCATCACGCTGCCGAAAGCGCCTCCGGCACGGCTGCGCGCCGCGCTCGGCGGCCTGCTCGAGGAAGCGCTGCTCGAAGACGCTGACGATGTCCACCTGGCGCTCGCGCCGGCGGCGATTGCCGGCCAGCCGACCTGGGTGGCGGCGGTGTCGCGGCGCTGGCTGCGTGGTGAACTGGCGGCGCTCGAAAAGGCCGATGTGTTCGTTGACCGCGTCGTGCCGATGAGCTGGCCCGACGACCCGCCGATCGGCCACTTCGCCGAGACCCAGACTGGCGCCAGTGCGAGCGCCGGTGGGCCGGCACTCGGCATCGCGGTGAACTGGGCCCATGCTGGCGGCGTCGCCAGCGTGCGCTTGCAAGGCGGGCTGGCGCGCGCGCTGATCCCCGCGCCCGCTCCGGCCGAAACGCGCTGGAGCGCCACGCCGGGCGCCGTGGCTGCCGCCGAGCAATGGCTGGGCGCGCCGGTGCGGGTGATGCCGCCGGCGCAGCGGCTGCTGCAGTCGGCGCGCAGCCTGTGGAACCTGCGCCAGTTCGAGCTCGCGCGGCGCACCCGCGGCGGGCGCGCCCTGCGCGACTCGGCCCGCAAGCTGTTCAGCCCCGAATGGCGGGCAGTGCGCTACGGCGCGCTGGCGCTGGCGGCGGCCCAGATCATCGGCCTGAACCTGTGGGCCTGGCACCAGCGCGACGCCATCAGCGCCAAACAGGCGGCGATGCAAAGCCTGGTGCGGGCGAGCTACCCGAACGTCAGCGCGCTCGATGTGCAGCGCGACGCGCAAGCGGTGCTGCAACGCGAATCGCAAACCCTGCGCACGCTTGCCGGCAAGCCCGGCGACACCGACCTGGAACCGATGTTGCAAGCGGCCGCATCGGCCTGGCCGGCCGACCGCCCGGCGGTCGATTCGCTGCGGTTCGAGCCGGGCCGGCTGACCTTGTCTGCGGCGGGCTGGAGCGCCCCACAAGTTGAGCAATTTCGCAGCCTGCTGCGCCCTGGCGGCTGGCAGGTGGAGGCCGGCGAAGGCCGGCTGACACTGAGCCGCGCGCCGCTCGGGGGCAGGTCGTGAGTACCGCCAACCCCGGCGCACCCCCGGCCCTGGCAAGCCTGCGCCAGCAGGCCGGCGCCTGGTGGGAAGCGCGCGCACCGCGCGAACGCCAGGCGCTGGGCGCTGTCGTCATCGTGCTCGGCTTGTTCGTGGTCTGGAGTGCGCTGATCGCCCCCGCGCTGCTCACCGTGCGCGAGGCTCCGGCCCGGCTCGACCGGCTCGACGCGCAGTTGCAGCAGATGCAGCGCGTGGCCACCGAGAGCGCCGCGCTGCGCAGTGTCGCGCCCGTGTCCGGCGCGCAAGCGTCTCTCGCATTGAAGGCCGCCTCCGACCGGCTGGGCGAGCGCGGCCGGCTCACCTTGCAAGGCGAGCGCGCCAGCCTGGTGCTCACTGGCGTTGACACCGATTCCCTGCGCGCCTGGCTCCAGGAGGCCCGCAGCGGCGCCCGCGCCCGGCCCGTCGAGGCCCAGCTGCAACGCGGGCCGCAGGGCTACAGCGGCACGCTCAGCGTGACCTTGGGCGCAACGCCGTGATCCGCCTGCGCCGCAAGCGCAACCGCGCCATGTTCGGCAACACCGTTGCGGCCACTGGCTGGGGCGAATCGACCTTCGCCGAACTGGCCTGGGACAAATCCCGCAATGCCGGCCTGCGCTGGGCCATCGCCGGCGCGGTGCTCGGTGCGGCGGTGGCGCTGGTCGCATTTGCGCCGGCCGCCTGGCTGGCGCGCTGGGTCGCGTCAGTCAGCGACGAGCGCGTGCTGCTGGCCGACGCACGCGGCACCGTCTGGTCGGGCAGTGCCGTAGCGGTGCTGGCCGGCGGGCCCGGCAGCCGTGACGCCAGCGCCCTGCCCGGCCGGCTCGAATGGACCCTCGGCTGGCATGGCGCCGGCCTGGAGTTGCATGCCCGCCATGCCTGCTGTCTGAACGGCGACGTGGCCTTGCAGATCCGCCCCGGCTTCGGCCGCTACACGCTCAACCTGGTGCCGCCTTCGGGCTGGGTCGGCCAGTGGCCGACGGCCTTTCTCGGCGGCCTGGGAACGCCCTGGAACACGATGGAACTGGGCGGCACGGCGCGCCTGGTGTCACCGAATTTCAAACTCGAATCGGTGCAGGGCCGCTGGATCGCCGATGGCCGGGCCGAGATCGAACTGGTCGGCGTCTCGTCGCGCCTGACCACACTCGATACCCTCGGCAGCTACCGCCTGAGCCTCGCCGGCGACGCCGCCAACCCCGGCCTGACGCTGCTGTCGCTGTCGACCCAGGAAGGTGCGCTGCAACTCAGCGGCACCGGCACGCTGGGGCCGACCGGCGTGCGGTTTCGCGGCGAGGCGCGGGCCGCGCCCGACGCTGAGCCGGTGTTGACCAACCTGCTGAACATCATCGGGCGGCGCAACGGCGCGCGTTCCGTTATTTCGATCGGATGAGCATGAAGCCAAGCGCCACCCCAGAACAAGAAAATGCCGGGCCACCGCAGCGGCGCCAGCCGAGCGCACTCGCTGCTTCCGTCACAGGCTCTGTAGCGGTCGCCATGCTGTGCTCGGCGCTGCTGCAGGTGCCCGCCGCGTATGCACAGACGGCACCCGCCAAGTCCCGCGCCCGCACGCCGGCGCCGCGCGCCGAGCCCGTTACCTTGAACTTCGTCAACGCCGACATCGAAGGCGTGGCACGCGCCATGTCGGCAATCCTGAACCAGCAGTTCGTCGTCGATCCGCGCGTCAAGGGCACGATGACCTTGTACAGCGAGGTGCCGCTGGCACCGCGCGATGCCTACCTGAACTTTCTCGCCGCGCTGCGCGGCCTGGGCTTCACGGTGGTCGAGGTCGGCGGCCTGTACAAGGTCGTGCCCGAGGCCGACGCCAAGCTGCAGACCGGCACGGTGTCGATCGGCGAGCGCCCGACGCGCGGCGGCGACCAGGTCATCACGCAAGTGTTCCGGCTCGTCAACGAGAACGCCAACAACCTGGTGCCGGTGCTGCGCCCGCTGATCAGCCCGAACAACACCATCAACGCAAACCCGGGCAACAACACGCTCATCATCACCGACTACGCCGACAACCTGCAGCGCATCGGCAAGATCATCGCGGCGATGGACACGCCGGCCGGCGGCGATGTCGAAGTGATCCCGATGAAGTACACGGTGGCGTCCGACATCGCCGCGCTGGTGCAGCGCCTCACCGACAGCTCCGCGCAGCCCACGCCCGGCGTGCTTCCCGGGGGCACCGGCGCGGCCTCGGTGCTGGTCGATGCGCGCAGCAATTCGCTGCTGGTGCGGGCGCCGAACCCGGCCCGCATGGCGTCGATCCGCGCTCTCATCGACAAGCTCGACCGGCCGGTGCAAAGCGCTGGTGCGGCCGGCAATGTGTGGGTCGTGTACCTCAAGAACGCCGATGCGGTGAAGCTCGCCACGGTGCTGCGCGCGGCCTACAGCGGCGGCGCGGGCGGCGCTTCATCTTCGGGCGCCAGCAGCCCCACCAACCCGCTCGCCGCGCCTGTGCTGGGCAACGCCACGGCCGGCGGCGCATCGATTCAGGCGACCACGCCGGTGGCTGCGTCCGGCTCGCCTTCGACCGGCGGCTTCGTGCAGGCCGACCCGTCCACCAACTCGCTCATCATCACCGCGCCCGAGCCGATGTACCGGCAACTGCGGGCCGTCATCGACCAGCTCGATTCGCGCCGCGCCCAGGTGTATGTGGAGTCGCTGATCGTCGAGGTCGACCCGAGCCAGAGCGTCGACTTCGGCATTCAATGGCAGGCGCTGGGCAGCCCGGGCAAGACCTACATTCCCGGCGCCGGCACGAACTTCGGCACCGGCACCAACATCCTGGCCGGCCAGGGCGCGACCACGGCCATCGGCGCGCTGGCCGGCCTGGGGGCGGGCGGCAACATCGGCCTGATCCGCAATTTCGGCGGCACCAACGGCTTCGGCCTGGCGGCCATTGCCCGAGCGCTCGACAACACCAGCGGCACCAACATCCTGTCGACGCCGAACCTCGTGACTCTCGACAACGAAGAGGCGAAGATCGTCGTCGGCAGCAACGTGCCCTTCATCACCGGCCAGTTCACCAACACCGGCACCGGCACGACCAGCCCGTTCCAGACCATCGAGCGCAAGGACGTCGGCATCACGCTGAAGATCAAGCCGCAGATCGGCGAGAACGGCACCGTGCGCATGACGATCTTCCAGGAGTCGTCGAGCCTGAGCACCGACACCGCGCCGGGCACCACCAACGCCGGCCCGACCACGCTGAAGCGCTCGATCGAATCGACCATCGTCGTCGATGACGGTCAGATCATCGTGCTCGGCGGCCTGATCGAAGATAACTACATCAGCAACCGCTCGAAGGTGCCGCTGCTCGGCGACATCCCCTACCTCGGCGCGCTGTTCCGCAGCGAAAGCCGCACGCGCAAGAAAACCAATCTGATGGTCTTCCTGCGCCCGGTGGTGATGCGCGACCAGGCAAGCGCGAACAAGCTCTCGCTCGACCGCTACGACTACATCCGCGCCGAGCAGCAGAACAACCAGCCGCCACAGAGCACGATCCTGAAGATCAACGAGTCGCCGGTGCTGCCGCCGATTCAACCCGAAACCAATGGCCCATCGGGCGCACCGCGACCGCTCGGCGACTCCGCGCCGCCGCCGCCGGTGGTGGTGCCGTCGGTGCCGCCGTCTGGCAGCGAAGCCACGCCGGCCGCGCCCAAGTAGCCTAACTCCCGACTCAGCCGGAACTCGACCATGGGCGCCCGCCACCCCCTGCCCTATGCCTATGCCAAGGCAAACACCTTGCTGCTCGAAGACGACGGCGAGCGGCTCGTGCTGTGGGCGCCCGAATCGGTCGGGCTGCCGGCGCTCAGCGAGGTGCTGCGTCTGTACGACATCGACGCACTCGAGCGCGAGTCGGCCAGCACGCTGGCAAACCGCATCGCGGTGGCCTATGCGGGCAGCGAGTCGAGCGCGGCCACCGTCATCGGCGAAGTCGAAAGCGCCGTCGACCTGAGCCGCATGATGCAGGAGCTGCCGGCGATCGAAGACCTGCTCGAAGCCTCGAACGACGCGCCCATCATCCGGATGCTGAACGCGCTGCTGACGCAGGCCGCGAAGGACGGCGCTTCCGACATCCACATCGAACCCTATGAGCGCAGCAGCGCGGTGCGCTTTCGCGTCGACGGCACCTTGCGCGAAGTGGTGCAGCCGAACAAGGCGCTGCACGCCGCGCTGATCTCGCGCCTGAAGATCATGGCCGAGCTCGACATCGCCGAGCGCCGCCTGCCGCAGGACGGCCGCATCTCGCTGCGCATCGGCGGGCGCGCGGTCGATGTGCGCGTCTCCACGCTGCCGTCAGCACACGGCGAACGCGCGGTGCTGCGCCTGCTCGACAAGGGCGAGTCGAAGTTCACGCTCGAAGCGCTGGGCATGAGTGGCGAGGTCTTGCGCGGCTTCGACAAGCTGGTGCGCCAGCCGCACGGCATCGTGCTCGTCACCGGCCCCACCGGCTCGGGCAAGACCACCACCTTGTACGCCTCGCTCGGGCGCATCGACACCGCCGGCACGAACGTGCTGACGGTCGAAGACCCGGTCGAATATGAGCTGGCCGGCATCGGCCAGACGCAGGTGAACGCGAAGATCGACCTGACGTTTGCGAAGGCGCTGCGCGCGATCCTGCGGCAAGACCCGGACGTGATCATGATCGGCGAGATCCGCGACTACGAGACCGCGCAGATCGCCATTCAGGCCTCGCTGACCGGCCACCTGGTGCTGGCCACCGTGCACACCAACGACGCGCCGAGCACGGTCACGCGGATGATCGACATGGGCGTCGAGCCGTTCCTGTTGTCGTCGAGCCTGATCGGCGTGCTGGCGCAGCGGCTGGTGCGCAAGCTCTGCCCTGCGTGCAAGAAGATCGACGCGCGCGGCCGCTATCACCCTGTGGGCTGCACCGAGTGCGGCACGACCGGCTACAAGGGCCGCACTGGCGTCTACGAGCTGATGGCGGTGGACGACAAGGTGCGCGCGCTGATCCACGGCCGCGCCGCCGAATCGCAGGTCTTCGTCGCGGCGGAAGCGGCCGGGCTGCGCTCGATGCGCGAAGACGGCGAGCGGCTGGTGGCCGAAGGCATCACGTCTGCGGAAGAGGTGATGCGGGTGACGCGGGAATGAACACTCACCCTCACCCCGACCCTCTCCCGCAAGCGGGAGAGGCGGCAATACCGCTCGGTCAGTCCCCCCTCCCGCTTGCGGGAGAGGGTTAGGGTGAGGGCCACGGCCTCTCATAGACCTCCATGCCCGCCTATAAATTCGAAGCCCTCGACGCCAACGGCAAGGCCGCCACCGGCCTGCTCGACGCCGAAAACGCAAAGGCCGCGCGCTCCCAGCTGCGGGCCCAGTCGCTGGTGCCGCTCGGCGTCACGCTGGTGGCTTCGGCCGGCACCCAAGGCGAAGGGCTGCGCTTCACGCGGCGCGTCTTCAACGCCACCAGCCTGGCCGTCTGGACGCGCCAGCTCGCCGGTCTTGTGGGCGCAGGTTTGCCGTTAGAACGCGCCCTCACCGCCCTCAGCGAAGAAGCCGAAGACCCGCGCCAGCGCGAGCTCGTGGCGCACCTGCGCAGCGAGGTCAACAGCGGCTCGCCGTTCGCTCGCGCGCTGGCCAGCGCACCGCGCGAGTTCGACGAGGTGTACCGCGGCGTGGTCGCGGCCGGTGAACAAAGCGGCGCGCTCGGCGGCGTGCTCGAGCGCCTGGCGAACGACCTCGAAGAACGCCAGGAACTCAAGGCCAAGCTGATCGGCGCCACGCTCTACCCGGCGATTGTCTCGCTGATCGCGGTCGTGATCGTGATCTTCCTCGTCACCTATGTCGTGCCGCAAGTGGCGTCGGTGTTCACCAGCTCGAAACGCGCGCTGCCGACCTTGACGATCGTGATGCTTTCGGTCAGCGCCTTCCTGCGCGAATGGGGCTGGCTGCTGGTCATCGTGATCGCGGCCGGCTTCGGCCTGCTGACGCTGATGCTGCGCAACGAAGCGTTCCGCCAAAGCTTCGACTCCGGCTGGCTCAACCTGCCGCTGATCGGCAAGCTCGCCCGCGGCTACAACGCGGCCCGCTTCGCCGGCACCCTGGCGATGCTGGCCGGTGCGGGTGTGCCGATCCTGAAGGCCTTGCAGGCAGCGGCCGAGATGTTGTCGAACCGCGCGATGCGCTCCGATGCGATGGACGCACTCGTGCAGGTCCGTGAAGGCGCGCCGCTGGCCTCGGCGCTGGCCGGCAAGAAGCGCTTTCCGGGGCTGCTGTCGATGTTCGCGCGGCTCGGCGAGCAGACCGGCCAGTTGCCGCTGATGCTAGACCGCGCCGCGCGCCAGCTTGCCACCGAAGTGCAGCGCCGCGCGCTGCAGATGGCGACCCTGCTGGAGCCGTTGCTGATCGTCGCAATGGGCGCGGTCGTGATGCTGATCGTGCTGGCCGTGCTGCTGCCGATCATCCAGCTCAACACCTGGGTGAAGTGAACGGGGTCAGGTGAACGCGGACGGCTGAACGGCGAACGGTGAACGCGGGGCCACCCGCGTGACAAACACCCCCGGTTCACGGGCTTGATCGAACCCTCGGCTGTGCCAAGCTGTGCTTGAATCAAGCCATCGGGTGATGGCGAGAGTCATCGAACGCTTTCGGAGGTCTGCATGAGCCTGTCCAACGAGCTGGTGACCGTGGCCGCAACCGGTCTGCATCGCGCCGCAGCCGCCGGCCTGCCGATTGCCCGCATGCGCAGCGTCTACCGCGTCGATGATGTCGGCCGCAAGCTCGGCAAGCTGCCGCCGAAGGAGCATGAAGGCCTGCGCGCCACCTATGAGCGCATGCTCGAAAAAGGCCCGGAGCGCTTTCAGGTCAAGCCCGCCGGCCTGCCGGTGATGGACCACCTCTACGACGAGCTGCCCAACTTCACCGAGGTGCTCGACGACATCCGCCGCCAGCTCGCGCTGTGCGAAGACAGCCGCGACGCGCTCGAGATCACGCCGCTGTTGCTGCTCGGCCCGCCCGGCGTCGGCAAGACCCATTTCGCACGCGCGCTGGCCGGCCTGCTTGGCACCGGCATGGGCTTTCTGTCGATGAGCTCGATGACGGCCGGCTGGCTGCTCAGCGGCGCGTCCAGCCAGTGGAAGGGCGCGCGCCCCGGCAAGGTGTTCGAGACCCTCGTCGATGGCCAATACGCGAACCCGGGCGTAATGCCAAGGGGACAGTATGCCGACTGTACCGAAATACACTAGCTGCCTATGAGCACCTGCCGCAAATAACGTCGGCATATCCACAAGTGGTACGCCGACCAAGTTCAACTTTGAAGATGAAGCCAAACAGTCATCACTGTCGGCATACCCCACCCAACTTTTCGAGGTTGCCATGGCCCTAGCGCTTGCGGATTTCCATCAGATCTACAACATCTCCCTGGTTGAGCGGGCGCTTGAGCAGCTTCCTGAGGAGTCGCGGGCCTTGGCCAGGCTCTACGAGAAGATGATCAACCGAGGGGGCGAACGGTTTGTCAGCAAACCGGCCACGGTGCCCGATGCATCGGAGCTGCGCGCGCAAGCCCCGAACTTTTCCGATGTCATTACCGAGGTGCTCCGTGAGGTGGCTCTCGTCTGTGACACAAATGACCCGTTGGAATTGACGCCGATATTGCTTGTTGGAGATCCAGGCGTTGGCAAGACCCGATTCGCACGCGGCCTCGCCGACCTGCTCAGTACGGCCAGTGTCACGATCAACCTTTCGCAGACGACGGCAGGGTGGGTCGTCGGAGGCGCCGCGTCGACATGGCATGGAGCCAAACCGGGAAAAGTCTTGGAGACTCTTGTGAATGGTGAAAGCTCAAACCCAGTCGTCACGATCGATGAGATCGACAAGGCATCAGGGGGGCAGTACGACCCCCTCGGCGCTTTCTATTCACTGCTTGAGCGCGACACCGCGACCGAATTCGTAGACGAATACGTTGACGTGCCTGTAGACGCTTCACGCATCGTGTGGATTGCAACCGCGAACGACGCGAGATCGGTTCCCGAACCAATCTTGAGTCGCATGCGTGTGTTTGAGGTACGAACTCCCTCTAGAGACGAGGCCCGAACCATCGCTTCCGCGATGTATCGACAGCAACGCGCAGCTCATCAATGGGGTGATCGCTTCGATCCGGAGCTTACCGAGTCGGTCTTGGACGCGTTGGAAGGCGTTTCGCCACGCGAACTTGGTCAGCTCCTGCGCTCTGCGTTTGGATCAGCCAAACTTGCCAACCGGGATCACTTGACCATCGAGGATTTCGGTCTGCAGAAGCGTGGACGCCAGCGAATCGGGTTCTAGGCTATTCCCCATAGGCACCAAAGCGACAAGGCGGAGCACTTCTCCAAGGTTCAAGGCGATCCGCCGCAGGCGTAGGACACGCAAACCGTGTCCGTCCCACGGGCCTTGCTATCCCCTGCGTCGTCCCTCAATCGGCAGCCGTCTCACCTCAGGTAGGGCATTTCGAGCCAGTCGGTCCTCAAGGCCAGCCACAAACGCGACGGGGTCGCCGCCAAGGGCGATCACCCATGAGCGAACTTCGATCACGTCGAGTCGACGATCACCCAGCTCACCCTTGCTGACGTACGTTTGGCGCTGGCCAAGTGCCTCAGCGAGCTGCTCCTGCGACAAGCCGGCTTGTCGCCGCGCCTCCCTCAGCTCCTTTAGGAAGTGGGTATAGTCGTTCGTTTCCTTGGTTGACTTCATCGGCAGCCGTGTTGCTGCCCAGAAGCTTCCAACCCAATTTAGAATACCCCAACTTGGGGTACAAACATTGCCCGTCCCGGGCGATGACGGCCTCACTGCAGCGAAGCATGCCCGCCACGATCGAGACCCGTGTGTTCCACTTTGTCCGTGCCAGTGACGACGTTCCGCCGTCCGACGCATCGATGACCTGGAGAGGCCCAATCAAGCGCAGACCCATGCACCGGTTGCGCGTCGCAGGCGCCCTCTTCGTGGCTCTGAGCACCTTCTTGCCGATTCTGGCGAATGCCCAACCAGGTGGGACTGACAGCCCGCCTTCGTTCTACGCTGCCTACAAGAGGCAAGCTGAATTCTGGGAAGGTCTGGAGATTGGTACACCGATCCCATACACGGCGGCCGTCGGGTCCGGCGGTACCGAGTATCAATTCATCGAATACGTGCCGTGGCAACAGATGCGCCTCACCTTCAACCTGACCACGATCGTTGATGCCGGCCCCATCCTGCGGTCGATGCGTCTCCTACGGGACTTGATGCAACTGTCCTGCGGGGCCAATGGCCTACAGCAACGGCCTCTGGGACCGAAGCTTGGTGTTGCCTTTTATCGTTCGACCGACAAGCTAATGACTGAGGTCTACGCAAAGCTCTTTGATGAACGGCTAATCGGCGCCTTCGAGTGCAACCAGCCAGGCACTGATGCATTCATCACTCAAATCAGTTGGGACACTGGCAACCGAAATCCTGTCGCCATCATCCCACCGCACGAGTGGCGTTTCCTTGTCGAAACAATCAGTGAAGGGCGACTTCAGACGCATCGAGAAGGATTCGAGGCGTTCAGGCGAAAGACTGATGCGTTGCGAGCAAAGGCAGCTGTAGGTGCCGACGTTCAATTGATGATCGAAGATGTTCCGGGAAATCTGGTTGCCAAATTTATGCAGCCGGACAACAGATATAAGCGACCGTACGCCGTCTGCGCTCTGGTGACTGAAGTTCGAGGCCCATTGGTGCAAGTTCAAATCCAATCCGACACATTTATGTTGCCAATCCGAAAGTTGTTTCCGATTGGCCGGCGATCGTCAGCCACTGAAATGTCTGAGCGCCTGGTGCAGCAGACAGCCGTACAGCTCGCCTGCTTGCAGTAGCAGGTTTTTGGAGCCCAGAAGGGGAAATCAATGCTAAAGATCGTGACCCTACCCGAGTGGGAGCGCCCGATGCCGGAGGAGTACTGCTCCAGAGGCGAAACGTACTGGTCATGCGTCGAGCTTCCCGTGCGAGACAACTGGGTCTTCGTAGTCAACCTAGATGAAGACGTCGACCAGAAGCTGTCGATGCGGTCACTTGCAGTCGTCTCGGCCAGCGACCTTATCAGCACCATAGCGCGACTCGGCCAAGATTGCATTCGGTCGGTCTACTTGATCTCGCAGACGGTGCACGGTGAGAATGATCAGCTAACTCTGGACCGGCTTTTGAGCATAGGCTTAGGCGTCGATCCTGAAGTTCGCTGGACCAAGGCTATCGAACTCCGAATGGCCTCTGGAAAGTCGCATTGTTCACCAAGCAACGATGCCGTGAGGCGGATGACCAACCGAACAGAACTAAGCATTGCCCGTGGGGCGAATGCAATTCACAGCTGACCAATAGCACCGTGTCAGCAACCAAATGCTCTATCCAGCGCCAAAGTGCGAGCTACTCTCCCTGGCGGAATTCGCGCGACGAGTCAATTGGACCACTCGCGCTCTCGACTGTGCCTTGGCAGAACGCCGAGTCTTCGCAGTCGAAATTGAAGGCGTAGGGCATTTGCCAGATTTTCTCGCCGAACGCAAGTACCAACGCAGACAACTCACTGCGATCGTGCGCCTACTTGGGGACCTTTCAGGTGAGAGCAAGCTTCTGTTCTTCACGACTGGGAAAGGTTCGTTAAGCGGACGTACTCCACTCCAGGCTCTCTTCGACGGCGATTTCGCCTGCGTCAAAGCGACGGCAAACGGATACGTGGAGCGTTGACCAAGTCGCTACGAGTCCGCAAGGCGGAGGGGGAACTTCAACTATCGTCTTAGTTGCCACGGCCGTAGGTCAGTTACCCAAGATTCCGACGCTGGCAGCGCATCAAATTACTGACGTGAGAGAATGCATTGCCCTCCCACCAAAGCTCAAAACTATGGCGACCTCGCTTACCGACCTCATCGCGCAAAAAGAAGCGCTCGAATACCAGATCCGAGTCGCGCAATCAACTGCGAAGGCGGAAGCAGTCGCCAAGATCCGCGGCTTGATGGCCGAGCACGGATTGACGGCTGCTGATCTCGTATCGCCAGCGAAAGACAAGACCGGGATAAAGGCTGGTAAGAAGGTTGCAGCGAAGTACCAAGACCCCGCAACAGGTTCAACTTGGACGGGTCGAGGACTCAAGCCAAAGTGGCTGACGGTAGCAATTGAAGGCGGAAAAACGGCAGACGACTTCCGAATCTGAAGGGTGTAAGTAGTCGGCCCTGCAATATCTCGCCAACCCGCATGAATGCTAGGCTTTCGGCATTACTCTTGCTGACGGTTTCCCTCGAATTCCAATTTGGTTGGAGTTGATTTCTGGGGGAATTGAGGGTGGAGACATCCGATTTTTTCCGCGCTCGCATCGACGCGATGATCAACCTGAACGATCCGCTGGCGGTACTGGCCGGGCGACTGCCCTGGGATCAGATCGAGACGGCGGTGGCGGCCAAGTTCGAGCGCCAGGAACGTGCCGGCCAGGTCCTCGAAGGCCACGACATGTTCGGCCCGACGCTGGCTGTGGCCGGTGGCGGCATCAGCAACGCCGGTCGGCCGAAGTTGCCCATCGGTGTTGTCGACGTAGGCACCAGTGGTTTCGACTTGCGCATCGACCTGCTGATTCCCGTTCAACCAACGAATCGACAGGTATTTGCCGGGGCCATAGTGAGCCTGGACTGGTTTCCCTGAACAGGGATTTAAATCCGTGAACAGAGATTGAAACGATGAAACGGGCACCTTGAACACAGATTCAAATGGAGACGAGGCCGACGCCGTAGGAGCGCCGAACAGAGAGTCAACTTCCGAAACAGAGAGTCAAATGTCAGGAAAAATTCGTGGCGCACAAAGAGGTGGCCCCGCTTGTCCGAACACCGAATTGGCTTCGATAAGTGGAGCCCTGCGGGTCTGGCATCGGTGCAGAGTTGTCCACGGCGGCGGGCGTGCGGCGCTTGCGACGCAATGC
>JANXZA010000201.1 GCA_025355745.1 Rhizobacter sp. | reverse complement strand
GTCACGAAGGCGAGCACGCCGTTCGCATCGAGCCGGTCGCTGGCCCAGCGGAAGAAGCGCGCATACATGTCGTAAAGCTTGGTTTTCTGCGCCGTGCTCTCGTGGATGTAGGTCTGCTTGATGCGCGCATCGACCTGCGGGTACTCGCGGTTCTTGTTGTTGTCGTTCTCGTTCGCCTGGTTGGCGTTGTACGGCGGGTTGCCGATGATCACGCTGATCTTCTTGCTGTTCTGGCGCTTGATGCGCGCCACGTTCTCTTCGCTGACGCTGCCGAACAAGTCCAGGTTCGAGCCCGGCGCCGAAGTGTGCAGCCCCACGTTGTCGAGCGTGTCGACGAAACACAGGTTCTGGAACTCGGCGTACTCGCCGGTGATCGCGGCGTAGGTGGCTTCGATGTTCAGGTTGGCGACGTAGTACGGCAGGATCGCGACCTCGTTGGCGTGCAGTTCCTCCCTGTACTTGTGCGCCAGCTTCTTCGGCTGGCCGCGAAAGTGTTCGAGCAGTTCGCAGATGAAGGTGCCGGTGCCGGTGGCCGGGTCGAGAATCTCAACGTCCCTGTCGATCAGGTTCCGGCCGAAGTGCTTTTCGCACAGCCAGTCGGCGCCTTCGATCATGAAGCGCACGATCTCGTTCGGCGTGTAGACCACGCCGAGCCGATCGGCCGCCTTGGCGTTGTAGACCTTGTAGAAGTTCTCGTAGATGACCTTCAGGAAGGTCTGCTTCTCGTGGTGATTGCCGATCTGCGCCGCGGCCGCGCGGATCGCAGCGTAATAGGCCTCCAGCCCTTTGAGCGTGCTCTTCTTCAGGCCACCGGTGAAGAAGGTGGCTTCGAGCTTGTACAGCTCCTTGGCAACGTTGTTGTCGCGGTGGAACTCGCTGTCGAAGACCTTCGAGAAAATCTCTTCGGTGAGGATGTGCTGGATCAGCATCTCGCGCACATCGGCCGCCGTGAGGCCGGGGTTGATCGCCTCTTGCGCATGCGTCAGGAACTTCGCCGAAGCCTCGCTGAAGGCTGCGTTGGCCGTGTGCGCCGCCTCGATCATCGCGCGCAGCGCCTCGAGCACGGCGGGCAGGTCGGTCTTGAATTGCGCGACGGCCTGGCGAAAGTCGGCGATCTCGGCGCGCTCGAAACTGAAGAAGAGTTTGAGCAGTTTTTCGAGCGCCTTCACGTCGGCCACGTCGCAGCGCATCACTTCTTCGCGGTGCTGGATCAGCACGGCCTGGGTGCTGTCTTCGAAGATGATGTTGTCTTGCGGGTAGCCGCGCTTGAACTTGAATTCGATCTCGGCGTCGAGGTCGTCCTTCGCGTCCTTGGCCTCCCAGTAACCGAACGGCACGCGCAGTTCGTGCAGCAGCGCGCCATCCACAAAGCGCGTGTCCTTGGTGGCGCTGTCGAGTTTGTATTCGGCAATGAAGACCAGGTTGTGCTGCTTGCCCCAGCCCTTCAGCAAGTCCTTGAACGCTTCACGAACGACCGATTCGCGGTGCGTACCGCCAACCTTCTTCAGCACATCGAGCTGGGCCAGATACTGGTTGATCAAGACTTGGCTCATGCGCGCAGCGGCCGGTAGTGAGGCGTCGGATTGCAACACACCGCTGGCGCAGTGAGCGTCGCGTGCATGTCCCACCGGCGCCGGCGCAGTTCGCGCGGCGCGAGTCCGCCGTGCTGGCTCAGTGAATGGCGCGGCGGCGCGCGGCCAGCACCAAGACCAGCCCGCCGATCATCAAGGCCCAGGTCTGCGGCTCCGGCACCGGAGCTGCATTGAGGGCCGCCGGCCCCTCCGTGGTCAGCGTGTTCGCGGCGGCGGTGACGCGCGGCGACGCTGCATCGGCGCTGCCGTGCGACAGGCCGGCGAAGCCGCCGCCCGCCACGCTGGCAAAGCCGAAGCCGGCCATCGAGGCGCCGCCGGAAGCCGCCGCCGGCCCGCTCATCGCCGACGGGGCCGACAGGCCGCCGAAGCTCGGCGTCCCGTCGATGGCAAACGGCTCGGCCGGGGCGGCGGCGGCGGCCATCTCGACCACCGCTTCAGCAGGCTCCGCAGGCAACAGCTCGGGTGCGAACGGCTCCGCCTCGGCGCGCTCGTTGCCAACCTCGCCGCGGGTGATGCGGCTGACGTTGCGGCACACCGTGGGCACCAGGATGCACTGGCCGGCCTCGCAATACACCAGGCCGCGTTCCTGCATCTGCGGGCTCCACGCGGCGCGCGTCACCGAGTGGCACAGGCGGTTCACGCCGAAGTGCATCTCGCGGATGACGCTGCCGTATTCGTTGCGGCCGGTGATGCTGTCGCGCCGGATCGTGACGATCTCGTCGTACTGGCGCTTGCCCATGCGGGCCTTCAGGCGCGCCCGCACCTCGGGGGCGATGTCGGTGTAGCGATCGACGGCCACCACCACATCGCCCATGAACGGGTTGACGCCGGGGTGGTCTCAGCGGCAGTTGTCGATCGCGACGGTGGGCGGCATGGCGGCGCCGGCGATTGCCGCGATTGCAACGCCGTGCAGGCCGCATGTCAGGGCGGCCCAGACGGTCACGGTGCGAAGTATTGATGTCATGAGGTGTGCGGACCAGAACGCATTCAGTGGCGCGAATGTAGAGGCGTTGCCGATGGGTTTCATCCCTGTTGCGCGGGGTACCCCCGCGCCTGCGGGAGTTCATTTTTCACACCTCGAATCGGGCCGTGACATCCGCACGATCGACGCCTTTGTCGGGTGCGACTTGCG
>JANXZA010000200.1 GCA_025355745.1 Rhizobacter sp. | reverse complement strand
CCTGCGCAAAGTCTTGATCCCTGACCATCCGGTGGCCCGAACGGTGCTGGCCTCGTGGCCCAACAACAGCGCAGGCAAATCTCGCGGAAGCGACTCGTCAAGCAGGATGCGCATCGTGCGCCAGGGCCGCGCGGGCTTGCTCGAGAACGGCGACCGCCATCGCGTGCGTCACCGACGGAAACTGGTCCACAAAGACATCCAGTGAATCGCCCTCTTCGAGGTAGTCGAACAGGTTCTGAATCGGCACCCGTGTGCCTGCGAACACCGGCGCGCCGCCTTGAATGTCGGGGTCGACAACGACGAAACGCTTGCTCAGGGGGACAACCTTTCTGCGGGTGGAAAAACAGTCTGGCCCCAGAGTCAAACAGTTGTGCTCAACCCCGCCTCACAGCCCGAACTTGGCCATCAAGTCATGCTCTGTCACGACCCTCGCATGGCGCCCGGTCAGCTCGGCCACGTCGGGTGCCACGGCGCTGCAGCCCGCTGCCGCGTCGCGCAGGAACAGCAAGGTGTGCGACAGGTCGACACCCCCCGGCGGGCGCGCGATGAACTCGACCGGCAGCGCAGCGTGCTGGCGCACGTAGGCGGCCACCGAAGCGTCCTTCGGGCCGACGCACAGAAGCTGCTTCATGCCGCGGTTCAGCTCGGTGTCGGTGAGCAGGAAGTGCAGCGCTGCGGCCGAGGCCAGCGTGGCCAGTGGCACCGGCAGCATCGACTCGTAGCCCATGCCGCGCATCCGCATCGCGATGTAGTAAGTGTCCACCGGGTCGCGGCCCTTGGCGTGGCGCAGCCGCAGCGCCACCGCCATGCGCTGCGCGACCATGCGCTGGATCCGCATCTGGTAGCCCTGACGCTCTTCGATGCCCAGGTTCTCCTGCGAGCAGGCGAGCAGGTAGTCGAGCCCGCCGCGGTAGCGGTCCCAGGCGTGCTCGACCTCATCCGCGCCGAGCTGGTCGCGGTTCTCGTCGGCGAAGTAGCGCGTGATCGAGACGTAGAACGGCTGCTTCTGGATCAGCACCGCGCCGCGCGTCAGGTAGTCGGCCGAGTGCATGAAGGCCAGGAAAGCCGGCTCGCGCACCCGCGGCAGCGTGGCGTTGAAGGCCTCGCGCCGCACGATCTGCACCTCCGGGAAGATGTGATGCCGCAGGATGTGGTCGAGCAACTGGCCGTGCTGGCCGCGCGCCACGTACAAGTCGTGCGGCACGCTGTAGAACTGGCCCTGTTCCTTGTGATCGACCAGGTCGTAGAGCAGCCACGGCGCATAGACGATGCAGATGGCGGGGTCGGCCTCCATCTTCGCCACCGCGGCGGCCACTTGTTCACCGAGCAGGCAGTCGTCGTCCGACAGGTACACGAGGTAGCGGCCGATCGCCTGCGACATCACGTACTGGATGTTCGGATAGCCGCCGATGTTCTCGGCGTGGCGCAGGTAGCGGATCGGCAGCGCGTCGGTGAAGCTGGCAACGACGGCCTCGGTGTCGTCGGCTGACGCGTTGTCGGCGATGACGATCTCGAAGGGGTACGCGAAGCCCGCGAGCTGGTCGCACAGGCCCGCCAGCAGCGACTGCAGGTAGCGGCTGCGCTGGTGCGTCGGGATGCAGAAGCTGACCAGCGGGGCGGTGGTGGAAACGGGCATGGCGTCGGTCCTTGCGAAGGGTCTGTCGAAGCCACGATTGTTCCGGCCGCCGCTCTGCCGAAAGCGCCGATCAGCCCCCGAGACACCAGCCAGATTGCGGCCGGATCGGGGGCAGACGGGGCCGCGCTGTAGGAAGTTGCCTGACACGCGGCATGGAAGAAGCGGGACTTCAGCGACAGAGATGACCTGATGCCGCCCGGCAACTCGGCTCTTCACAATCGGTTTCACGTTGAGACACAGACCCGCAACGCCACCCGACCCCAGCCTTCGGAGCACCCCATGAACACCGACCAGATCCTTGCCGAAATCCGCGAAGCCAACCTGTCGTACCTGATGCTGGCGCAGAGCCTGATCCGGGCCGACCGCGAGCAGGCGCTGTACCGCCTGGGCGTGAGCGAAGACAGCGCCGCGATGATCGCGATGCTGACGCCGGCGCAGATGATGAAGGTTGCTTCGGGCAACACCCTGCTGTGCCGCTTCCGCATGGACGACGACCTGGTCTGGGGCCTGCTGACGAACCACGGCAAGGGTGCTGCGAACGACACCACTTCCAGGCTTCACGCCAGCATTCTCATGGCCGGCCGCCATCAAGAAGCCGCCTGAAGAAATGACGACCCCCGGCGCTGAGTACAGCGCCACCCGCCGAGGGGGTGCCGAGCCGCCTTGGGACGGCCCGGCGGCGGCTCGGTCCGCGACGACACACCACTGAAGGAAACGCACCATGGCACGCACCAAGAGCATCCTCACCGAAGCCAGGCAGATCGGCCGCGCGGTCACCCTGATCAACCTCGGCGCGCGGCTGCAGGTGCTGGAATCGGAGACCGACCTGTCGTACGAGCGGCTGCTGCGCCTGTACAAGGAAGTGGCCGGCAAGTCGCCGAGCAAGGGTCAGTTGCCGTTCTCGACCGACTGGTTCATGACCTGGCAGCCGAACATCCACGCCTCGCTGTTCCTGAACATCCACGAGTACCTGAACAAGGTCGCCGAGATGGACGAGATCGACGCTGTCATCAAGGCCTACCAGCTTTACCAGGAGCAGACCCAGGCACAGGGCCTGGAGGCGCTGCTGTCGGTGACGCGCGCCTGGCGGCTGGTGAAGTTCGTCGACAACGGCATGCTGACGATGACCAGGTGCTCGCGCTGCAACGGCCACTTCGTCTCGCACCCGCACGAGATCGCCAAGCACTACGTGTGCGGCCTGTGCGCGCCCCCGGCCCGCGCCGGCAAGGGCCGGGCGGCGGGCGCCATTCGCATGGGCAGCGAGCCGGCGGGTGCGCCTGCTGATGTGCCGATCCACTGATCAAGGGACAACTCATTCACCGCAGAGGCGCGGAGTGACGCAGAGTTGCGCAGAGTCAATTCAAATCACAAGAATTTCAAGTTTTCTACTTCAAGTCTTCTCTGCGAATCTCCGCGTTCTCTGCGCCTCTGCGGTGCGTGAGTTGTCTTTTCAATAGCCCTCAAGTTCACCACTGATCTTCCGACAACCTCTTCATGCGCCGCGGCGCACCGATCCACTGATTTCTTGTGTGTCTCCTCCTGGCACAGTCATGTGTCTTCAAGCGGGCCCTCGTGGCCCGCTTTTTTTCGTTTGGGGTGGAACAAGAGTAGCGGGTGAAAGCGCGGCTGTTGGGCGCATCGCGCCAGCGTCCGTGCGGCCAGACTCAAGCCTCGCATCGGCCCGCCGATATAGCGGCTTAGGGCAAGGCCCGCCAACCGTGGCGGGCTGCCCAACACGGATCCTGACACCATGTTCGTTCTCGTCGGCTGGGGCTTGGCACTGGCTTGCATCTTCGGCGTCTACATCGTTCACGGCGGCAACATCGCGGTGATCCTGCATGCGCTGCCGTTCGAGCTGATCACCATCCTCGGCGCCGCGCTCGGCGCGTTCCTGGCGAACAACCAGATGAAGGTCATCAAGGCGTCGATCGCCGGCCTGGGCAAGTGCTTCAAGGGCAGCAAGTACAGCAAGGCGCGCTACATGGAGCTGATGGCGCTCATGTACGACATCCTGCAAAAGGCCCGCAAGGAAGGGTTGATGTCGATCGAAAAAGACGTCGAAGACCCGCATGCTTCGGCCATCTTCCAGAAGTACCCGGTGGTCGGTAACGACCACCATGTGGTCGAGTTCATCACCGACTACCTGCGCATGATGGTCTCGGGCAACCTCAACGCGCACGAGATCGAAAGCCTGATGGACAGCGAAATCGAAACCCACCACAACGAGGAACACGCGGCCGTGGCCGCGATCGCCCGGCTGGCCGGCGGCCTGCCGGCGTTCGGCATCGTCGCGGCGGTGCTCGGCGTGGTCAACACGATGGGTTCGGTCGGCCAGCCGCCGGCGGTGCTGGGCGGCATGATCGGCTCGGCGCTGGTTGGCACCTTCCTCGGCATCCTGCTGGCCTACGGCTTCGTCGAGCCGCTCGGCGGGCTGCTGGAACAGAAGGTCGAAGACGGCTCGAAGGAGCTGCAATGCATCAAGACCACCTTGCTCGCCAGCATGCAGGGCTATGCGCCGCAGGTGGCGGTGGAGTTCGGGCGCAAGGTGCTGTACTCGGGCGACCGGCCGACCTTTGGTGAGTTGGAAGGCCATGTGAAAGGCAAGAAATGAGCGGCGACTCCAAGAAGCTGCAGCCGATCATCATCAAGCGGATCAAGAAGGGTGGGCATGGTGCCCATGGCGGCGCATGGAAGATCGCTTATGCCGACTTCGTGACCGCGATGATGGCCTTCTTCCTGCTGATGTGGCTGCTCGGCTCGACCGCCGAAGGCGACAAGAAGGGCATCGCAGACTACTTCAACGCACCGCTCAAGGTGGCACTGCTGAACGGCGGCAGCGGCTCGGGCGATTCGTCCAGCGTGGTGCGCGGCGGCGGCACCGACCTGACGCGCAGCAATGGCCAGGTCAAGAGCGGCGACATGGACGCCGAGCGCAGGACGATCCAGCTCAAGGCCTTGAAGGCCGAGCAGCGCCGCGCCGAAGCCGCCAGGCTGCAGGCGTTGAAGCAGAAGGTCGAGAACGTGCTCGCGGCGAGCCCGAAGCTGGCCGCGATGAAGTCGCAGATCCGCCTCGACATGACCGCCGACGGCCTGCGCATCCAGATCGTCGATGAGCTGAACCGGCCGATGTTCGACAGCGGCAGCGCGCTCGTCAAACCGTACATGCGCGAGCTGCTGCGCGAGATCGGCAGCGTGCTGGCCGAGGTGCCGAACCGGCTGCGCCTGGAAGGCCACACCGATGCGCTGCCCTTCGGTGCCGGGGACCGCGGCTACAGCAACTGGGAACTGTCGAGCGACCGGGCAAACGCGTCGCGGCGCGAGCTGAACGCCGGCGGCCTGCCCGAGAACCGGGTGCTGCTGGTGCAGGGCCATGCATCGAGCCTGTTGTTCGACGCCCGCGATCCACAAGGCGCGGTAAACCGGCGCATCAGCATCACGGTGCTGAACCGCGAGGCCGAAGACCGCTTGCTGCGCACGGTGCGCGAAGAGGAAGAGGCAGCACCGGCCGAGGCGGCACTGCCCGCAGCGTTACCGGGGCCGCTGCCACCGCCGGCTGTGGCGCTGCCGGCCCGGTAGCACGGGCGACCGGGGCACGCCCATGCACCCGCCCCTGGCCGAGCGATGCGAAGCCCAATGAGTGACAAGGCACCGTGGAAGCGGGCGTCTTCCATGTGGAGGCGACTTGCCAGCCTGGGTTTCGGAGTCCTCACCCCGTGGGCCTGCGCTGCGGCCGACCTGACGCCGACGGAAGTGCGCTGGCTGAAGGGCGCCTGGCCGGTGATCGAATTCGCCCGGGTGGCCAGGCTGCCGCTGGACATCATCGTGCAACCCCAGGCTGCACCCGGCGCCGCCCCGCTGGCAATGGCCTTTGTGAACGGGCGATGCAAGCTGGTGCTGTCGATGCGCGGTAATCCAGAGGCGGATCCAACCCTCAACCGCATCGAACCCGAACTGCGCGACGCAGCACTCGAGCTGATGGCGGCGCATGAACTCGGGCACTGCCGGCGCTATGTCGACGGCGCCTGGTATGCGTTACCGGCCGGGTTCTCGGCCATAGTCCCCGACGCGCTTACGGCGGAATGGGGCATTGCGTATTCGGCCATGCAGGCTGCCCGCCGTGAGGAAGGCTATGGCGACCTGGTCGGGCTGACCTGGACGGCACAGCATCATCCGCAGCACTACGCGCGCTTGCATGCCTGGCTGGTTCGAGAGCGCTCGACCGACCTCGTTCACGGCGGCCCTCACGACACGCTGGCATGGGTGCAATTGGCCGGCCATCGCATGACCCTGGCGCAGGGATCGATCTTCGCCGCGGCCGCCGCCGTCTGGACCCTGGGACTCAACGCGGACGACTGAACACCGCTGCTTGATCGCGGCGGGAGCTGCAAGCCAATGCGGCTCGGTGAAGAGGCACCGCATCGTCCGAACAACCGGCCTGCAGGCCCTCTGTTCGTCACGTGCCGCGCGGCCGGGCTTGCTATGGTCAGCGTGCAAGAACCGTCGTGGCCGAGGGCGCGTGCGGTCGGCCCACTGAAGGAAACCGCATGTCCATCACCAAGCAGCAAATCCTGGCCTCGCTTGCGACCATCGAAGAGAACGCGCCGGCCTACTTCGGTGACATGCCGGTGGCCGACGATGTTGCGCGCGGCATCTTTGCCTCGGCGATGGCAAGCCTGAGCGCGGCGCCCGACTTTGCCAATGCCGACCCGGCGTGCCGGGAAGCTGCGTTGCTGGCAACCCTGGCGCACGTTTTGCTCGAGGCTGCCTTTCTTCGCTACCGACTGGATGCAGTGGGTCAGGCCGCGAGCGTCGAAGCGGGTTGCCTGCTGGCCAAGCTGGCCGCCCATTGAGCTGACCCGCGAGACAGAAGCCCCGCTTCAGCGCGGGCGGCGCTGCGTTACTTCGGCAGCAGCACCTTGTCGACGACGTGGATCACGCCGTTCGACTGGACCACATCGGCGATCGTCACCTTCGCGGTGCCGCCCGACTCGTCCATCACCATCACGTTGCCGCCCGAAGCCGTGGCGGTGAGCGTGCCGCCCGAGACCGTCTTCAGCATCGCCTTGCCGCCACCGTCCATCACGGCCTTGCCGAGTGCGGCGGCATCCATCTTGCCGGCCACCACATGGTAGGTCAGCACCTTGGTCAGGGCGGGCTTGTTCTCGGGCTTGAGCAAGGTGTCAACGGTGCCGGCGGGCAGGGCGGCGAAGGCCGCGTTGGTGGGTGCGAACACGGTGAACGGTCCCGGGCCTTTCAACGTCTCGACCAGGCCGGCGGCCTTCACGGCGGCCACCAGGGTGGTGTGGTCCTTCGAGTTGACGGCGTTGTCGATGATGTCCTTGTTGGCATACATCGGCGCGCCGCCGACGGTGACCTGGGCGAAGGCCGAGGCGGCCGACAGGGCCGAGACCGACATGACGGCCGCGACGACGAGGGTGGAAAGTTTGAAGGTTTTCATGGCTGGGTTCCGGTGGATGGGTTCTGGAGCTGACGCTGCGTTTGCCGCGTGAGGAGGCTTACGCGCGCGCCGAAGCACTGGATGCAGGCCCGGATGCAAGCCCGGCCGCAAAGTCGGTTTACAGGTGCTTCGCGCCCCTGTTCCGCACGCCCGCGCCGCGTTGCATGACCCACAATCCGCGCTGATCACAATCGAGCAAACCTGACCCGATGCCCGCCGCCTTGCCGCCTTCGGCTGCACCCACCAGCACGCACGCCGCCGATGAAGCGGCGCGTCTGGCGGCGCTGCACGGGCTGCGGGTGCTCGACACCCTGCCCGAGCCGGTCTATGACGACATCGTGGCGTTGGCGGCGCAGATCTGCGGCACGCCGATCGGTCTGGTGTCGCTGATCGACAGCGAGCGCCAGTGGTTCAAGGCGAAGATCGGGCTGGTGCCCGCCGAAACCCGCCGCGACCTGGCCTTCTGCGCCCACGCGATCGCCGCGCCCGAACCGCTGTTTGTGGTGGAAGACGCCACGCTCGACCCGCGCTTCACCGCCAACCCACTGGTCACCGGCGCGCCGCACATCCGCTTCTACGCCGGGGCACCGATCCTGTTGCCGGGCGGCGAGGCCATGGGCACGGTGTGCGTCATCGACACGGTGCCGCGCCACCTCGACACCGCGCAGCTCCAGGCCTTGCAGGCGCTGGCCCGCCAGGTCACGGCCTTGTTCGAACTGAGGTTGCGCGGCCGCGAACTGGAGCACGTCTCCGAGCAGGCGGCGGCCGAACGCGAGCGCAGCGCGGAGTTGCTCGACATCGTGCTGCGCGGCAGCAACCTGGGCTTGTGGAACCTGCAGGTGCCGACCCAGGCCTTCACCGCCAACGAACGCGAGTACGCGATGCTCGGCTACGCGCGGCAGGACGCCGAGGCCGGATCGCTGGCCTGGCGCGAACTGGTGCACCCCGACGACTGGCCGAAGCTGAACGCTGCCATCGTGCCGCACCTGAAGCGCCAGGCTGCGTTCTACGAGTGCGAGCACCGCATGCGCCACCGGGATGGCCACTGGGTCTGGGTGCTGGCCCGCGCCGTCGTGACCGAGCGCGACGCACTCGGTGTGCCGGAGCGCATCGTCGGCACCCACATGGACATCAGCGAACGCGTGTTGCAGCGCCAGGCCTTGCAGCGCAGCACCGACCTGCTGCAACGCATGGGTGCCCTGGCCGGCGTTGGCGGCTGGGAGCGCGACATCGAGACCGGCAAGGTCGTCTGGACCGATGAGGTCTACCGCATTCACGATGTCGCGCCGGGCACCGAACTTGAACTGCTGTCGAACGTCGAGTTCTATGCGCCGGCGGCGCGGCCGACCTTGCTGCACGCCGTCGAGAGCGCCATCAAGACCGGAACGCCCTACGACCTGGAGCTGCCCTTCATCACCGCGAAGGGCCGGCCGCTGACCGTGCGAACCCAGGGCGAGGCGATGTTCGTCGATGGCAAGGCGGTTCGCCTGTTCGGCACCTTTCAGGACATTACCGAGCGCAAGCGCAGCGACGCCGCCTTGCGCCTCAGCGAAGAGCGCCTGAGCCTGGCGCTGTCGAGCACGCGCATGGCGGTGTTCGACTGGGACATCACCACTGGCCGCGTCTACCGCGGCGCCAACCTGTCGGTGATGCGCGGCGGGCCGGCCGATGAAACCGCCTGGACCATCGATGCAGTCCAGGCGCAGGTTCACCCCGCCGATGTGCGGGCCGTGCGGGCCGCGATGCGCGCCGTGGTGCGTGGCAAAACCGAGTCCTATGAATTCGAGCACCGGATTCGAAGCCTCGGCGACGAGCGCTGGATCTGGATCAATTCCATCGGCCGTGTCACCGAGCGCGATGCCGCCGGCCGCGCGCTGCGCCTGAGCGGCATCGACGAAGACGTGAGCCGGCGCAAGGCCGCCGAAGCGGCCGCGCACGACAGCCTGCGCAAGCTGCACACGATCGCCAACAGCCTGCCGGCGCTGATCGCCCACATCGATACCGAGCAGCGCTACCGGTTTTTGAATGCGCAGATCGGCCGCGTCTTTGGCCTCGACATCGAAGCCACGCTCGGCCGCACGATGCGCGAAGTGCGCGGCGAGACCGCCTACGCCTTGCTTGCGCCGCACGTCGAGGCCGCGCTGCGCGGTGAGAAGGTGTCGTTCGTCTACACCGACCGGGTGGGCGGCAGCTTGCGCCACTACCAGTCGAACTACATCCCGGACATCGACTCGGCCGGCATGGTGATCGGCTTTCACGCCATGACCTTCGACATTTCCGAGCTGCAGGAAACGCAGGCCCGGCTCGAACTGCTGGCGCGCGTCGACACGTTGACCGGCCTGCCGAACCGGCGCCAGTTCGACGAGCGCATGGCGCAGGCGATGGGCCGCACGCGCCGCAGCTTGCAGCCGATGGCCGTGCTGTACCTTGACATCGACCACTTCAAGTCGATCAACGATTCGCTCGGCCATGGCGTGGGCGACGCGGTGTTGTGCGAGTTCGCGCGCCGCCTCGAAGCCTGCGTGCGCGCCACCGACACGGTGGCACGGCTGGCCGGCGACGAGTTCGTGATCCTGCTCGAAGGCATCGAGGGCGGCAAAGAGGCCGGCCAGATCGCCGCCAAAGTGGTGGCCTGCATCCGCCCCCTGTTCGATGTGGCGGCGCCGACGCTGGCCGTGACCGCCAGCGTCGGCGTTGCGACCTACGAAGGCGCGGTGCAGAGCGCTGCCGAGATGCTGGCGCTGGCCGACCGCGCCTTGTACCGGGCCAAGAGACTTGGCCGGGACCGCTACGCGCTGGTGTGACTTGCGCATGAACGCCACCAAAGTGACCACCCTTCACCCCGCTTATCCGCCTCAAGTTTTGCCCCCACCCCGGAACAATGACGCAGCGCCACCCGCCGGCGCCTCGTCATGTCCGAACCCAGCTCCCAAGACCGCAACCTTCCCGCCTCGCAGCGCAAGCTGAACAAGGCGCGTGAGGACGGGCAGGTCGCGCGCTCGCGCGATCTCGGCCACTTCATCGCCATCCTCGCCTGCGGCGCGCTGCTGGTGGCCGGCATGCCGTGGGCGCGCGGCTGGCTGGAGCAGATGCTGATGCAGGGCCTGCGCTTCGACAGCGCCTCGGTGCAGCGGCCTAACTTCATGGGTGAGCGGCTGCAGGAACTCACCGTCTCGATGCTCTGGGTCGTGCTGCCGTTCGGTGGCGTGATGATGGCGAGTGCGGTGGCCGGCTGCCTGGCGATGGGCGGCTGGAACTGGACCCTGAAACCCGTGATGCCGAACTTCGGCAAGCTGAACCCGCTCACCGGGCTGGCCGGCATCTTGTCGAAGGACAAGCTGGTCGACGCGATGAAAGGCAGCCTGCTCGCGCTGGTGCTTGGCACCATCGGCACGCTGTACCTGAAGAGCCACCTCGACGGCTTCACCGGCGTGCTCGCGCTGCCGCTGCCGGCGGCCCTGGCGCAGGCCGCGCAGACGATGCTCGGCGGCCTGGTCCTGCTGCTGCTCGCGCTGGCCGCATTCGCGCTGATCGACGTGCCCTTGCAGCGTTTCCAGCACGCCCAGCGGTTGAAGATGAGCCACCAGGACCGCAAGCAGGAGCACAAGGAACTGGAGGGTAATCAGGAGATCAAGGCCAAGCTGCGCGCCCGCATGCGCGAGGCCTCGAAGCGCCGCATGCTGGCGGCGGTGCCGAGCGCCGACCTGGTCGTGATGAACCCGACCCACTACGCCGTGGCGTTGAAGTACGACACCGACAAGATGGCCGCGCCGCGCGTCGTGGCGAAGGGCGCCGACCTGCTGGCGCTGAAGATCCGCGATGTCGCGACCGGCTCGAAAGTGCCGGTGCTCGAAGCCCCGATGCTGGCGCGCGCGCTGTATGCCCACGCCGAACTCGACCGCGAAATCCCCGCCGCGCTGTTCGCGGTGGTAGCGCAGGTGCTCGCCTATGTGTACCAGCTGCGCGCCGCGCTGGCAGGGGCTGCGGCCATGCCCGCCGATCTGCCCGAACTGAACGTGCCACCAGAGCTTGACCCGCACGCTGCGGCCGGCCGATGAAGAGCCAACTCACGCACCGCAGAGGCGCAGAGGTGCGCAGAGAAGACTTGAAATCTTTGCTTTCTCTGCGTAACTCTGCGCCCTCTGCGCCTCTGCGGTGGTGAGTTGATCGAATTGATCCCAGGACCCGAATGAACCCGATGCTCAATCAACTCCAAGCCTGGCTCGGCCCGAACGCGAAGGCGATGCGGTCGATGATGGCGCCGCTGGTGGTCGTGATGATCCTGGCGATGATGGTGCTGCCGCTGCCGCCGTTCGCGCTCGATCTGCTGTTCACCTTCAACATCGCGATGGCGTTGATGGTGATGATGGTGGCGGCCTACATGGTGCGCCCGCTCGACTTCGCGGCCTTCCCGTCCGTCATCCTGCTGACGACCCTGCTGCGGCTGTCGCTGAACGTGGCCTCGACCCGCGTCGTGCTGCTCGAAGGCCACACCGGCGCGGGCGCGGCGGGGGCGGTGATCGAGTCGTTCGGCCACTTCCTGATCGGCGGCAACTTCGCGGTCGGCCTGATCGTGTTCGCGATCCTCGTCGTCATCAACTTCATCGTCGTGACGAAAGGCGCCGAGCGCATCGCCGAGGTCGGCGCGCGCTTCACCTTGGATGCGATGCCGGGCAAGCAGATGGCGATCGACGCGGATCTGAACGCCGGCCTGATCGACGACAAGGAAGCGAAGCGCCGGCGCGCCGAAGTGGGCGACGAAGCCGAGTTCTTCGGCTCGATGGACGGTGCCAGCAAGTACGTTCGCGGCGACGCGATGGCCGGCCTGCTGATCCTGTTCATCAACATCATCGGCGGCTTCGTGATCGGCGTGCTGCAGCACGATTTGACGGCCACGCAGGCGGCGAACAGCTACATCCTGCTGGCGGTCGGCGATGCGCTGGTGGCGCAGATTCCGGCCCTGCTGATCTCGGTGGCGGCGGCGATGGTGGTGTCGCGCGTCGGCAAGGAAGAAGACGTCGGCAGCCAGATCGCGCGCCAGGTCTTCAACTCGCCGCGAACGCTGGGCATCACGGCCGGCGTGATCGCGCTGCTGGGGGTGATCCCCGGCATGCCGAACCTCGTGTTCCTCATGCTCGCCTCGGGCTTCGGCTATTCGGCCTGGTGGATGCACCGCCGCAATCTGCGCGCAAAAGACGTGGTGCCGCCGCGCCCGGCCGAGGCCGCGCAGGCGAACCCCGAAGCGACCTGGGACGACCTGATGCCGGTCGACACGCTTGGCCTGGAAGTCGGCTACCGGCTGATCGCGCTGGTCGACAAGGCGCGTGCTGCGGCGGGTGGCGGCGACCTGCTCGGCCGCATCAAGGGCGTGCGCAAGAAGTTCGCGCAGGATGTGGGCTTCCTGCCGCCGCCGGTGCACATCCGCGACAACCTCGAACTCAAGCCGAGTGCCTACCGGCTGACCTTGCGCGGCGCCGTGGTCGGCGAGGGCGAGGCCTTCCCCGGCATGCTGCTGGCCATCAACCCGGGCGGCGCGACCACCCAACTGATCGGCACGCGCACCACCGACCCGGCCTTCGGCCTGCCGGCGGTGTGGATCGAGGAACGCCAGCGCGAGTCGGCGCAGATGGCCGGATTTACCGTCGTTGATTGCTCGACTGTGGTGGCCACCCACCTCTCACACTTGATGCAACTTCACGCGTCCAAATTGCTGGGCCGGGTCGAGACCCAGCAGCTCGTCGAGCACGTGACGAAGCTGGCCCCGAAACTGATCGAAGACGTGGTTCCCAAGATGGTCGGCATCGCCGCTTTGCAAAAGGTCTTGCAGCTGCTTCTCGAAGAAGGCGTGCACATCCGCGACATGCGATCCATTGTCGAGAGCCTGGCCGAATCTGCCTCTACCGTGACCGACCCCGGCGAGCTGGCACGGCGCATCCGCATCCACCTCGCGCCGAGCATCGTGCAGCAGATCTACGGCGGCACGCGCGAGCTGGAGGTGATCGCGCTCGAACCCGAGCTCGAGCGCCTCGTCACGCAGGCGCTGAACTCGCCGCATGGCGCCGCGCTCGACCCCGGCGTGGCCGAGACCCTGGCGAAGAGCGCGGCCGATTCCGCAAAGCGCCAGGAAGACCTGGGCCACCCCGCCTGCCTGCTCGTGCCCGACATGATCCGCGCGCCGCTGGCCCGCCTGCTCAAGCGCGCTGCGCCGCGGCTGCGCGTGCTCGGCCACAGTGAAATTCCCGAGACCCATTCGATCCGCATCGGGTCGATCATTGGAGCCAACCCATGAACGTTCGCCGCTTTACCGCTCGCACTTCCCGCGAAGCATTGGTGCTGGTGCGCCAGGCCCTGGGCGAGGACGCCGTGGTGCTGTCCACCAAACCCTGTACCGACGGCGTGGAAGTGCTGGCGATGGCGCCGGAAGGGATGCGCCAGATCGAGAGCATGGCGGCACAGCGGCCGGCGGCGCCGGCTGCCGCAAGTGCGACGCTGGTGGCCCGCTTCAGCCCGGTCGAGGAAGACGTGGCAAACCTCTCGATGAGCACCTTGTCGTTCCAGGACTATGTACGCGAGCGCATGTTGAAGCGCCGCCAGGTCGCGATGAGTGCCGATGCGGCGAGTGCGAAGGCTTTGCAGCGCGCCCCCGCGCCGGCCGAGCGCGCCAGCGTGCTCGAACAGCGCATGGCCGAGCGGCCACTGCCTGCCGCTGCGGTGGCCGCCCCTACGCTGCTGCGCGATCCGCCGACGCTGCGCGCGGCCATGCCTTCGTCAAGCGAGATTCATGTGCCCGGGCTGGCCGACGAAGCCGTCGTGGCCGGCCGCGCGGCAATGCCTTCGGTCTTGCCGATGCCGCCGATCCAGTTGGCGCCGATCCCGCGCCCGGCCGCTGCGGCCCACGCTCGGCTCGATCAGGACGAGATGCTCAGTGAGCTGCGCCAGGTGCGTGGCCTGATCGAAGAGCGCTTCGGCGCACTCGCCTTCATGGAAAAACTTGGCCGCCAGCCGAAGCAGGCGCTGCTGACGCAAAAGCTGCTCGACAGCGGCTTCTCGCCGGCCCTGATCCGCAAGATCGGCGACAGCCTGCCGGCCGAGGTGGGCGATGAAATGCAGTGGGCCGCCGGCGTGCTGGAACGCAACCTGCTGACCGCCGAGGCCGAAGCGCCGCTCGAAGACCTGGGCGGCGTGTATGCGCTGGTCGGCGCCACCGGCGTCGGCAAGACCACCACCACCGCGAAGATCGCCGCCGCGTTCGCGACCAAGTACGGCGCGTCCAACCTCGGCCTGATCACGCTTGACGCGTATCGCATCGGCGCGCATGAACAGTTGCGTGCCTACGGCCGCATCCTCGGTGTGCCGGTGCACACCGCGCACGACCGGGCCTCGCTCGACGACCTGCTCGACCTGCTGTCGGCGAAGAAGATGGTGCTGATCGACACCGCCGGCATGGCGCAGCGCGATGCCCGCACCCGCGAGCTGCTCGACATGCTGAGCCACCGCTCAATTCAGAAGTTATTGGTCATCAACGCCGCGTCGCAGGGCGAGACCATCGAGGACGTGATGATCTCGTACCGTGCGCCGGTGTGCGCCGGCATCGTGCTGTCGAAGCTCGACGAAGCCGTCAAGCTCGGCCCCGCGCTCGACGCGCTGATCCGCAACAAGCTCAAGCTCGTCGGCGTGGCCAACGGCCAGCGCGTGCCGGAAGACTGGCACCGCCTGTCGGCCAACTCGCTGGTGCAGCGCGCGCTGCGCAGCGGCGGCAGCAGCGCCTACAAGCTCGACGCGAGCGATGTGAGCCTGATCTTCACGGCGCCGATTGCGCATGCGCATCTGGCGCATGCGGCGCCATCGACCCACGCCGCAGCGCGCGCGGTGGCGCATGCCTGAGCGCGGTCTGCCTCTGACCCAGCCTTCAGTCCATTCGGCCCCGATGCGCGAACCCATGTCCCAACCGATGCCGCTCGACCAGGCCGATGGTCTGCGCCGCCTGTTCGCCACTGCCCGCAGCTGCATCGTGCCGGTGGTGTCGAACCCGAACGTCGCCTTCGGCGGCGTGATGCTGGAGCGCCTGTGCACCGCATTCGCCGAGCATGGCAGGCACACGCTGGTGGTCGATGCCGGCGAACGCGCGAATGAGGCCTCGGAGCTGGCGCGGCTCGATCTGGCCGATGGCATCGAATGCCTGTCTTCGCAGGTCTCGTACCTGGCGGCGCGCGGCCTGCTGCTGCGCTATGTGGACGCGACCGGCTCCACCCGGTCGTTCCTGCAAGCCGTCAACCACGCCGCGCCGCACTGCGATGTGGTGCTGGTGCACGCCAGCGCTTCCGAGCTGTGCCGGCTGTTCGCGCGCAGCCCCGGCGCCGACCTCATCGGGGCACCGAACTGCCGCCCGCTGCTGCTCGCCGACGACCGCCCCGCCAGCGTCACGCATGCCTACGCCGCGATGAAGCTGCTGACGCAGCGCGCTGGCCTGGTGGTGCACGACCTGTTGCTCGGCGCGGCGCCGCAGTCGCCGCGTTCCGAGCGCATCGCGATGCAGATCGCGACTTGCGCCGACGATTTTCTGGGCGCGGTGCTGCGCGACTGGGTGCAGATCGACCCGGCCTGCGATGCCACCGAGCCGCCGACGCCCGAGCTGCGGCGGCTGGTGCGCGAGCAGCTTGCGACCGCGCACGGCGGTGGGCACGCTGCGCTCAGTGCTCATCCACCGATGGCATTTCATGCCCGTCCGACACCTGCCGCCGCCGCGACATTGCGCTTGAACGCCGCAGCGGCGTGGGCCCATCACTGACTTCCCCGGAGCGCATTGCATGTACACCGCCAAAGGCCAGCTCGACCTGAACTCGACGCTGAAACAGTACAGCCCGCTGGTGCGCCGGCTGGCGCATCAGATGATCGCCAAGCTGCCGGCCAACGTCGAGATCGACGACCTGATCCAGGTCGGCATGATCGGCCTGTCGGACGCGCTGACGCGCTTCGACGCCGCGCAAGGCGTGCAGTTCGAGACCTTCGCCACGCAGCGGATCCGCGGCGCGATGCTTGATGAGCTGCGCGGCAACGATTACCTGTCGCGCGGCACTCGCAAGCACCAGCGCTCGATCGAAGCGGCGGTGCACAAGCTCGAACAGCGGCTCGGCCGCGCGCCGGTCGAAAGCGAGATCGCGCGCGAGATGGGGCTGACCTTGCCCGAATACCAGGAGCTGCTCGGCAAGGTGCGCGGCACCCAGCTCGTGTACCTGGAAGACATGTCGGGCGATGAAGGCGATCAGGACTTTCTGGACCGCCATGTGGGCACCGAAGAGGCGAACCCGCTGGCCCAGTTGCAGGACCACCGGATGCGCGCCGCGCTCGTCGAAGCCATCAAGGTGCTGCCCGAACGCGAGCAGTATGTGATGAGCATGTACTACGAGCACGACATGAACCTGAAGGAGATCGCGGCGGTGCTGAAGGTGACCGAGTCGCGCGTCTGCCAGTTGCACAGCCAGTCGATCGCGCGGCTGCGCGTGAAGCTGCGCGCCTACTGAACCCGGCGCCCGCCGTGGACCGCCGCTGGCCGCTGCCCGCGCTGCTGGCCTGGGCCGCGTGCTGGGGGGTGTTCGCCGGCCTGCGCATGCTGGGTGCGCCGCTGCTGGTCGCGATCGCTGCGGGCGGCGTGGTCGGCGCGGCATTGAGCGCCATCGGCAGCACGCCGTGGCGGCGCGTGTTCATCGCGCTCGGCTTCCCGTTGTCACTCGCCGCATCCGGCATCGCCGGGGCCTTGCCGGCCTGGGGCTGGCTGCTGCCGCTGGGCTTGCTGGCGCTGGTCTACCCGATCAACGCGTGGCGCGATGCGCCGCTGTTTCCGACGCCCGAAGGCGCGCTGAACGGCCTCGCCGCAGCGGCGCCACTGGCCGCCGGCGCGCGCGTGCTCGACGCTGGCTGCGGCCTCGGCGCCGGGCTGCGCGAGCTGCACCGCGCGTATCCGCACGCCGTGCTGAGCGGCCTGGAATGGAGCTGGCCGCTGCGCTTCACGTGTGCCTGGCGCTGCCCGTTCGCAACCGTGCGACGCGCCGATATCTGGGCCGCCGACTGGTCGGGCTTCGACCTGGTCTATGTCTTCCAGCGACCCGAGAGCATGGCGCGTGCGTGGGCCAAGGCGCAGCGTGATTTGCGCGCCGGGGGCTGGCTTGCGAGCCTGGAGTTCGAGGTCGCAGGGGTGGCTGCGCATGCGACGCTGGATTGCGCTGATGGTCGCGTCGTCTGGCTCTACCGGTGCGCTTCCGGACCGAACGCGACAGTGAGCCTCATGAGTTGAATGGGCGGTCGGGGCAGCGATACTTTCAACGCCCGGCGCGTGCGCTGCGCCGGGTCACTGTGTTCCGTTCATGCCCGGGGCAAAGCCCCGGGCTCTCTCATCCGGCCGGCCTGTCGGCCGCCCTCCTTCCTTACTTCACTCCACACAGCGACCCGTCACAGCGCCTGCCGCCGCCGTGGCGTCTCGGGTCTTGAAGCCATTCGCACGCGGTGACGGTGCCGGCTGGCGGGGTCGTCGGGTGAATGACGGAACGAAGTAAAGGAGGAGGCGGCGGCCGCAGGCCGGCGACGGCGGACATGAGTGGAATCGTTGACCCGACGGCCTCGCCAGCAACGCGCAGTGCTTGCATCCGAGATCTTCAATCGAATGCGCCTCAGGGCGAATCGGAGTCACGTACCGACTCACAGTCTCACGCGAATCGACAAGCGCATCGCGCCGCAAACCGCGTCGTCACCATCACTGGAGCCACCATGATCATCGTCACCGGCACCCTGCATGCAAGACCCGAGTCATTCGCTGAAGTCATGGCCCTGAGCCGCGGCCATGTGCTGCGTTCGCGCGGCGAGCCGGGCTGTCTTGAGCACGGCGTGGCGATCGATGTCGACGACGCGCTGCGCCTCGTGTTCTTCGAACGCTGGGCCGACCGCGAGGCGATCGGTGCGCACCTGAAGCTGCCGGCCTCGCGCGGCTTCGGCAAGGCCGTGGCGGCGCTGGTCGACCAGCCGCCGACCTTGTCGATGTTCAAGGCGAGCGCGTTGCCGATGCGTTGACGGCACTCGCGGCACTCGCGGCACTCGCGGCACTCGCGGCGCTTCGGCTCGCGTGGTCAGCGCGTTGGTGGCGCGGCCTCGATGAACGCGATCACATCGTCCAGCACCGGCGCGACCCAGCGCAGCGGCGCCGAGAACGCGCCGATCAAGGTCGTGTGGCTGGCGCGCTCATACATCTTCAAGGTCACCGGCACACCGGCCGCATCGAGCTTCGCAGCCAGGCTTCGGGTGCTGCGGATCGGGCTGACCAGCGCGTCCTTGACCGGCGCGGCGAGAAAGCTGCGCGGCGCAGTGGCGGACGGGAACTCGATCGGCTGTGCGCGTGCAGGATAGTTAGGGTGGAAGAACACCGGCCGTGCGTCGAGGTTGTCGGTCGGGAAAAAGTCGTACGGGCCGGCCAGGCCGATCCAGCCGGCAAGCTCGGCCGGCGCGTGGCCGGTGGTGGCGAGCCATCGCGGGTCGAGCGCGAGCATGGCGGAGTTGTAGCCGCCGGCGCTGTGGCCCATCACGAACACCCGTTTCGGATTCGCGCCAAGGCGCGCGGCCTCCGTCAGGCCCCAGGCCAAGGCCTGCGCGCTGTCGTTGAGGAATTCGGGGTAGCGCACCTCGGGGTACAGGCGGTAGTCGGCGACCAGCACAAGCACGCCGCGCGCGGCCATCGCGCTGCCGACGAACTGGTAGTCGGCGCGCGCGCCGCTGTTCCACGAGCCACCGTAGAAGAACACCACCAGCGGCCAGCCGCCCGGGGGCGGCGTTGCCGTCGGGGTGTAGAGGTCGAGCTTCTGCGCCGGGAGGCTGCCGTAGGCGCGGTCCGGCGTCGCGGTGTAGCCGCCGGCCGCGCTGGCCAGCACGTTGAGCGTGCGCAGCGGCGCGCAGGCCGCCAACGCGGCCAGGGCGACCGGCGGCAGCACGAGCCAGATCAGCAGGTGTTTCAGAAGATGCAAGCGCCGGACCTCGACGATGGCGTGGGAGCGCAGATGCTCGCACAGCCGATTGCGCGGCGCTGCACTGGGGGCGTTGATCACGGTCAGCCCGGCTTGCGGTGAATGGACGCGAGCCACGCAGCGGCGCAGGGCCGGATGATGGGGCCTACTGCACGGGCGCGCGCGCCGCAATCAACGGCTCGGCCGCAGCCTCGAACGCGCCGCTGCCTGGGCGCGTCACCCGGCGCACGCACCGGGCGGCCGGTCTCAGGTCTTCTTCTTCTGCGCCAGCGTCACCGCCACGTCGAGCTTGTTCAGCAGCGTGGTGTGGGCGGCGAATGCGCCGCCGCCATCGCCGGCATCGAGCGCGCGCAGCAACAAGGCCAGCGACGTGGCGATGTCGAGCGCCTTGTCGTTGTCACCGGTACCCAGGAATTTCTTCACGCAATTGCTGACCTGATCGCGCAGGGCGGCCATGAACTTGCGGTAGCCGGCCAGCGTGATCGTCTTGCTTCGCAGCAGCGTGGTGCTTGCCTTGATCACGCCAAGCGCATCGTCGAGCCTGAACTGGAGTTGCAGGCGCTGGAATACCGCGACGTTGAAGAGCAGCAGTTCGCGCAGCGCGGTCGTGGCGCTGGCTGAGGTGATGTTGAAGCGCAGGCCGTTGACCACCTTGCCATCGACGACTTCGAGCAGGTCGACCGGCAATGAGGCCCGCGCTGCAGCAGTGAACGACCCCATGTCGAACCCGATCCAGCGGTACTCGCCCGGTTGCATGCCGATCAGGCTCAACGTCGCGCCGCTCTTGAACGGCATCGGGTCGCCGCCCTGGCCGTGGACGATCGGCTTGACGAAGCCGCGCAGCGCTTCGGCGCTGGCGCTCAACTGGAGCACGAAGTCGCGCGGCTTCTTCGATGCGTTGCGGATGATCGCGAAGTGCCGGGAGCCGAAGCCCGACAGCCCGTAGTGCACCGACATATTCCGCTGGGCCTTGTTGTTGTCGTTGATGACGAGCAGGTCGGTCGTCGGCCAGCCGGGCGTGTTGCCAGCCAGGCCGGGGGCCACGAACGGGTCGGTCGCGGTGCCGATCTGCGTGCCCAGGCACAGGTGGGTGGACGAGGTCGGGTTCAAGGTCCATGCGGCCGATGCGATCTTCGTCGTGTCGGCGGCCGCGAACGCCACCGTCGTGGTGGCCACGCTCACGTAGGGGCTGCCGGTGCCGAACTCGGCGACGAGGAATTCCACGTTCACGGTCTCGGCCGCACCGGCAGCGTTGCGCGAGACGCGGGCGAAGGCGAAGTTGCTCGCGTTGTTCTGCGGGTCCTGGCTTTGCGGCTGGTCGCCGACGAAGCTCGGCGCCACGTTGGCGCGCTGGTTCCAGACATCGCTGGTGGCGTAGAACACCGGGTTCGTCGATGGCTCCAGGCCGGTGTCGTGAACGGCGGCGCTGTCGGTCCAGTCGCGAACGTAATAGTCGGAGTTGGCGCCGCCATCGATCTGGATCACCTTGAAGAAGAACGGGTCGATCGACGGTGCGACCACGCTCACGCCGTCCAGGCCGAACAGCTTCTTCGCGGCGAAGTCGTGGTTGCGCTGGTAGGTCACGCCTTGCGGGAAGTTCGACAGGTCGGGCGTGTTGCTGGCGCTGAAGATGCCGTAGAAGTCTTTCCCGGCGGCCATCATGTGCAGGTAGTCGCCGATGTAGGGCGAGAAGCTGCGCGCCGGGGTTTGCGAGAGCGCGCTGCACAGCACGGTGTCGGTCCAGGTCACGCCGTCCAGGCTGTCGCGGAAGTGGGTTTCCCAGCGCTGCGTGGCGCCGCTGCCGCTGAGCTGCTGGTTGACCAGGCCGATCCGCCCCAGGCTGTTGATCGCCACCGCCGGGTTCTTCGCGTTCGAGAGCGACAGCAGCGTCGCCGACCAGGTGACGCCGCGGTCGAGCGAGCGCGTGATCCGCAAGGTGTAGGCGCCGGAGACCAGCGTCGAGTACGCCAGCACCACGGTGGAGCTGCTGCGCGGATCGACGCCGATGCTGATGTCGCCGCCCCAGCGCTCCTGGCCGTTTGCGGCCACGCCGGTTTGGTTGAACGGGAACGACAGGCCGGTGGCAACGCGCCGGCCGGCGAGTGAATCGGAGCTGTCGGTCAGGGCCTTGAACGGCGTGGCGCCGATGCCCCAGTTGTCGTCGCGCACGACGATGGCCTCGGCGTTCGAGATGATCAGCGTGTTGGCCGGGAAGCTGCCGGTCGAGGCGATCCAGCGGTAGAACGCGGCGTAGACCGTGCCGTCGCCGTGCACCGCAGGGCGCACCTGCGGGCCGTCCTGGCCGAGGGTTGTGCGGGTCTCGACGCGGACCGAGGTGAACGCGGGCGCCGCCACGCCGCCGTCCAGCGTCTGCTCGACGGTGGCCGTTTTGCCGCCGGCGGCGTTGAAGTCGTTGACGCCAATGTAGACGCGGTCCTTGCCGACATCGGCGCCGCCCATCACGGTGGTTGCCTGCACATACGGCTGGTCTTCGTTGCCGCGGCTTTCGAGCTGCGTCATCGCGGCCGGGCTGGTGAAATTGGTCGAGCGGTGAACTTCGAACGCGCCCGTCGTGCCGTCGAGGATCGACGTGAACAGGCGATTCGAGGTACCGGCGAACTTCAACGTTATGTCGCCGGTGCCCAGCGACCCCGAACTCGGCACGATGTTGTTGAGAGACCAGGAATCGCCGGCGTCGGTCGAGACGTAGATCGGCGCGGTCGACCCCCCCATCGGGTTCGGCGTGAAAGCCGAACCGGCGATCTGTTTCGGGTTCGCCGGGTTGACCGCAAGGTTCGGTTCGCTGTCCTGATTGGTTTCCCCGCTCAGCGACTGGGGAATCATGTTGACGACCTTGATCATGGCGGGCCTCGTTGGCAAGGTTATTGGGCTTGGACCAGCGCTCTGACGCGCTCCAGCTCGTGCAGCGGGAGGAAGTCTCCCGGGTGCAGGGCAGTCATCACGTCGGCGCCGCCGGGAATGGCGGCGAACACCTTGGCCGGTATGCCTTTGGAATCTTGCGCAGCGCCCTTTTGCAGCATCCAGATGCCTTGCTGGCCGGCCGCGTATTTGGCGACCTTGTGCCAGCGCACGTCGTCGCTGTTCGGGAACAGCACGGTCACCTGCTTGATGCCCTTCTTGCCTTTCAGCACTTCGTCGACCTCGATCGTGGCCTCATGCCAGTTCGGGTCGTGCTCGCTGATGTGGGTCGGCCCCTTGTCGGCCTTGCTGACCTCGGCCACCGTGCCGACCACGCCCATCGCGGCGGACGCGATGCGCGCGCTCAAGGCCGCGTCGCTGCCCGCGGCATGGGCGCCGCGCACGGCGGTGGCCATCGCCTGGCTGCCAGCGACCTCGGAGGTGCCGACCACATCGACCGCGATGCTGGTGCCGAAGATCCAGCCGTTGGTGAAGAAGGTCAGGCGGCTGCCCTTGCGCAGCGCGGGCGGCTTCTTGAAGCGCACTGTCACGCGGTGCCCGGCCATGGCCGTGAACATCGGCGGCGCGGAGACGACCTGATCGACCTGGACGATGGCCGTGGCGTCGCTCGCCACGCCCTCCATCATCGCGGCCCGGGTCTGGACCACGGTGCCGACGAAGACGAAGGCCGAATCGGCGGTGAACTTCGCCACCTGCTTGCTGCTGGATGCCATGACGGACCTCCAATGAAATGATGTGGGTGCGAGCGGTCGGCGCCGAACACCTGCTTCGGCAGCGAGCCGATGAACGCAGCAGGTGAATGCGCGAGAACGGCGCGCCAGAACAGCGCGTCGGAACGAAGCGTCAGAACGACGCGCCAGGGTCAGCGCTTGCGCTTGTCGCGCGCCCGGCTGCGGGCCCACAGGAAGACGATGCCGGCGACCGGTACGGCGAACAGCAGGAACTCGAAGCTGCCGGATCCGCCGTCTGGGGAAATGCCGAAAATGCTTTCGATGAAGTCCATGGTGGTCAGTGCCTTTGTCTGCGTTTCAGGTGAACGCAAACTGATCGTGCGACGCGGCGGATGTGGCGTCAAGACTGACAAATTGGGGGGCGAAGCAGGCCGCAAAGTGTGACGGGCAAGCGATGCGCCTTGGATGCAAAAACCAACTCACGCACCGCAGAGACGCAGAGAACCGCAGAGTCACGCAGAGAAAGCAAAGATTTCATTTTTCTCTGCGCAACTCTGTGCCCTCCGCGCCTGTGCGGTGGTGAGTTTGAAGCCTCAAGCGGGCGACGCGCACCGCTTGAAAAGCGCTCAGATCTTCAGAGCCGCGCCCGGTGCCGCGCGACTTGCGCGCGCACCTGCGCTGGCGCCGTGCCGCCGAGCACGTTGCGTGCATCGAGCGAGCCGCGCAGCGCCAGCACGTCGTACACGTCGGCTTCGATGCGCGCATCGAAGCTCTGCAACGCTTCAAGCGGCAACGCCGACAGGTCCACGCCTTGCCCGATCGCGAACTTCACCGCATGCGCCACCACCTCGTGCGCGTCACGGAACGGCAGGCCCTTCTTCACCAGGTAGTCGGCCAGATCGGTGGCGGTGGCGTAACCGCGCAGTGCGGCGCGCTGCATCGCCTCGGGCTTGACGACGATGCCGGCGACCAGCTCGACGAAGATGCGCAGCGTGTCGGCCAGCGTGTCCACCGTGTCGAACAGCGGCTCCTTGTCTTCCTGGTTGTCCTTGTTGTAGGCCAGCGGCTGGCCCTTCATCAAGGTGATCAGCGCCATCAAATGGCCGACCACCCGGCCGGTCTTGCCGCGCGCCAGTTCGGGCACGTCGGGGTTCTTCTTCTGCGGCATGATCGATGAGCCGGTGCAAAAGCGGTCCGGCAGATCGATGAAGCCGAAGCTCTGGCTCATCCACAGCACCAGCTCTTCGGACAAGCGCGAGAAGTGCACCATGCACAGTGCGGCGGCGGCCGTGAATTCGATCGCGAAGTCGCGGTCGCTCACCGCATCCAGGCTGTTTTGGCAGACGCAGGCGCGGCCTTCGGCATCGACCATGCCGAGCGTGCGCGCGACGCGCTCGCGGTCCAGCGGGTAGCTGGTGCCGGCGAGTGCGGCGGCACCGAGCGGCAGGCAGTTGGTGCGGCGCTGCACCTCGGCCAGGCGTTCGGCGTCGCGCGAGAACATTTCTACGTACGCCAGCAGGTGGTGTCCGAAGCTCACCGGCTGAGCCACCTGCAAGTGGGTGAATCCCGGCAGGATGACCTCAGCATTCGCGGCCGCCACCTCGACCAGTGCGCGCTGCAACTGCACCAGCAGCGCGAGCAGCGTGCCGATCTCGTCGCGCAGCCAGAGCCGCACGTCGGTGGCCACTTGATCGTTGCGGGAGCGGCCGGTGTGCAGCCGCTTGCCGGCATCGCCGACGAGCTGCGTCAGGCGCGCTTCGATGTTCAGGTGCACGTCTTCGAGTTCGAGCTTCCACTCGAAGCGGCCGGCCTCGATCTCTTCGCGCACCAGGGCCAGGCCACGCTGGATCGAGGCCAGGTCGGCGGCACTGACGATGCCTTGTGTGCCCAGCATCTCGGCATGCGCCAGGCTGGCGGTGATGTCGGCTTTCCAGAGCCGCTGGTCGAAGCTCACGCTGGCGGTGTAGCGCTTCACCAGCTCGCTCATCGGCTCGGAGAACAGCGCCGACCAGGCTTGGGATTTTTTGTCGAGTGGGTTCGTGGGCATGGGCGATGGGCGGGACAATGCGGGCCGAAGCTTTCCCCAGGCCGAAGGCCTTGGGCGCACCGATTCTATCGACGCACCTTGCCCGCATCGATGCCAGCACCCCTCATCAAACCCGCCGCCACATCGGCTGCAGCGCACGCCGCAGCACGCGCCGCAGACCACCCGGCCAGCCCTGCGCCCGCCAGCGGTTTCGGCACGACGATCTTCGACCTGCCCGGCGCGGCGGCCGAGCCGCTGCCGGCGGCGGCTTCGCCGTTCGATGTCTGCCATGTCGGCGTGGTGTTGCGGGCACTGCTGTTCGTGCACACCGTGGTCGCGGTCGGCGTGCTGTTCGGCGCCGCCAGCGTGGCCGGCTGGTTGCGGCTGTTCGCGGCCGGCTCGGGCGTGGCGCTGCCGGCGGTGCTGATGTGGCTGCTCGCGGCCTGCGGCCTGAAGCGCGTGCTCGGCGCGCTGCCGGCGGCCGGGCAATGGGCGGCGGCGGCCGGGCTGGGCGCGGCGAGTGGCGCCCTCGGTGCCGCGTTCGGCGCGCTGTTGAATGCCGACCCGGCCGGCGGCGTGCTGTTCGGTGATTCGCTCTTCGGCAATGCGCTCTTCGGCAATGCCCTTGGCGGCTCGATGACGCTCGCCACGGCGGCGGCCGGCGCTGCCCTCGCAGCCATCGTCTACGGCTGGCTGGCGCTGCGCGCCCAGGCCTCGCTGCCGGCCGACACGACGGCGCGTCTCGCCGAGCTGCAGTCGCGCATCCGGCCGCACTTTTTGTTCAACACCTTGAACACCGCGCTGGCCCTGGTGCGGCTCGACCCGGCGCGCGCCGAAGGTGTGCTCGAAGACCTGGCCGAGCTGTTTCGCGTTGCCATCTCCGACAGCCGCGAGGCCGTCACGCTGGCCGAGGAAGTCGAGGTCGCGCAGCGCTACCTGGCGATCGAGCAGATCCGCTTCGGCGAGCGCTTGCAGGTGAGCTGGGAACTCGACCCCGCCGCCGGCGGCGCGCGCGTGCCGCCGCTGCTGCTGCAGCCGCTGGTCGAGAACGCGGTGCGCCATGGCGTTGAGCCGGGTGCGGCCGGCGGCACGATCCGCATCCGCACCCAGGTGCGGCTCGGGCGCGCGGTGCTGTCGATCGCGAACAGCGTGCCGGCCGAGCCCTCGCGGCCCGGCAACGGCATGGCGCTGCGCAACGTGCGCGAGCGCCTGCGCCTGATGCACGACGTGGCGGCGCAATGCGACACGCGCCTGGAGCGCGGTGTGTTCCGGGTCCAGATCGTGGTGCCGCTGTAGAGCGGTCATCCATATCGACGGGAGGTGACGGAAATGAGCTTGCGCGTCTTGCTGGTCGACGATGAAGCGCTGGCGCGGCTGCGCCTGAGCGGCCTGGTGCACGACTGCATCGACCCTGTCGCGCGCGTCGTCGGCGAAGCCGCGAATGTGTCGCAGGCGCTGGCCTGGCTGGCGACGAACGACTGCGATCTGCTGCTGCTCGACGTGCAGATGCCGGGCCGCGACGGCACTCAGCTCGCCGCCGAACTGCGCCAGCGGGCCGACGCGCCGGCCGTGGTGTTCGTCACCGCGCACGCCGAACATGCGCTGCGCGCCTTCGACCTCGACGCGGTCGACTACCTGACAAAGCCGGTGCGGCGCGAGCGTTTGCAGGCGGCGTTGCAGCGCGTTGCACAGCGGCTCGCGCAGCGCCTGGCCGCAGCGCCCGCCACGGCGGCCGCCGGCAACGTCGAAGCGCCGGTGATCGTCGTCAGTGACCGCGGCCGCATCGTGCGCGTGCCGATCGCCGAGGTGCTGTACCTGAAGGCCGAGCTGAAGTACGTCACCCTGCGCACGGCGGCGCACACCCATGTGCTGGACGAAGCCTTGTCCGATCTGGAACAGCGGCTCGGCGACCGTTTCCTGCGCGTGCATCGCAACGCGCTGGTGGCGCGCAGTGCTGTGCGCGCGCTGGAGCGGCGCGTGGTTGCGGGTGAGGGCCGGGAAGAGGGTGCGGAGGGTGTCGGTGGTAGTGACGCCGGCGAAGGCTGGGCCGTCTGCATCGCGCCGGTCGATGAATGGCTGGCGGTGTCGCGCCGCCAGGTGGTGGCGGTGCGGGAGGCGCTGGTGGCGGCCGGGCGCTGATGCTCGCGGGCGTGCCGCCGCGCCACCCGCGGCCCGGCTTGCGCTGAGCCGCTGCGCGACGGCGGTGTCTATGCGGGTGCCGCCACCCGACACGCACCGCACCGCATCCCTTCGATCAGCGCTGCGCGCGCCGTCGCACCACCGCGCCGATCGCCGCCAGCCCGGCCAGCATCAGCGCATAGGTTTGCGGCTCCGGCACGGCCAACGGGACGGCAGTCAGGCCGATCACGTTGTGGTTTGTGCCGATGGCACCCTTCAGCGACAGCGCACCGCTGCCCAGGTCGATGCCGTAGAGGTTCTCGCGCCACGAGACGAACGCCTGACCGTCGGCGGCAATGTCGAACCCCGACTGGTTGTTGATGCCGAACAAGGCACCGCCCAGCGTCAGGTCGCCGATCTTGGTCAGCACGCCGCCACCGAAGGCGTTCTTGTTGAAGAACAGCGCGTCGCTCGCCGCGTCGATGTAGAACAGCGACAGGTCGACTGCCACCGAACCGTCTTGATTGTTGTTGTAGGCTGCACCGACCACATCGAGCGCGCCGCCGTTATCGGCACGGGTCAGCGCCGTCTGCACCGCCGTCACGCCGGTCGCGAAGGTGAACGCGCGGTTGCTGTTCGGCGCCGCGCCGTTGCCGATCACGCGCAAGTTGTTGTTGGCGGGGTTCCAGTCGATCTCGTAGGTGGCGCCGCCGGCCACGTTGGGCACCACGCCGCTGGCGAAGAGGCTGGCGTTGCCGGTGGCGGCGTTGAGCGCGTACAGGTTGCCCAGGCTGCCCAGGCCGTAGAGCTGCTGGTTCGGGTTGCGGTAGTCGATGCTGACGATGCTTTCACCGGCCGCCAGGTTGCTGATGACCACATTGCTGCTGGCCATCGGGGTGGCGCTGTCAAAGGTCAGCAGCTGGTTCTTGTCGGTCAGGCCGACGAGGCGGGTTGCCGAGGCCGGCGCGCCCGTCAACGCTGCGGCACAGGCCAACGCAACCGCCACGGCCGTGCCTGCATGCTTGAATTTCGCTTTCATGTTCGCTCCAGGAATAGGGTGTTGCCGAGCGGACACCCCACCCAGCTACCCGGCACTACGGGAATTTCCTGGCGTTGGATGCGACCGCGCGCGACCATCCCCCGATTCAGGGGTGGGTGGTCCTCAGCCGGTATTTCGCAAGCCCGCCGCCACCCCGTTGATCGAGATGTGAATCCCGGTCTGCACGCGCGCGTTCTCGGGGTCGCCTTCGGTGCGCTGCCGATAGCGCCGCATCAGCTCCACCTGCAGGTGATTCAACGGGTCGAGGTACGGGAAGCGGTGTTCGATGGACCGTGCCAGTGACGGGTTCGACGCGAGGCGGCTCGGCTCGCCGGTGATCAAGGTCAGCGCGTCCGAGGTGGCCTGCCACTCGGTGCGGATCAGGCCGAAGATCTTCTTGCCGAGGCGTCTGTCTTCGACCAGTTCGACATAGCGCGCCGCAATCGACAGGTCGCTCTTGGCGATCACCATGTCCAGGTTCGACAGCAAGGTGCGGAAGAACGGCCACTGCTTGTGCATCTTGCGCAGCAGCATGAGACGGCTCGCGCGTTGCTGCGGCTCGGTGCCCAGGAACGTCGCGATGGCCGCGCCGAAACCGCACCAACCGGGCAGCGCGACGCGGCACTGGCCCCAGCTGAAGCTCCACGGGATGGCGCGCAGATCTTCGATCGCGCGCGTCGCTTTTCGCGAGGCCGGGCGCGAGCCGATGTTCAGCTCGGCAATCTCGCGGATTGGCGTCGCGCTGAAGAAGTAGTCGGTGAAGCCGGGCGTCTCGTAGACAAGCTTGCGGTAGGCCGCAAAGCTCGCGTCGCTGATGGCAGCGGCGGCGTCGAGGAAGGCCTTCGGCGCGCTCTTGGTTGCGCCTTTCGTCGCACCGTTGCCAGTGCCGAGCAAGGTCGCCTCGAGCGTGGCGGCCACCAGTGTTTCCAGGTTGCGCCGGCCAATCTCGGGGTGCGAGTATTTGGAGGCGATCACTTCGCCCTGTTCGGTCAGGCGGATCTGCCCGTTCACCGTGCCCGGTGGCTGTGCCAGGATGGCCTGGTAGCTCGGGCCTCCGCCGCGGCCGACGGTGCCGCCGCGGCCATGAAACAGGCGCAAGGTGATGCCGTGTTCGCGCCCGAGCGCACCGAAGAGTTCGACCAGATCGATCTCGGCGCGGTACAGCTCCCAGTTGCTGGTGAAGCTGCCGCCGTCCTTGTTGCTGTCGCTGTAGCCGAGCATGATGTCTTGCTCACCGAACTCGCCGCGACGCGAGCGTTTCATCATCGCCGCGATGCCGGGCAACTCGTAGAACGCCCGCATGACGGGGGCCGCGTTGCGCAGGTCGCCGATGGTCTCGAACAGCGGCGAGACGATCAGGTCGGTGACGGCGCCGGCGCCGTCGCTTTCACTGTCTTCGCCTCTGTTGCTGGCATCGCCGCCACCGTCCAGCGTGCCGCGCAGCAGGCCCACTTCCTTCATCAGCAGCATCACTTCGAGCAGGTCGCTCACGTCTTCGGTGTGCGAGATGATGCAGTGGCGCAGCGAGTTCGCTCCGAAGCGCGCGCGCATCTCCACGGCCGCTTCGAAGATCGCCAGCTCGCTCAGCGCCAGCTCGCTGTAGCTCGCGGCGCGCACCCGCAGCGGGCGAGCGTCGTTGAGTTGCTGAAGCAGCACGACGCGGCGCAGGTCTTCGGGCAGGGCGTCGTAGTCGGCCTCGATGCGGGCGACGCGCAGCAGCTCGCCGACCACCGCTTCGTGCTTGTCTGAGCCCTGCCGCAGGTCGACGGTGGCGAGGTGAAAGCCGAACACCTGCACCGCGCGCATCAAGGGGTGCAGGCGCGGCGCGGTGAGCGCCTGCGCGTTGTGCGCGGCAAGCGAGGCGTTGATGGTTTGCAGGTCGTGCAGGAACTCCTCGGCGCAGGCGTAAGGCTGCTGCGGCGCGACCGCATGGCGCAGCGCCTCGGTGCCGGTGAAGAGTTCGAGCGTGGCGGCCAGGCGCGCGTACATGCCGATCAGCGCGCGCCGGTAGGGCTCGTCTTCGCGGTGCGAGTTCTGATCCGGTGACGCGGCGGCCAGCGCCTTCATCTCGACCGAGACCGGCGCGAGCGAGGCCGAGATCGACAGCTCGGCGCCGAGCTCGTGAACCTCCGTCAGGTAGAAGCGCAGCACGGTCTCGGCCTGGCGCGCGAACGCCATCTTCAAGGTGTTGGCGTTGACGAAGGGGTTGCCGTCGCGGTCCCCGCCGATCCAGTTGCCCATGCGGAAGAACGAGGCGATCTCGAAGCCCGGCAGCGCGTCTTCGATCTCGCGGTAGAGCTCCGGTATCTGGCGCAGAAAGGTCGAGCGGTAGTAGCTCAACGCGTTCTCGATCTCGTCGGCCACAGTGAGCTTGGCGGTGCGCAGCATGCGCGTCTGCCAGAGCTGCGTGACGCGGGCACGCACCAGCGCTTCGTTCGCGGCGCGCTCGCGTTCGGTGTGCAACGCGTCGCGCTGTTCGACCAGTTCGGCGATGGCGCGTTCGGCATCGAGGATGCTCTTGCGCTGCACCTCGGTCGGGTGGGCGGTGAGCACCGGCGAGATGTGGGCGTGGGCCAGCGTGTGGGCGATGTCGGCAGCGCGGATGCCGGCGCCAGCCAGGCGCTCGAACGTCATGGCCAGCGAGCCTTCCTGCAAGTGGCCCTGACGATCGTGGTGGTCGCGGCGGCGCACATGGTGGCGGTCTTCGGCGATGTTCGCCAGGTGCGAGAAGTAGCTGAAGGCGCGGATCACGCTCACCGTCTGGTCGCCACTCAGGTTCTTCAGCAAGCGGTCGAGCGCGCGGCCGGCCTGGGCGTCGCTCTTCAGGCGGTAGGCCACCGACAGCTGGCGGATGCGCTCGACCAGATCGAAAGCCGCCTGGCCCTCCTGCTCGCGGATCACGTCGCCGAGGATGCGGCCGAGCAGGCGGATGTCATCGACCAGCGGGCGATTCTTTTCGGCAGCGTCGCGCGCGGCATCGGTCGGTGTGGCACGGGCCATGGAACTACCTCGATCTTTTGGTGTGGATGACGTGATGCAAGAGGCGCGCCCGCTGATCCATGCGGCAACTTAAATTTTCGGCTGTGTGTATTTTGCCGTGGCCCCGGCGCTCTGTTCGCGGTGCAGCAGTGCCACTGCCGCACGCTCGCCTAACCGAGCCCAACGCCTAAAAAATGGATGGAGTGATTTGATGACGATCGGCATGTCGATGCGATTTCGCCTGGGCTTGCGCCTCGGTCTGGGTGTGACCCTTGCCGCCACGCTTGGCAGCTTCAATGCGCTGGCGGCAGGCGGCTCGCCGGCGGTGAGCTTCAACCCGGGCAGCAACGGCGGCTTCTTTGCCGGGGTCGGCGAGTCGGCCGGTTCGACACCCGATCCGATGCTCGTCAACAGCAGCAGCTCGCCGGCCGTCATCACCGCCATCACGCTCAGCGGCGCCAACGCGGGCGAGTTTCGCGTCAGCGGTGGCGCGAACTCGCCGTGTGCGGTGGGCACGACGATTCCGCGCTCCGGCGCGGCCGGCAACTTCTGCGGCTTGCACTTCACGTTCAACCCTGCCAGCGTGGGCTCCAAGCTGGCGACAGCCACCGTCACCTTCAGCAACGCTGCATCGGCTTCCTTCGCCCTGGGCGGAACGGCGGTGGTGGCGATGCCTGTTCTCGACATCACGTTGGGCATCAATTCTTCGCCCGATGTGGCTTTGGGAAGCACCGGGCCGGCGTTCGTCGCGGCCTACGTCTCGAACCGCGGCGCGCACACCTTGAACATCAACGGGTTCACGATCAGCGGCGCGAACGCCGCCGACTTCGCGTTCACCCACGTTGCGACCAAAGCCCCGGATTGCACCGTTCCGGGCCTGGTGACCTGGAGCCCGGCGCCCGCCGTGAGCTGCCAGCTCGGGATCGCGTTTCGACCCTCGGCGCCAGGTGCGCGCAGCGCGACGATCACGCTCGCCAGCAACGACCCAGCCCGGCCGGTCGTGACGATTCCGCTCGCCGGCAACGGTGTGGCCGCGCCTCCGGCGCCACCGCCGGTACCGGTCGCCAGCACGGTCTTCGTCACCGACCTGTGGTGGAACCCGGCCGAGCCGGCGTGGAGCCTGAACATCGTCCACCACAAGCAGCTCGTGGTCGGCGCCCCCGGCTCGGATTCGGTGATCGCCACCTGGAACACCTTCGACGTGAACCTGGCGCCCACCTGGGTCACGTTGACCTCGGGCACCTGGACCAGTGGCCAGACCTTCACCGGTGTGCTGCACCAGACCACCGGCTCCTACTTCGCCAATCCCTACCTGCCGGGGCAGGCCGTGGACAGCGTGGTCGGCAGCGCCACGCTGACCTTCAGCGATGCCAACAACGGCACCCTGGTCTACACCTTGTTCGGCGTCACCAGCAGCCGGGCCATCGTGCGCAAGCCGTTCTGAACGGACGCACTCTTTCAATCGGAGATCGATCATGAAACTCAAATCCATTGCGACCCTCATGACTGCCGCGGCCGCGTTGCTGTCGGCGTGCGGCGGGGGCGGGAGTGATTCGGTTCCGGCCGGCGGGGGTGGTGGCGTGCCGCCCGCCACCGTCAGCGCCGTGTCTTACGGCACCATCACGCAGTTCGGCAGCATCTGGGTCAACGGGGTCGAATTCAGCACCGCCAACGCGAGCTTCCGCATCAAGGGCCAGCCCGGGTCGGCCAGCGATCTGCGCATCGGCATGGTGGTTCGGGTCGACGGTTCGATCAACGACAAGGCGGCCAGCCTGGTGACGGTCGACGAGGCCGTGCGCGGCCGCGTCGAGCAGGTGCTGGACGCGAACCGCATGGTCGTGATGGGCCAGAGCGTGCAGATCGACACTCGCACTCGCTTTGAGAACGGCACGGTGCCCCTGGTCGGCGACTATGTCGAAGTGCACGGCCAGGTGGTGGCCGACGGCACGGTGGCGGCGGGCTTCATCGAGAAGAAAGCGGCCTTGCTGACGCCGCCGTTTGCGGTCAAGGGCTTCGTGAAAAACCACAGCACGGCAGCGCGAACCTTCGTGGTCGGCACGCTGACCGTGAGCTATACCGGCGCCACCGTGCGCGACCTGCCCGCCGGGTCGTGGGACGGGCAACTCGTCGAGGTGAAGGGCAGCGCCTGCGCCGGCAACCCGGCCTGCGGGACGCTGACCGCGACTCAAGTGGAGCCGGGCGGATTGCGCGTCGCGGACATGGCGCAAGTCGAAGTCGAGGGCTTTGTCGCCAGCGTCAGCGGCAACGGCTTCGTGATCGGCAGCCAATCGGTCGTGACGACGGCGGCCACCGTGTTCGCCGGCGGCGTGCTGGCCGACATTGCGGTGGGAACGCAGCTCGAAGTCGAAGGTGCGATCAGCGCCGGGGTGCTGACGGCGGTCAAGGTTTCGTTCCGCGACAGCGTTCGCATCGAGGCCGATGTGGCGAGCGTCAACCTGGCCAGCGGCTTGATCACCTTGGCGGGGCTGCCGGGCATCACGGTCAGCGTGAATTCGCTGACCGAGTTCAAAGGCGTGGCGTCGCTGGCGGCGCTCGGCGTGTCGAACCATCTGCGGATTCGCGGCCGCGCGGCGGCCGGCGCGGGCGCGGGCAGCAGCATCGTTGCGACGCGGCTGGAGCGGCGCTCCACGGCATCGAACCCGAGCGTGATCCTGCAGGCGCCGGTGGCGGCGGTGTCGGGCACAACCAGCGTGACCTTGCTCGGCGTGGTGGTCAACACCGCAGCCATTGCGGAGGGTGAGTTCAGGAACGTCAGCGATGTCTCGATCGGCCGCGCGGCCTTCTTCGCGGCGCTGAAGGTCGGCGCGGTGGTGAATGCGCGCGGCAACCTGAGCGGCAGCGCCGTCGCGTGGAACGAGATCCAGTTCGAGGATTAGGCGCGCGACGACTCTCCAGCAATCCTCGGGCGGCCTCATGCCGCGGCCGCCATTACTCGGATCACCCGCATCACCCGCATCACCCGCATCGCCCGGACACCGCCATGAACCCCCTTGAATTTTGCAGGCGCTCACTCACCCCATGGCGGGCGCACGGGCGGGCGATGGCGATGGCGCTGATGCTGATCGCGTGGGCCCTGGCGGCCACGACCACCGCCGCCCAGGCTCAAAGCGTCACCTCGCTGGTGTGCATTCCGGCCATCATCGGTGGCGGCAGTGGCGGCGCGTCGACCTGCACCGTGACGCTCGGCGCCGCAGCACCGGCCGGCGGCGCGGCCGTCACGCTGGCCAGCTCGCTCACGGCACTGGCGGCATCGGTGCCGAAGGTCACTGTGCCGGCGGGCCAGTCGTCCGCGAGTTTCAGCGTCGCCACCAACGCGCGCTACCGCAGGTACAGCGCGCTGCCGTTCAACGTCGTCATTTCTGCCACGCGCACGACCGTCGCGAGCGCCACGTTGAACATCACCGCGCCATCGCGACCGGCAGACTTCAGCAGCGGCGTTTCGCCGGGCGCGCGCTTCCAGTGGCAGGGCAGGATCTGCGGCCAGATCGGGCCGATCGGCGGCAACGCCGAAGTGCTCTACCAATGCACGCCGGCCACCGCCACGGCGTTCGGCAACTGCACGTTTCGGCAGGAATGCAGCCTCGGTTGCCGCCGGGTCGCGCCGGCCGGGGCCACCTTCAACGACTTCTGCGCCAGCAGCGGACCGAACCCTGTGGCACTGGCCAGAAGCTACGCCGTCAGCGGCGACCGCGTGGCAGCCACGCTCGTCACCGAAGCCCCGGTGGGCGCTGCGCTCACGCAAGGCTTGCCCGGCGCCATCAGCAACCAGGACATGGTCGGCGCCGTCAACGGCATCAGCGCCAACGCGAGCGTGTTCCCGCACGACGGCGGCATCACGATCCCGCGTGGCGCAAATAGCGTGGGCTTCACGGTGGCGACCTCGTATGTGCCGTCGACGACTTTCATCGATGTGACTGGCAACTGGGCCGACGCGGGCTCGGTCACCACCACCAACGGGCGCACCGGGCAAGCCTGGCTCACCATCGTGCCCCCCGAGCCTGCGCCTTCGTTGCCGCTCCCCACGCTGGGTGACTTCAAAATTACCGGCGGCAACCCGGTGATCGGCGGGCAGGGCTCGATCGGGCAGATCGATATCAGCGGCGTTACATCCGCCGGCGGGCCGACCCTGACCTTGACCAGCAGCCACCCGAACATCGCCTCGGTGCCGGCCAGCGTCACGATGCCGGCCGGTCCGGTGCTCGGCCAGCAGGTGGCCATCGCGACCCAGCCGCCGGCGCTCGACACGCCGGTCACGATCAGCGCGAGCGACGGGCGCTACAGCTTCAGCGCGGTGCTGATGGTGCTGGCGGCCGGCCCGCCGCCGCTGTTGTCGGGCGTGTCGGTCAACCCGACCAGCGTGACCGGTGGAAGTTCCGCTGTCGGGACCGTGACCTTGAGCACCGGCGCGCCCGGCGGTGGCGCGGTGGTGGCGCTGTCGACCCCGTTGCCCGGCGTGGCGGTGCTGCCGGCCAGCGTCTTTGTGCCAGCGGGTGCGAGCAGTGCCAGCTTTCCGATCTCGACCGCCGCCGTCACCGAGACCTTCTCGGTCAACATCTTTGCCGACTTGGCCGGTACCGGCCGCCAGGCGCTGTTGATGGTTACCCCGGCAGCGCCCGGTGCGGCGCTGTTGGCGTCGCTCACGCTCAACCCGGCGAGCCTGATCGGCGGCAACGCATCGACGGGCAGCGTGACCTTGAGCGCGCCAGCGCCCGGCGGCGGTGCCGCCGTGTCGCTCGCCACCAACTCGGCCGCGACCAGCGTGCCAGCGTCGGTCAGCGTGCCGGCCGGTTCGACTGGCGCCAGCTTCACCGTCAACACCGCTGCCGTAAGCGTTGCCACGCCGGTGACGATCTCCGCCGTGTTCGCTGGCTTGACGCGAACGGCCGCGCTGATGCTGAACCCTGCCGCCAGCGCTGCCACATTGACCGTGAGCGCCACCGGGCGCGCCGGCGAGCACGTCGCATCCAGCCCGGCCGGCATCGACGTGGCGGTCGGCAACACCCAGTCTGCCGGCTTCGCGGTCAACGGCAGCATCGCGTTGAGCGTCAGCGGCGGCCGCGACGCGGTCTGGTCCGGCGCGTGTTCCAGCGCCGGCAAGAAATCCCGGACCTGCACGTTCACGATCACCGGCAATGCGTCTGTGCGTGCCGAAGTGCAGTGATGGTGGGCGCGTTGCGTCGCGGGCTTCCTGAACCTTGAGCGGCGCGGGTTTGCGGGTTTCGTCACGGCGCCGGCCTCGTCGATGGCGGCATGGGCGAGCGTTGTGTGGGAGTCCGCACAGGCAGTTCGCACGTCCTTGCCGGGCAGCAGCCAAGGCCTGCGGGTGGCATGTTGATCGGGAGTGCGCCATGCGTGCAGTCGTTCTGAAGGGTGGCGGCCACGAATCGCGGCTGGTCGGCTCGCGCTACCATCCGACGCCACTGCCGATACTGTCGACATTGCCGATACTGGTCATTGCACCCCGCCGGCACAGCGTTGCGGCCCGAACGCGACCCGACGCATCTCCCAAGAACTGCCAGCCCGCTTTCCGTCCATGCCTGAAACCACCGTCATCGCCACCCGTGAAAGCCGTCTCGCCCTGTGGCAAGCCGAGCATGTTCGTGATCTGCTGAAGGCGCGCTTCGGCGCCACGGTGGAACTGCTCGGCATGACCACGCGCGGCGACCAGATCCTTGACCGGGCGCTGTCCAAGGTCGGCGGCAAGGGGCTGTTCGTGAAGGAGCTTGAAGCCGCGCTCGAAGACGGCCGCGCGCATCTCGCAGTGCACTCGCTGAAAGACGTGCCGATGGACCTGCCCGAGGGCTTCATGCTGGCCTCGGTACTGGAGCGTGAAGACCCGCGCGATGCCTTCGTCTCGGTGCGCTTCGACACGCTGGCCGCGCTGCCGCAGGGCGCGCGCGTGGGCACGTCGAGCCTGCGCCGGGTCGTGCAGCTCGGCGCGCTGCGGCGCGACCTTGAGGTGCAGCCGCTGCGCGGCAACCTCGACACGCGGCTGCGCAAGCTCGACGAAGGCGCGTATGACGCGATCGTGCTCGCAGCAGCCGGCCTGACACGGCTCGGCCTGAAGGCGCGCATTCGCGCCTACTTCGAGCCGGGCGAGATGCTGCCGTGCGCCGGGCAGGGCGCGCTCGGCATCGAGGTGCGCAGCGAATCACACGCCTTGCTGCAGCGGCTCACAACACTCACCCACCGCCCGAGCTGGTTCGCGGTGCAGGCCGAGCGGGCCGTGTCGCGCGCGCTCGGCGGCAGTTGCAGCATGCCGCTTGCGGCCTATGCGCATTGGGCCGGCGAGGTGCTGATGCTCGACGTGGCGCTCGGCCATGCGTTGACGCCGCTGGCGCCGTTGCTGCGCGCCCAGGCGCAAGCGGCAGTGATCGACGACGCCAGCGCGCGCGCGCTTGGCGAACGCGCGGCGCAGGCGCTACGAGATGCGGGTGGCGCCGAGTATCTGGCGGCGGCTTCGTCACCTGCCGCCATGCCCTGAGAAAGTTGATGCGCGTCATCGTCACCCGGCCGGCCGCGCAGGCGGTGCAGTGGGTGGCGCGCTTGCGAGCGCAGGGCATCGACGCCGTGGCGTTGCCGTTGCTGGGCATTGCACCGCTCACTGATCCGGTGCCGGTCGAAGCCGCCTGGGCGCGGCTGTTGCGGACGCCGGAGCCACCGCCTGCGCAACACGCGCGGAAAGGGTTGGAAGAGCCGGTTCTTCGACTCGTCATCTTCGTCAGCCCGAACGCAGCCGAGCAGTTCTTCGCACGCCGGCCGGCCAACGCGCACTGGCCCGAGGCGGTGTGGGCCGGCTCGCCGGGACCGGGCACGACCCATACCTTGCGCGATCTGGGCCTGCCCGAGGCGCGCCTGATCGAGCCGGCTTCCGATGCCGCGCAGTTCGATTCGGAAAGCCTCTGGGCGCGTCTGTCTCAGCATGATTGGCGCGGCGCCGAGGTGCTGATCGTGCGCGGTGAAGGCGGCGGGCGCGACTGGCTCGCTGCCACGTTGCGAGACCACGGTGCGCAGGTCTCGCAGCTCGCTGCCTACCGCCGCGTCGCGCCGCTGTTATCGGGCGCCGACCACGCCGTGCTGGCCGCTGCGCGGACCGTGCCGGCCGAGCATGTGTGGCTGTTCAGCAGCTCCGAGGCCATCGACCATCTGGCGCAGGCCCTGCCCGGCGCGGCGTGGGCCGGCGCGCAGGCCGTGGCCACGCACCCGCGCATTGCGCAGCGTGCGCGCGGGCTCGGGTTTTCGAGCGTGACCGAGGCGCGACCGGCGCTGGAAGCGGTGGTGGCCTGCCTACAATCGCGGCGACCGTGACCGAACCCAACGCCGCCCCCGCTTCGAGCGACCCTGTGATGCCGGCCGAGCTGCTGGCAGGGCGGGTGGGCGCTGGCAGCGCGGCCGCCGAACCCGCAAGCGCGGCTACGGCTACGGCTGCAATTGCGGCCACGCCTGCGGCCGCATCCACCCCCATGCTCACCGCGCGCTGGCTCTGGGCCATCGTCGCATTGCTCAGTGTGCTGAGCATCGTCAGTCTGCTGCTCGCCTGGCAGGTCGACCAGCGCAGCGCCAGCTTGGAGCAGGAATTGGTGCGGCGTCAACAAGACAGCTCAGGCCAAGCCACCGAAGCGCGCATGCTGGCGCGCCAAGCCCAGCAAGCGATGGGCGAGACGGCCGCCAAGGTCGCGCTGATCGAAGCCCGGCTGGCCGAGGTGACGGTGCAGCGCGGCCAGCTCGAAGAGCTGATCCAGTCGCTATCACGCTCGCGCGACGAGAACCTGCTGGTCGATGTGGAGGCCGCGATCCGCGTCGCCTTGCAGCAGGCCGCGATCACCGGCAGCGCCGGGCCGCTGGTGGCCACGCTGAAGCAGGCCGACGAACGCCTGGCGCGCTACGGCCAGCCGCGCCTGGAAGGTGTGCGGCGGGCGATCGCGCGCGACCTGGATCGCGTCAAGGCGGTCAGCGTGACCGACATCTCATCGCTCAGCATCAAGCTCGATGAAGCGGTGCGCATGGTGGACGAGCTGCCGCTGTTGGCGGTTGCCAGCGCCGGGGTCGAGCCGCGCCGGGATGCCGTCAAGCCAGCCAGTGCGGCGGGCCCGCCCGCCGAGCTCGCCAAGTCCGCCAGTACTGGCCTGGGCAGCGACATGACCTCATGGGCCGGGCGCGCCAACGAGCTCTGGATGGATGCCGGCGGACGCGTCTGGAGCGAGGTCAAGTCGCTGGTCCGGGTCTCGCGCATCGACCACCCGGACGCCATGCTGCTGGCGCCGGAGCAGTCGTTCTTCCTGCGCGAGAACCTCAAGCTGAGGCTGCTGAATGCGCGGCTCGCCTTGTTGAGCCGGCAGTTCGACACCGCCCAGTCCGACTTGATGGTGGCGCAAGGCGCGCTGGCCCGCTACTTCGACCGCAGCTCGAAGCGCACCGCGCTTGCCGCCGAACTCGTCAAGCAGGTCACCGGCCAGGCCCGGCTCGTCAGCGTGCCGCGACCGGACGACACGCTGGCCGCGTTGACCGCCGCCACGGCCGGGCGCTGACGCGGCGGCCATGCGCAACGTCATCTGGTTCCTGCTGCTGGCGGGCGTGGCCGTGGTCGCAGCAGCGGCGCTCGGCACCAACGACGGGCTGGTCTCGTTCTACTGGCGTGGCTGGCGGGCCGATGTGTCGTTGAATTTGTTCCTTGGGCTGCTGGTGGGCACCTGCTTCGCGCTCGTCACCGCGATCCAGGCGACCCAGGCACTGGTCGGGCTGCCGCAGCGGGCGAAGGAATGGCGTGTCGCGCGGCGCGACCGCAGCGCCCAGGCAGCGCTGCGCGATGCGCTGGCGCAGTACTTCGGCGGGCGTTACGGCCGGGCGCAGAAGTCGGCCCAGCGCGCTCTGACGATCCAGGCCGACACGCCCGAACTCGCGCAGGACAACGAGTTCACCGTGCTCGGCCACCTGCTCGCTGCCGGCAGCGCGCACCGCCTGCAGGACCGCAGCGGCCGCGACGAGCAGTTGAAGCGCGCGCTCGACCTCTCGCGCCGCAGCGTCGCCGCCCGTTCGGCCGAGGAAGGCGCGCGCCTGCTGGCCGCCGAATGGGCCATCGACGACCGCGATGCGCCGCGCGCGCTGGAGCTGCTGGGGCAACTGCCGCTCGGCGTGGCGCGCCGCACCCATGCCTTGCGGCTGCGCCTGCAAGCCACGCGCCTTGGGCGCCAGCCACAGGAGGCGCTGAAGACCGCGCGCCTGCTCGCCAAGCACCAGGGCTTTTCCAAAGTTGCCGCACTCGGGCTGTTGCGCTCGCTGGCGTTCGAGTCGCTCGCCACCGCGCACGACGCCGACCAGCTGCGTCAGGTCTGGTCGCAGTTCGAGGCCACGGACCGGCGCGATGCCTTCATTGCTGCGCGTGCCGCGCACTGCGCGGCGGCGCTCGGTGGGCATGAAGAGGCGCGCACCTGGCTGCGGCCATTCTGGGATCGCCTGGGGGAGTTGAGTGTTGAAGAACGCGCCGCCGTGGCACTGGCGCTGGTCGATGCGGTGGCCGGCATCGGCCCCGAGTGGCTGCCCCGGCTCGAAGCCGCCTCCACCACGTTTGCGCGCGAAAGCGCGGTCGCGCTGGCGGTTGGCAGCGCACTGGCCGAGCGCCAGCTATGGGGGAAGGCGCGTCGGCTGCTGGAGCAGGCCGCTGCCGACGCTGTGCTCGGCGCCGCGCCGCGCCGCGCCGCGTGGCGGCAACTTGCCACGTTCGCCCGTCAAGACGCCGACACGGCCCGCGCAGCTGAATGCTTCGAGGCTGCGGCACGCCTGAACTGAGGTCGCGCGTCGGCCCGCTGTTATAATTCGGAGCTGCGCGGCTGTAGCTCAGCTGGATAGAGTACTTGGCTACGAACCAAGGGGTCGTGGGTTCGATTCCTGCCAGCCGCACCAGTAAAGACGAGGGTCAGTGGGTTAGCGCCTACTGACCCTTTAGTCTTTTTGGGCTCCGTGGCAACGGAATTGGCAACAGAATTCAGATCCGCGCGTCGTTTGAGCCTTGCGTCGTTCGCATCAGCCGGCCGTTGCAGAGTTTGCCCACGTCATTAGGTCGCATCATGAGTCGCGGCGCAAGCTGCAGAGCCCCTGGTCGATTCCGTTGGGACACTGGCGGCACGCGTGTGTGAACCGTCACGTCAGCTGACGTGACGTAGCAGGTGGGGCGTGTCCCCGCTTCGCGCGGCCGGGCTGTTGCGCTGCGCGTCGAGCCTCTGTCAAAGGCCCAGCGTCTCGCCCCTTCGGGCGGCCATCCCTCACGCGGGCTCGCCGCCACCCTCCGCGCTCGTTGGCGCGCAGGGTGTCGCCGGACTGCGGCCTTGGGGCCTTGCCAGGTCGCTCGCGAGTACGGCGATCAAGGTTTCGCCTTCATCGCGATGCAGAACAGCCAGGTCAGGCCGGCGTTGCCGGCGGGATGACGACAGCGGCCCGTTCCCGTGCCCGAGGATCGCGGGCCATGTTTCCTTCACGGGTACGTGAACGAGGCCCGCTTGACGAACTGACCGTCGTTCCGTTCACGCCGCTGCGCTTCGTTCGCTTCACGCCGGCCAGATCGTCACCCCGGTCACCCGCCATGCCCGATGCCTGGCCGCTGAATGCGGTGAGGTGATCGGCCCGACTCGACCGCCGTGCCAGTCGCTGCGCTTAGTGTCACGTCGGCCGCAGAGGCGCCGGACCTCAGAGGCTGGGTGGGCGCCTTCGCTGCAACCGCAGCGCCAGGCAAGCTGGCACATCGGCCGCGACGCTGCGTCGCCCGAACACGTTGGCAGCGCGTGCGCCAGTCGTCCCACCGCGCTCCCCCCAGCTGCGCCCCCGTCGAATCACGAGGGGGACTTGTGGGGGGATCTTCAAGCGGTGGGCCGGGAAACTGGCTCACTGCTTCGGCTGCTGAGAACACCACCCATCCCCAGCCCTTCCCGTGAGGGAAGGGTGCAGTTGCCGAAACGCCCACCCCCCGCCCGCCCTCCCGGGCGGGAGCGAGGAAGTCCAAGCGAGAGGATCAGTTTTCAGGGACACCAAGCCGGTGCCCCGGCTGGTCTCTCATGCAAGGAGCCGAATCATGGCCAACGTTCAAGTCATCCAACGTCACGCGCACCTCGCGGGCGCCGTCAAGCTCGAATTCGTCAACGGGCGCGAAGGCAATATCGCCAAAGCCGTACTGACTGCGATCAGCAACACGCGGCGCGGTTCGGGTGATTCCCGCGAGGAGGAATCCACCGCGATTCAGTGGACGCTATGGGGCAAGCAGGCCGAGAACGCCGCCGAGTACCTGGGCAAGGGCTCGCACGTGAACATCGTCGGGCGCCTGCGCAACAACAACTACCAGGACAACGAGGGCGCCGACGTGTACGCGCTGGCCTTCACCGCCGAAGAGGTCGACTACCTCGACAGCCGGGCGGACTCCGAGGCCCGCCGCGCGCGCATGGACGGCGCATCGGCACCGCAGGCCCAGCCCGCGACCTCGGCACCGAAGGCGAACGGCCGCACCCGCCGTGCGCGCACCGAGCCGCAAGGCGAGGCCGTGCTGGCCTGACAGCCACAGAGGGCGGGACGCCTTCGCGCTCCGCCCGCATCGACACCGAACAACCATCGAAGGAATTCGTCATGTACTCAACCCCGACCCTCGCCACGCGCTTTGCGCGCAACACCTTTGTCGTTCGCAGCGAAACGCCCCTCGCCGACGACCAGATGCGCCGCGCGGCGCCGTCCATCTTCGCGGAGGGCAAGCACGGCAGCCGCTCCGAGCGCTACACCTACATCCCGACCATCGATGTCCTGCGCGGCCTGCGCAAGGAAGGGTTCGAGCCCTTCATGGTCGCGCAGAGCAAGAGCCGCATCGAAGGCAAGACCGAGTTCACCAAGCACATGATTCGGATGCGCCACGCCGGACAAGTGACGGCCCGGCCCGAGGCGAACGAGATCATCCTGATCAACAGCCACGACGGCGCCAGTTCGTACCAGATGCTCGCGGGCGCCTTCAGATTTGTCTGTTGCAACGGCCTTGTCGTCGGCACCGTGTCCAACGACATTCGCATCCCTCACAAGGGCAACATCCAGGGCGAGGTGATCGAGGGCGCCTTCCGCGTGCTGGAGGACTTCGAGGCGGTGGATGCGTCGATCGACGGTATGAAGGCGCTGGAGCTCAAGCCCGATGAACAGCGTGCCATGGCGACCGCCGCGCTGGCGCTGCGGTATGGCGAGCGCACCGAAGGCCAAGCGCCGGCCCCGGTGACCGCCGAGCAGCTGATCGAGGCCCGCCGGCCCGAGGATCTGGGGCACAGTCTGTGGACCACGTTTCAAAGGGTCCAGGAAAACACCCTGCGCGGTGGCCAGCCAGGCCGCACCGTGCAAGGCCGGCGCCTGCACACCCGCGCCGTCGGCAGTATCGACCGTAGCGTGAGCCTCAACCGTGCGCTGTGGGTGCTGGCCGAGGAAATGCGCAAACTCAAGGCGTGATCGTTACAGCCTGATCCCGAGGCGATGGATTTCCACTGAAATCCATCGCACCCCGCACCGCGCGCCGCCCCGAAGATCGGAGCGGCGCGTGCGTGCGCGCAAAAACAGCGCTCGCCGGCGTGGCCGGCTCGCGGCGCCCAGTCGTCGGCCATCGAGGCCTTCCGACCGGGTGCAAGGTCCCCTGCATGCGACGCCGTGTCACCCGATCGATACCGGTGCGCACTGTTCGTCATCGCGGCAGGAGGCCCCCATCATGAAGACTCTCGTTCTCGCCAACCAGAAGGGCGGCGTCGGCAAGTCGGCCGTAGCCACGCTGCTGGCGCACTACTTCGCCCAGCATGGCCAGCGCACGCTGGCGATCGACCTCGATCACCAGGGCAACTTCAGCAAGCCGTTGCGCTTGTCCGACCGCCCGGAGTTGTCAGCGATCAGTGCCGACGCGTTGATGACATCGACGCCGGCCGTGGTGCCCGCCATGCCGTTTGTATTGGTGTCCAGCGGTGCCGGTCTGCTCGGTCTGGAGCGGCAGCCGACGCTGCACAACACCTTCGGCCGCAACTTCCGCAGCTTCATCACCGGGGTGGATTCGCAGTTCGATCTCTGTGTGATCGACACCAACCCGAACCCGGACATCCGGCTGATCGCGGCACTGGCCTCCGCCGACTTCGTGTTGTCGCCGATTCAGCTCAACCAGGAGGCGCTGGACGGTGTGGCGGCGCTGCTCAACCACGAGCGCGTCGGCCTTCGCAAGATTAAGGCGGTGATGAACCCGAAGCTCAGCCTGATTGGCCTTTTGCCGACGATGGTCGAGTCCACGCCGTTCCAGCGAGAGAACTTCACCGGCCTGGTGGCGCGGTACCTGTCGCTGCTGATCCCGGTGGGCAGCGGCGCCGGCCAGTTCGGCCTGATTCCCAAACGCTCTGCCATCGCCGAAGCTCAGGCCGCCGATGAGGTGCTGTGGGAAATGAAGAAGACCGCCGCGCGCGATGCCTGGAAAGAGATCGAACCGACATTGGCCCGCATCACCACCATCGTGACCGGGCACGGGGGCGACCATGGCGCTCGACTTTGACGCGCTGGCGCTGGACCAGCCAATGGCAGCAGCGAGCGGCACGCCCTTGTTGCTGGCCATCGAGGCCATCGAAGAAGACCCTGCACAGCCGCGCCGAGAGTTCGACCCGGAAGCGCTGCAGCAGCTGGCCGACACCATCGCCGCGCGTGGCGTGCGACAGCCGGTCTCGGTTCGCACGCATCCCGAGCAGCCAGGCCGCTGGATGCTGAACTTCGGCGCCCGGCGTCTGCGCGCGTCGAAGCTGGCCGGCCAGATGGTGATCCCCGCGTTCGTCGATGCGGCGGCAGACAGCTACGACCAGGTGATCGAGAACGAGCAGCGCGAAGGGCTCAAGCCGCTGGAGCTGGCGCTGTTCGTGCAGCGGCGGTTGGAAGCCGGTGACAGCCAGGCCGACATTGCGCGCCGCCTCGGCAAGAGCCGAACCTTTGTGATGTATGCCACCGCGTTGATTGACGCGCCCGATTGGCTGATAAACGCCTACCGCGAAGGTCGGTGCCGAGGGGCACGTGAGCTTCATGAACTTCGGGGCCTGCATGCCGAGCATCCCCAGCCGGTGGAAGACTGGATCCAGGCGACCGAGGCGATCTCTCGCGACCGCATCGCCGCGTTGAGGGCGAACCTTGTGAAGCCGGCCACTGCGCCGCTGTCCACCAGTACCCCGGCGACCGTCGCCATCGACTCGACCGCTGAAATCTCGACCCGGGCTTCGAGGTTGAACGGCGCAACGGGCACACCGCCCCGGAGCAGTTCGGGCACGAGCCGCCTTGCGCTGCAAGCCGATCTCGACGGCCAGGTGGTTGAAGTGGCGCTGGATGAGATGCCGGCGCGTGATGGGGATGTTCACGTCCGGCCCGTCTCGGGCGGCGTGGTGCTCCACGTTGCTGCAGCGAGGCTCACGCTGCTTCGTGTCGTCGCGCGATAGCCGGTTGTCAGACTGTCTTACACGACCGTGTCTGACGACCGTTGCGCTGTCCGCCGGGTTCCCGAAGTCCCCGCCGGTTGCCTTGTCCCCTGAGGGCGCCTGTGGCCGTTAGCCGCGCGGTTTGACCTTCGGCGTCACCGCAACAGACGCTCACGAGCGCGATGGAAATCGGCCGAAATCCATCGCGAGAGATCACACGATCCTCGATGAAGATCAAGTCATGGTTGATTGCAGTGAAAGCCTCGCCAAGCGGCTCGCCGCGCATCGCACTGTGGCGCTGCAGGTGATGCTGTCGCGGAACACGTCGGTGGCACTGGCATCGCTTGCGCATGTCTTCGTACAGCGCGCCTTCGGGGACGAGTATCGGCGCGCAGGCTCTGCCTTGCAGATCACAACCCAGTTGCCGGCACACACGCTGCTGTCGGTGGCCGACGACTTGAAGGAGAGCGCGGCATGGCAAGCCGTCGAAGCGGCCAAGCTCACCTGGAAGGCGCGGTTGCCCGAGCAGTCGAGTACCTGGTTCGCTTGGTTGATCGCCCTGCCGCAGGCCGAGCTGCTCGACCTGTTGGCGTTGGGTGCGGCGTTGACGCTGAACGCTTTGCCGAACACCGGCTCGGCCAGCGATTCAAGCGCACTCGCCGAGGCCGTGGGCCTGGACATGGCCGACTGGTGGCAGCCGACGGCGCAGGGCTACCTGAACCACGTGCCCAAGGCGAAGATCGTGCAGGCCCTCAAGGAGGCCGGGCCCGACCTGGCCGACGATGGCGTCGGCGCGATGAAGAAAGATGTGCTGGTCGTCAAGGCGGTGTCGAGGCTGGCCGGCAAGCGGTGGCTGCCGGCGATGTTGCGACCTCGGTCAGCGCCAGAAAGGTGAAGCGCGTTGAGGGGGCTGACGCCCCTTCGTTCACGGACCCAGATCGCCATGTGGATCCTCTTCACGCCCGTACCCCGGCCCGACGTCCCCTACTGGCCGGGCCGGCGCTGGCTTGCTGCGCTTGATGCGATCGTCTGGCCAGCGGGGTGGGCGCTCGTCGTTGCGCAGGCACCGATGCCGACGGGCATCGTCGGACTGGTGATCACCGCGAGCGCCGCGCTGTTTGCCGTGAGCCGACTTCAACGGGCCCTGCTGAGCAATGAGCGCTACCGATTCACAACCTGGCGCTGGGGCAAGGTTGTGCTGGGGTTGGTGCTGCTCGGGTTGGTCATCAAGCTGGTGGTGACTGCATAGCTGCCGCGTCGATGCCGGAGCGCCGGGGCTCACGTATCGCGCCGCCGCTGTCGAACCTCAGACGAGCACCTTCAAGCCATGCTTCTCGACCACGGCCAGGAGCTTGAGCGCCATGCCGCTCGGCCGCTTGGTGCCGGCTTCCCATTTCTGTACCGTCGATTCGCTGGTGTTCAGGTAGCGCGCGAACACGGGCTGGCTGACGTGCGCCTGCTCACGGATTCGCTTGATCTGCATCGGTGCGATGACAGGCGGCGCAGCCAGGCAGGTTTCGTCGAACCCGCGCATCGTGGCCTTGTCGATGGTGCCGGCCCGGTGCAGCCCCAGCGCGGCGCTGTGGACGGCCTCGAACGCGTCGCTCTTGAACTTTGCCTTAACCGTCATCACAAATCTCCAGTAGGTCGCCGTTGCGCAACCCGGTGTTCACCTCGGCCGCCGTCATCTGCGCGTACGCAGCGGCCAACTTCCTGAACGCCATCAATTCATCCGGCGAGATGTTGGCGCGATCCTGCTTCGCGAACAAAAACGCATACACCCAGTAGCGGCCACCCTTGGCGACGACGATTGCGCGGTGCATGTTGTCATTCAGGCGCTTCTTGAAAACACCGCCGCCCAGATCATCGGCCTGGCCGTCTATTACCTGCTGGATGGCCACGCACAACTCGCCGTCGCCGATGCGCGCCTTCCTGGCTGCCCTGGTGAACCAGGCTGTCTTGAAGACTCTCGAAGGCAACTTCGTCGACATGTTGAAATATAGCACCAGGTGCTATCTATTGATCGGGCTGATCGTGGTCCAGCTCACGGCCATTCTGCCGTTGCGTCAGTGGGTCACCGTCGGGCGAGCAGCGCTCCACCGTTCCAGGTCGGCGCGCCTCCAGGCCACGGCGCGGCCGGTGAGCTGCACCGGTTGCGGGAACTTGTCCTCGGCAATCAACTTGTAGATCGTCGAGCGGGCCAGCCCGGTGACTTGCATGACCGCTCCCATGCGCAAGAGCAGCGCGAACGCGGTCGGCACGGCGGCGGAACTGGTGGGGCTCACAGAGCGGCGCATAGAGCGGGCCTCTCGTCGATGATGGAGGCCCACTGTAGGCCCGTGGTGGTCGGCTGTTCGCGATGGATTCGGACGGAAATCTGTCGTTGCGGTTTCAATTTGAAGCGGCCGGCTGCGCCTTTGCCGCGATCAGTGCCAGCTTGGAGCCCAAAGCATCGAAGGCACGAGCTTGTTCGGCAACGCGCCGGTCGCGAACATAGACGCGGCGCACTCGATTTTCGATCATGTGGTTGAGGCATTCGTCGATGACGTCGCCGCCGAAACCTAATTCGGCCATCAGTGTGGCGGCCGTTCTGCGAAGGTCGTGCGCAGTCCAACGGCCCCCGGGCAGCAGCAGTGCTTCGGTGTCTTTGCTCCGGTTCGTGAGACGCCGTTCAGCCGGACGTTGTCGATCGGCAAGTTGCTTGCCGAAGGACTTCACGCCGACGGGTCCCGTTGCCGAGGTGTTTGGAAAAACCCAAGGCACCGCACCATTCAGGTCATGAGGGATCGCCTCGCGGAACTCTTCCAGCCTCTTGAATTGCCGTATCGCGAATGCACTCAGGTGAATCGTGTGGCTTCGCTGGTTCTTGGTTTCGAGGATGTGCCAGGTTCGAGCCACGATGTCCACCACGCCGAGCTTGACGTCGCTGGTATCGGCGGCGGCCTTCAGTTCTGCGAGGTCGCCATCGTTGTCGTGCCAGGTGGCTCCGAGCAGTTCCCCAACACGAACGCCGGTGGCCAGCACGAGCCAGACCCCGGCGATGTTGCGTTCGGTCAGGCCGGCGACCGGCAGCGCGTCGGCAAGGCTGGCGAGCTCGGTTGTCGACAGAACCCGATCACGCTCAACCGAAGCGCCACCGACGTCACGCTTGAGCACTGTCTCCAGCGGGTTGCGCATGACCACGTCACGGGCCAGCGCGAACCGAAACATCTGCTTCAGGTCGGCCAACAAGACGTTGGCCGTGCGCAGCTTGCCTTCTCGCTTGGCGCCGTCCAGGATCGCCAACAGGTCTGCACGCTTGACGTCTTCGATGGCGACGCGGCCGATCTTCGGAAAGACGCGACGGGTGAACTGGTCGCGGGTGAACTTTCCGCCGTCCTTGCGCCCAGCGCGCTTGCCATCCGCGCGAAGGCGCGGTTGAAGGTCGGTGGCCACCCAGCGATCGAAAAGATCCCGCACGCTGAGCCGGCGCTCGGCCTCGAGTTCGGCTGCCACTTCGAGGTCTTTCTGCGCCTGTATTTGACGATCTCGCTGCGCGCGCGGATCGATGCCCGATGACCGCAGGTCCCACATCCGCCGCGCCTCGGCCCGTGCATCGCTCAAGCCCTTGTGCGGGTAGCCGCCCGCGGGGTCGTCTGGAAACAGGCGATGCCACTGCTCGGCTCCCGTTGATGGCTCGGTCAGCCGCAGGTACCACAGCGCGCTGGCGTCGCGTTTACGGAGGTAGAGGCCGCCCCCGTCATGCAAGGGTGCCGTCTGGCGCGCGGCTTCGGCGTATCGTTTCACGGCCAGCGCCGTCAGCCGGTGAACCTTGGCGGTTCGTGCCATGGCAGACTCCTTGGATTCCGACCAATCCACGCGCCAAAACGGAAAGCTGGCAACGGCATTGGCAACAGAATTATCGCGGATTCTGAAAGACGCCGAAAGATGGTCTTGGACGAACAAGTATTCCAAGTTATTGATTTACAAGGATATATCGAGACTCCCATGGACTCCGGTGGACATCTGGAAATCACAAAAAGTGTGGCTACGAACCAAGGGGTCGTGGGTTCGATTCCTGCCAGCCGCACCATAAAAACAAGAAACGGATCAACGGCTTAGAGGCTTTTCGCTTCTAGGCCGTTTTTCTTTGCTGGGGGACTTTTGGGGGAGTGGCCTCCGCCTTTTGACCCTCTTGTTCGCGTCGCAGCGTCTGCAGACTCTTGTTCCAGCGGCCATTGTCTTCCTTCACTGGCATCCCATGACGCCACCACCCAGCGGCGAGTCGTCTTGAGCGCAACTGATGCGCATCCTTCCCCACGACCAACCCGCCTATAGAGGCATTGCCATGAGCAATTCGATTGCACGCCGCCTGGAGGCCATCCAAACAAAGGGCGCCATGCGGTCGTCCGACGTAGCCAACGTCCTGAACGTGCGCCCTGAAACCGTTTCTCGATGGAACAAGGGCAAGGCTTAACCACACGCCAGCACCGAGAAGCAGCTTCTCGAACTCGAATTCGTCATCGACAAGCTCGCCGACATCTACGAGCCGCACGACGCACGGCTGTGGCTCTTCGCCCGCCAGCGCCTCATGGAGGATCAGATACCTGCAGAGCTGATCCAGCAGGGTCGTGTCGATGAGGTTCTTGCCTCGGTCAACCAGCTGCTTGACGGCGTACATCTGTGACGCCAAAAAGGTGAGGCCTGGCCAGCACGATGATCCACGACCCGGACTTGATGGACCCGCTGGACGCGCTCCCGAAGGAGACTTTAGACGGTGATGTTTTCCGGGGCACGCGGCAGAGCCTCGACCCGCTGGTCAGTTCGTACAGCGGCGGCCGTTGGATGCGACGCGACGGCGCCGGTGTGCTCTACGCCAGCCTGGCACGCGAAGGTGCGCTGGCCGAGATTTCATTCCATTGGGGACAGCTCACTCCGCGCCCCACCAAGCCCGTCATGGTGCATATGCTGCGTGTGGCGGCACACCGTACGCTGAAGCTGGTCAGAGCCGACCTTGAATCGCTCGGCGTGCCCGATAGCGCCTACGGCGGCGTCAACATGCCACGCACGCAGGAGATCGGCGCGGCCGTCGAGTTCCTGGGCTGTGACGGGCTGATCGCCCCGTGCGCAAGGTGGAGCTGAAATCGCAACCCGCAGTGCTCGTCAGTGTCGGCCCCGACGACATGGTGGTGACCGCCCTGCAGCTGATGCGGGATAAACGGGTTCGCGCGGTATTGGTCATCGAGGCCGATCGCTTGATAGGCATCGTCACCCAGGGCGATTGCGCCATCAAGGCGCTGCTGCCTGGACTCGACGCCAAGTGCCTGGCTGTGAAAACAATCATGACGGCTGAGCCCATGACGGTGAGGCTCGCCGACCCGATTGAAGCCTGCATGGGGCTGATGGCGGCGCAGAACTTCGGCCATTTGCCCGTTGTTGAGGCAAACATCGTGGTCGGTGTGGTCTCGATTGGCGACGTCGTGAAAGACAGCATTCGGCAGATGGGCCAGCAGATCAATTTTTTGGAGACCTACATCACGGGTCATGGCGCCTGACGGCCCGTCCAGTATGAAGCGACGTCGCCTCGCCCTGGGCCCTGCGACGGCTGAACAGCGGCTCGTTGACCATCAACGGCAGCACGACGCGGGTGCCGACCACTGCGACCCGAAGCTAACGCCAACGGCAGCTTGCCATCGGGGCATTTGCGTGTCGGCGGTCAGTCTGCAGAACCATCGGCTCGGTGAGCTGCAGCGACCACCCCTGGCGGGTTGATGGGCACCCGGACACTGAGCGCCACAAGGACTCGATGGACAAGGTGTAGTCACCTGGCGCAGTGGCATCAACCGTCTTCAGCTCGACGCTGCTGGTTTCCCCATCGCTGGCGTCGAGCGTCAACAGCCTGAACAGCGAGACGTGGCCGCTGCCGCCCTTGACGCCGCTGGGCGAGTAGTTGAAGTCAGCTCGGCTGTCTGAAACGGTGATGTCCTTGGCAACGATTTTGCAGCGCATCGAGTTTGGGCTGACCGCCGCGCAGTTGGCGCCGGCGCCCGTCAACAGCGTAGCGATCAGCGCGGTGGAGAGGTCGCTTTGCATGGTCGGCAAGGGCTGCGCAGTGGAATGGGCGGGGGTGCGAGCATCGTCTGCGGCCCAATGCCGGCTTCGCCGCAGCGCGTCAGTTTTGCGCCGCTGCGCCCATGAACCACGCCATCGCGCGGTTCGCGCGGCCCATCCACATCACGATCTCACAAGCGTCTAACCCAACTCAGTTTCTGGGGCTGAACGGTACGCGCGGAGGGGAACACAGTCAGCAATCCGACCCAGTCGTCGATTGACCCGGGTTGCGAAAAATGGGCACACGAAGTTCCGATTCACGCGCTCAGCCGGGCTCGTTAACCACTCAGTTGACGTTGTTCCAGACCTGCCCTTGAACGCCGACATCAAGTCGGCCAAGCTCGAGAATCTTGCTTCGTGCCTCGCTTGCATCAACGTCGCGCAGGGTCCGCCGTTCGGCGCATGATCGGCCGGCGCGAGTGATGCGCGCGAACTGGCGATACGGCGTCTTCTCCAACCCGAGGGCTTGCGATGCTGATTCTGAAGTGGCTAGTAATCGTCTTGCTCGTGGTCGCGCTGGGCGCCATCGGCGCCGGCCAGGCGGGCCTGTTCCGCAGTACCGCGCCGAACGACCTCGGTGTACGAGACGGCAGGCTCAAGCCGCCCTCGAACACCGACAACAGCGTGACGAGTCAGGCGGCGCTGTACCCGGATCACCCGCAACGCGCGTATTCGGACGTCGCGCCCTTGCCGTTGCGCGGTGACGGGCCGGCCACCCTCGCAAAGATCAGCGCGGTGGTCGCCGCCATGGACGACGCGCAGGTTGTCAAGAGCGACCCCGACTATCTGTACGCGCAATACACGACCCGGCTGATGAAGTTCGTCGATGACGTGGAGTTCTGGTACGACCCGACCGCGCGGGTGATCCAGGTCCGCTCGGCGTCGCGTGTCGGCAAGGGCGACATGGGGGTAAACCGCAAGCGCGTCGAGGTCGTGCGCGCCGCGCTGGCGGCAGCGCCGTGACGGGCAGGGGCGGCCGCGCCTTGATCGGCGCGGTCGGGCGTCAGGCTTGAGTCATTCTTGATAGCGCCGCACGTAACCCCGGTCGATCCAGTCCTTCCAAAGCCACACCCAGCGGCCCGAGGCGCTCAGCGCACCCCATGAGGCGATGGCGCGGCCATCGGCAGTGCTGACGAGGTAAAGCGCCCGGCGCTGCGGCCGCCACTCGGTCAGCGCCGCGCCGTTGCAGGCGGCGAGGATGTTGCCGGCCAGTGCGGCGCCGGCACGCACCGCGAACACGCCTGATTTCGGCCGGGGGTCGACATGCGCGGCCACGTCGCCGGCGGCGAACACCTGCGGGTGGGAGACGCTGCGCAGCGTGCGGTCGACGCGGATGAATCCCGCCGCGTCGGTGGACAAGCCCGCAGCACGCGGCCAGTGCGGTGCGGCGGCGCCGGTGGCAATCAGGCAGGCGTCGAAGGGCAGCACAGCGCAGCGTTCGAATCGAATCCACCCAGCCAGGATTTGCACCGCCGTGCTGTTCCCGCGCCAGTGCATGCCACGCGTCTGCAGCAAGCGCATGACGCGGCGGCTCACGCTTGCCGCCGTGCCGGCGAGCGGTTCGGCGTCGCGCCCCACGAGGCTGATGCGCACGTCGGATGCTCCCTCGCGCGAAGCCCGCGCCCGGATCGCGAAAGCAAGTTCGGCCGCCGCCGCGCCACTGCCGACGACGGCGACCTCGAACGGTCCGGTGTGCCCCTTCCAGCGGCGCATCACCTCGGGCCACCCTTTGATGAACCCCTCGATCGGACGCACCGGCAGCGCGTGCTCAGTGGCGCCGGGCAGGTCGGCGAGCGCGGGCTCGGGGCCGGTGTCGATCGACACGAAATCGAAGCGCCGACGTTCGCCGTCGGCGCACAGCACCTCGCTGCGCGCCAGGTCCAGCTCGATTGCAGCGGTCTGCGCGAACGCTATGCCCGCCCGCTCGCACAGGCCCGCCAGCGAGATCGCGCAGTCGTCGAGCGCGTAGTGACCTGCGACCCAGCCCGGCAGCATGCCCGAATAAATTTGCCGCGAATGCGGCGAGACCAGGGTGACCTGCCAGCTCTTCGGCGCTTCGCTGCGCAGCCGCCGCAGCAGGTTCAGGTGCGCATGCCCGCCCCCCAGCAACAGCAGCCGCTTGAATGGCGTGTTAGGCAGGGCAGGCACTCGCCATACCGGTCACCCGCGCCGCCACGCATGGAAGCGCTCGGAGAAGGCCAGCAGGCGCTTCGGCTGGTGCGCGAGCTTCCACGCGCCGGCAGCCGCCTTGTTGGCCTCGGCCAGCGTCGGATAGGTGTGGATCGTGCCGAGGATCTTGTTCAGGCCGATGCCGTGCTTCATCGCGAGCACGTATTCGGCCAGCAGATCGGCAGCGTGTTCGCCGACGATGGTCACACCCAGGATCGTGTCCTTGGCCGGCACCGTCAACACCTTGACGAAGCCGCGCGCCGCGCCGTCGGCGATCGCGCGATCCAGGTCCGCCAGCGGGTAGGTCGTGACCTCGACCGGCACCTTCTTTTCTCGCGCCTCCTGCTCGTTCAGCCCGACGCGCGCGACCTCGGGGTCGACGAAGGTCGCCGACGGGATCACGCGGTAGTCGACGCGGAACTTCCTGAACGGATCGAACAGTGCATTGACGGCCGCATACCAGGCCTGATGCGAGGCAGTGTGGGTGAACTGATACGGCCCGGCCACGTCGCCGGCCGCATAGATGTTCGGCAACGTCGTCTGCAGGAACGCGTTGGTCGTGACGGTCTTGGCGCATTCGATACCGAGTTCCTCGAGCCCGACGCCCTGCAGCCGCGCGGCCCGCCCGACGGCCACCAGCAGCGCGTCGAAGGCAATGCGCAGCTCTGCGCCCCGGTGCTGCGCGACGAGCTGCTTTTCGCCGTCGACGGTCTCGAAGCGCAGCGCGCGATGCTCGACCCGCAGGTCGATGCCGTCGGCGACGAACTGCTGCGTCACCAGCGCGGCCACGTCGTCGTCTTCGCGCGGCAGGATGCGCGGGCCCATCTCGAACAGCGTTACTTTCGAGCCGAGCCGCGCGAACGCCTGCGCCAGCTCCGCGCCGATCGGCCCGCCGCCGAGCACCAACAGGCGCGGCGGCAGCGTTCGCCAGGCCCAGATCGTCTCGGAGGTGACGTAGCCGGTGCCCTCGATGCCCGCGATGTCGGGCACGACCGGCGCTGCGCCGGTGGCGATCACGATCGCGCGGGTGGTGAGGTGCTGCACGCTGCCGTCGGGCAAGGTGATGTCGACCTGCCACGGCGAGACGATGCGCGCCTCGCCTTTGCGCACCTCGACGCCCAAGCGCGTGTAGCGCTCGACCGAGTCGTGCGGTTCGATCTCGTGCACCACGCGTTGCACGCGGGCCATCACCGCTGCGAAGTCGGCTTCGGCGCGCGCGCCGCTCAGCCCGAACTCATGCGCGCGGGCGATGTCCGACAGCAGCCGCGCCGAACGGATCAGCGCCTTCGATGGCACGCAGCCGGTGTACAGGCAATCGCCGCCGGGCCGGTCGCGCTCGACCAGTGTGACCTTGGCTTTCACCGCAGCGGCGATGTAGGCGCTGACCAGCCCCGCCGAGCCGGCGCCGATGACGACGAGATTGCGCTCGAAGCGCGCCGGCTTCTTCCAGCGCCGCGTGAGCTGTCGGGCCCTGAAGCCATCGACGATCTTCTTCGCGATCAGCGGCGCCACGCCGAGCAGCGCGAGCGAGATCAGCAGGCCGGGCGAGGCCACGTCGGCCAGGGTGTCGATGCGCGCGAGCTGGGTGCCGGCGTTCACATAGACCAGCGTGCCCAGCAGCATGCCGAGCTGGCTGACCCAGTAGAAGGTCACTGTGCCAAGCTGGGTCAGGCCCATCGCCAGGTTGATCAGGAAGAACGGGAAGGCGGGCACAACGCGCAGCGTGAAGAGGTAGAAGCCGCCGTCCTTGCGCACCCCTTCGTTGATCGAAGTCAGCCGGTCGCCGAACCTCGATTGAACCCAGTCGCGCAGCACCAGGCGTGATGTCAGGAAGGCCAGCGTGGCTCCGATCGACGCCGCGAACGAAGCGATCAGCGTCCCCCACGCCAGGCCGAAAATCGCGCCGGCGGCAAGCGTCAGGATGGTCGCGCCGGGCAGCGACAGGCCGGTCACCGCCACGTACACCACGAAGAAGGTCAGGGCCGCCAGCAGCGGGTTTGCTGCGCGCCATGTCTCAAGCGCGCCTTGCTGGCCCTTGATGAATTCCAGGCCCAGGTAGCGGCCGAGGCCGAGGCCGAAGTAAGCGGCGACCGCGAGCACAAGCACACCGAGGATCCACCATCGCTTGTCGAACTTCATCGCGGGCTCTTTCGGTTGTCGGCGCGTTCGGCCTCCGTGGGTGCGAACGCCTGCCAGCCCCAGTGCACGCGGGTCGCGATCGTCACTGCGCACATCGCGGCGAACACGCCGGCCAGCAGCGCGAACTGCGACGGCCAGACACACATCGCGATGAAGAACGCGAGCGTCTCGGTCGCCTCGGTGAGGCCGCCGAGGAAGTAGAACGACTTGTTCGGGTAGGCCGCGTTCGTCAGGCCGCGCTTGGCGGCGATGACCGCGAACGCCAGAAAGCTGGTGCCGGTGCCGACGAACGCGGCCAGCAGAAGGGCCGCCGCCAGCGCGTTGTGTGCCGGGTCGGCGATCGCGAACGCGAGCGGAATGGCCGGGTAGAACAGGAAGTCCAGGCTGATGTCCAGAAAGCCGCCGCGATCGGTCGGTGTCGTCTGCCGCGCGACCGCACCGTCCAGGCCGTCAAAGAGGCGCGAGGCGAGGATCAGCGCAGCACCCGTCAGCGTCATCTGCAGCGCGATCGCGGCGGCGGCAAGCCAGCCCAGCACCAGCCCGGTGAACGTCAATGCGTTTGCGCCAACTCCCGCGCGAACGAAGACCCGCGCGAGCGCGTCCAAGGTTGGTTGGATCAGTGCGGTGGTTTGTCGGTCGAACATGTCGCGACGGACTTCAAGCGGATGACTGGGGGCATGATGAGGCCGAAGCGGCCGGGCGTGTCATTCGAGCACCAGCGTGCGGCCGCCCGCAGCCTGCGCATCGGCGGCGTCGTGGGTGACCATCAGCGTCGGCAGGCCGAGCCGGCGCGCATGGTCGAACACGAACTGCCGGAAGTCTTCGCGCAGGGCGGCGTCGAGCTTGCCAAACGGCTCGTCGAGCAGCAGCAGGCGTGGCTGCGCGAGCAGCGTTCGCAGCAGCGCGACGCGCGCTCGCTGGCCGCCCGAAAGCGTGGCGGGGTCGCGCTCGCCGAAGCCGCGCAGGCCCGCGTCGTCGAGCGCGCGAGCGACAGCTTCGCGGCGTTGCGGGTGTGAATGCAGCGTCGGCGCCAGGCCGAACAGCAGGTTGCCGGCGACCGACAGGTGCGGGAACAGCAGATCGTCCTGGAACAGGATGCCGGCCCCGCGTTCGTGCGCGGGCAGGCCGGTCAAAAGCTGCGCGCCGATGAGCACGTCGCCGCGCGCGATGAAGGGCGTGGCTAGGAACCCGCCGATGAACGCGAGCAGGCTCGACTTGCCCGCGCCGCTCGCCCCCATCACGGTCACGATCTCCCCGGGCGCGATGTCGATCGACAACTGCCGGACCAGCGTGCGGTCGGCCAGTGCGATGTGGATGTCGCGCAGACCGAGTGCGCCGCGCATCGGCTCCTGGCCGCTCATCAGCGTACCTTCGGGCTCCGCCCTCCGGGATTCGCTCTTGGGGCGGCCCGGCGAGCTCATGCCATGCCCTGCCGGCCCGCGTACAGCAGCCTGGGCACCAGGCGCGCGGCGGCATAGACCGCCAGCGGAATGACCGCCTGCTGCACCGTGTAGACACCCATCACGCGTGGGTCGACGCCCGACGACAAGGTCACAGCCTCGGTCGTCAGCGTGGCGATGCGGCCGGCACCGGCGAACAGCGTCGACAGGTACTGGCCAACACTGACCGCACAGCCGACGGCGAACGCGAGCAGCACTGGCTTCAGCAGCATCGGCAGCCGCACCCGCCACAGCACCGCGCGCGGCGACGCGCCGAGCGCCGCAGCCGAGCGCGCATAACGCGGGTCGAGTGCGCGCCACGGGTCGGCCAACGACAGGAACGCATACGGCAGGACGAACACCAGGTGCGCCCAGGCGACTGCGAGCCACGCGCCGTCGAGGTCGAGCCTCACGAGCAGCACCTGGAAGCCATACAGGAAGGCAATCGGCGGCACGAGCAGCGGCAGGTAGAGCAGCCACAACACGCGCTGCGTGGGCGTGCGGCCGCGGCGCGTTTCGCTCTCGAGGCAGGCGACGGTGAGCGCCACCGCGACCCCCGCGCTGGCAAGTGCGAGGCTCACGGTGGTCCACACGGTGGCCGCAACGCGTGGCACCTGCCGAGCCCAGGTCGTCAGCGTGAAGCTCTGCGGCGCCAAGTCCGGAAACCGCCAGTCCCCTGCGACCGACCAGACGGCCATGGCGGCCAGCGCGCCGATGCCGAGCACCAGGCTGAGCGCACCGAGTGCGGCCAGGACGCCGGCTACGGGGACGATCGCACCGCCGCGCCCACCGCGTTCACACCACGCTCGACCGGCGCCGGCCACGCACCCTTCCGCGATCCGCCAAACGGCCAGCGCGCCGAGTACCAGCAGGCCCTGCAACACCGCGGCCGCGGCGGCCGGAAAGTAGCGCTGCAGGTCGTAGTCGGCGAACCAGCGTGCGGCCAGCAGCGCCAGCGGCGGCGGGTTGCCCGGCGCGAGGATCAGCCCGATCTCGACCGTCGAGAGCGAGAACGCCAGCACCGCGTAGACCGGCAGCCGCAGCTGCGCGTAGATCAGCGGAAACACCAGCTTGAACCAGGCCGCCGCCGGGCGGTAGCCGAGCGCCACGCCGACCCGGCGCAGGGCCGTGTGCGGCACCTGGTGAAGTGCGGCGGTAATCATCAGGGTCAGGTAAGGCACCTCCTTCAGCAGCAGGCCGAGCACCATCGCCAGGCCCTGCGGGTCGCGCACGGTGACCAGATCGCCGGACGGCCGGTCCCAGCCGGTGAGCGCGGGCGACACCAGCCGCAGTAGCCAGCCGCTGGGGGCGATGACGAACGCGAGCCCGATCGCCACGGCGACATGCGGCGTTGCGAGCATCGGCGAGACCAGCGCGGCCAGCCGCCGGTACCGCAGGCAGTCGTGGGCCAGGGCACAGAAGCCGGACGCGATTGCGAGCGACAGCAGGGTCGCGAGCACGCCGGTCTGCAGGCTCAGTCGAACCGAGGTCAGCACCCCGGGCTGTTCGATCAGGGCCCGCCACGGCGCGAGCGAGAAGTGCTCGCCGCCGATCGCCGGCAGGTAGCCGAAGGCGGGCAGCAAGGTACCGATCAGTCCAGCCACGACCGGCAACAGGAAGACGCCAATGGTCAGCAATGGCGCAACCGCCCAGCGCGTGACACGCAGGGGCGCATCAGCGCGAATAGCGACGCTCCCACGCGGCGGTGATGCGCGTCATCCAGCTCGGATGCGGCTCGAGCAAGACGGCACCCAGCTCGGCGTTGCTCGGCAAGCCCGGCATGCCGAGTCTTGGTGCGAACAGCGCGCGCTGCGCCGCAGGCACCTTGGCCAGGTCGAGCACCGTCAGGTTGCCGCCCCAGGTCGGGTCCTGGGCCCGCGCCTGGGTGGCGGGTTCGAGCAGGAAGTTGGCCACGACCATCGCCGCTTCCTTATGCGCGGCGTTGTACGGAATCGCGACGAAGCTGGTGTTGCCGATCGTGCCGCGGGCCATCACGAACACGCGCACCGTCGCGGGCAGCAACTGGCTGGCGATCGACACCGCAGCCTCGGCCGGGTCGAACGACATGTGGATGTCGATCGCGCCGTCGTTCATCAGCTGCCGCTGGGCGGGGCCCGATTCGGGAAACTCGCGGCCTTCGCGCCAGAGCGTCGGGCGCAGCTGGTCGTACCAGGCCCACAGCGGCGCCGTCACCGCGTCGAAGCTTGCGTTGGTGGCCGGCTGTTGCAGAACGGCCGGGTCGGGCACGAGGTCGTAGAGCGCCTGCTTCAGGAAGGTCGCGCCGAGAAAATTGCGCACGCTCGGGTGCGTGACCCGCCTCGGGTGCTGGCGCGCAAACGCCAGCAGTTCGGGCGCCGACTTCGGCAACTCCGCCGGCCGCAGGCGCGCGCTGTCGTACATGAAGACGAGCTGCGCCAGCCGCCACGGTGCGGCCAGACCGTCGACTGGCACGGTGAAGTCGATCAGGTTCGAGCGCTTGTGCAGGGTGTCCACATAAACGTAGTTCGGCAGGGCTGCGCTGAAGGGCCCGTGGAGCAAGCCCTGCGACTTCATCGCCAGGAAATTGGGGCCGTTGAGCCAGATCAGGTCGACGCTGCCGTTCGCGTCGCGCCCGGCGCTCTTCTCGGCAACGACGCGGGTCACGGCCTCGGCCGTGTCCGTGAGCTTCACATGCCGCAGGGTGACGCCATAGCGCCGCTGCACTTCATCGCCGGACCAGGCGATGAACGCGTTGGTGCGCTCGTCGCCGCCCCAGGCATTCCAGTAGACCGTCTGGCCCTTCGCCTGCGCGACGATGGCTGGCCAGGGTCGGGATTCCGGCGCTGGGAACGCGATCGCCGGCAGAGCCAGTACCGTGCCAAAGGCGAGGATGCGCAGGCATCTGAAGGACATGGAGGTATGGTGACCGATCGGTCGGCAGCAAGGTGCGCAGGAGTCTACAGGGCACGTCGGCAACGGCGTTCGGTGCGGCTATCCCGGCATCGCTCCCTTCTGCCTTGGGTCGCCGGTCTCCAGCGTCTTCCCGTTTGCCGCGACGCGTCAGTTCTGCGCCGCAGCGCCCATGAACCACGTTATCGCGGGGTCCGTTCGGCCCATCCACATCACGAGCTTTTCGTTGCTGTCGGCGCCCTCAGTGCGTGGGCCGCGCGGCGCCGGTTTGGCACCGGGCACGCGGGCCTCGCGCTCGCCGCTGCCCAGCGCATTGCCGGCCAGCGCATCGAGGAAGCGGCCGACGAAGGCGACGGCCATCAAGCCGATCATGGCCTGGAACGCGGGCGCGAAACGCTGCTCCAGTGCGCCGCCTTTTTTCAGGTCGGTTTGATTGATGTACTGTTGATCGACCGGGCGCAAGCTGCCGGTGTCGTCGACCCCCAGGAAGCCCTTGCCGAACGGGTTCTCGTGCAGCACGTTGCCATCGTCGACCACCGCGTCGGCCAGTTCGCCGAAGCCCTTGGCCTCTTCGAACGCCAGGTCGCCGACCTGGTTGCTGTCAACGCCGGTCACCTGCACGCCGTAGTCACCGTTCGTGATCGTGACCTTCGACGCCAAGGTCATCGCGGGGTTGTTCGCCCACGGCGTGGTTTCGATCGTGACCTTGGTGCCGTCTTCGAGTGCCAGGGTGGTCGTGCCCCAGAAGTCGAATGCCTGCTGGCCATCGACCTGTAGGTGCGGATCGCCCCAGGCGAGGTAGTTCTCACCGGTGTTCTTGTTGAAGATGTGGACGCTGTTGTCGTCGCCCATCGTGATGCGGTAGTTGTCGTTCTCGAAGCAGACCTTGCCGCCCACCATGCTGGTGCCGGCGTTGGTCGGGTTCGAGACCGGATCGCCGCCAGGGCAGCAGCAGAACTGGCTCGATGGCGATGCAACAGCGAGGTTTGAGGAGATGGTCATGGTGCGGCTCCGGCAAGTGAACGATTCCGGATGTGACTAGACCATGGCGGCGCGTAAAAAACACGCTGGGATGCGCCCGAGCTAGGGTGCGCCCTCTGAAGAAAACCAACAAATACTTCACCGCAGAGTGGCGGAGTTTGCGGAGTTGCACAGAGTTCAAGAATGAACTTTTGAATGAACCTCTGAATGGACTCTGCGCAAATCTGCGCAACTCCGTCAACTCCGTTCCTCTGCGGTGAATGACTTGTCTTTTTCCACCCTCACCCCACCGCTCAATTTCCAAACAGGCGCTGCAAGGTCGGCAGCACCGCACCGATGCGCAGCGCCAGTTCGGCTCCGAAGGCCTGCACCACGTTGCCCAGGATCAGCAGCAGGATCAGCGTGGCGGCCAAGCCTTTGAGTGACATCGAAATGCCCATCAGGTTGAGCTGCGGCGCGTAGCGGTTCACCAGACCCAGGGTCAGGTCTACCGCGAACATCACCACCAGCGCGGGTGCCGCCAGCAACAGCGCCAGCGCCATCAGGTCCGACAAATGCTGCTCGAACACGCTCACCGCCGCCAAGCGCAGGTGCAGCCCGGCCTGCGCCAGCGGCCAGACCGCATAGCTTTCGAGCAGCACGCCGACGAACAGCAGGAAGCCGCCGCCGAACATGAACAGGAAGCTCGCCAGACGCCCGAGCAGCGCGCCGGTGGGGCTGAGTTGCTGGCCCGACATCGGGTCGCTGATCTGGCCGTTCGCCACTGCCACCTTGGTGTCGATGATCGCCCCGGCGGCCTCGAACGCCCACAGGAAAGCGGCCAGGCCAAAGCCCAGGCCGAGGCCGAGCAGCGCCTCCTTGCCGAACAGGCCGAGCCACTGCACCGCGTTCAGGCTGCCCAGCGCCAGCGTCGGTTGCAGCGCCAGCGACAACACGCCGAGCGACAGGAACACCGCGTTGCGCACCATCGCCGGCACGGTGTCGGGCGAGAACAGCGGCATCAGCAAAAACGCCACCGCCACCCGCGTGCTCGCCAGGCCGGCGAGCAGCGCCACATCGCCCAGCGTGCCGAGCGAAAGGAGGTCGTCCATGGGCGGGTGTTGGGGGCCGAGTGAGCGTGCGATCAGCGCCGCACCATGCCGGGGAAGCCGGTCATGATGCGGTCGGTGTAGCCGAGCAAGGTGCCGCCGAGCAGCGAGGCGGTCAGGAAGATCGTCACGACGATGGCGAAGAACTTGACGGCGTACTGGAAGGTCTGTTCCTGGATCTGCGTGGCCGCCTGCAGGAAGGCGATCAACAGCCCGACCAGCGCGGCCACGATCACCGGCGGTGCCGACAGCACCAGCACCAGCCACAGCGCCTGGTAGGTGAGCTGCAGGGCTTCGGTCTGCATCATGGCGCGCACTTCCCGGCAGCTGTGACAACGCCTGGAACGACGCCTGGCCGTGCACCGCACAAAGCGCCGCACACGCCGCCGCACAGCGCGCTAAACATACGACAGCACCAGCCCGTGCGCCAGCTTGATCCAGCCGTCCACCAGCACGAACAGCAGCAGCTTGAACGGCAACGAGACGGTGGTCGGCGTGAGCATCTGCATGCCCATTGCCATCAGGATGTTCGAGATCACCAGGTCGATCACGAGGAACGGCAGGAAGATCAGGAAGCCGATCTGGAACGCGCCCGAGAGTTCGCTCACGGTGAAGGCCGGCAGCACGACGATGAAGTCGCGCTCGGTGAGCTGTGCGGCCTTGTCGGCGGCGAGCGATTTCTGCGCAGTGCGCTGGAAGAAGGCGCGCTCGCGCGGGTTCGAGTGCGCGAGCAGGAAGTCGCGCATCGGCTCCTTCGCCTTGTCGGCCGCCGCCAGCAGCGCTGCGGTCGAGCCGCCCAGGCTGTCGAGCGGGCCGACGCGGTCGGCCATCTTCTGCCCGACCGGGAACATCACGTAGATGCTGAGCACGATCGCGATGCCGTTCAGCACGATGTTCGGCGGCGCCTGTTGCAGCCCGAGTGCGCTGCGCAGCAGGCTCAGCACGATGATGATTTTCGTGAACGAGGTGACCATCACGGCGACGAACGGCGCCAGCGCGATGACGATCACGGTGACCAGCGCCGAGGCTGGCGAGAAGGTGGTCAGGTCCATCGGGTCAGCCGCTGATCCACAGGCCCGCACCGCCCAGCGCCGGGGCGATGCAGCCAGGCTGCGCCGGCCGTGCAGGAGCGATCAGGTGGGCGGCGCCGCTGATGCGCAGGGGTGAAGGAGCGGCGCTGTCGCGCGGTTCTGAAGGAGCACCGCTGTCGCGCGGCGCGGCGGCGCCAGCTTCGGCATCGGCCGACGCGACCCAGCCCAGCAGCTCGGGCAGTGGCCGCTGGTAGCGCGTGTCGAGCTGCACGCGCCAGGCGGCGCGGCGGCGCAGGCCGGGTTGCGGCGCGCCGCTCAGCCGCAGTGCGGTGCCGGGGCCGCGCCATTCGGCGTCGGCCCACAGCGGTGGCGCGGGGGTCGTCCGGTTCGTCGTGGCCACGCCATGCAGCAGCACGCGCCACGTCGGCTCGAAGGCCGGCGGCAGCAGCAGCACGGCATCGGCAGGCTGCGCATCGGCAGGCTGCGGGTCGGTGCTGAACTCGGCCACGTCGATCTCGAAGGCAAGGTCGGGCCACTCGACCGGCAAGGCGCTCGCCGACGGCACCGACGCCGCATTCAACAGCAGCGGCCACGCGAAGCCGAGCCGCACCGAGCCGCACTGCGCCCACAGCAGATCGGCATCGCCGTCTTGAGCAGCGGCATCAGCGAGCAGCAGTGGGCGCGGGTCGAGCGGCTGTTGCAGCCATGCTTCCAGCGCCACGATCAGGGCCTCGTGTTCGGCCAGCGCGAGTGCGGCGGCAACCGCATCGCCGGCCGGCTGCGCCACTTCGATGCGCAACGCGCCACCGGCGCTGGCAGCCTCGAAAACAAGGCTCATACGACACGCTTGCTGACGACCATCTTGATGAGCTGCGTGACCGATGCCGCGCCGAGCTTGTCCATCACCCGCTTGCGGTGCAGCTCGACGGTCTTGATGCTGATGCTCATCAGGTCGGCGATCGTCTTGTTGAGCTTGTCCTCGACCACCCAGGCGAGCAGTTCGCGCTCGCGCCGGGTGAGGCTGTCCAGACGTTCCTGCCATTCGGTGGCGGCCGCTTCGGGGGCTGTGGTGGCCGCTCCAGCAGATGCCTGCGGCGCTTCGAAAGCCCGTTGCAAAGCCTGCTCCAGCGCCGCTTCGGCAAACGGTTTTTCGAGGAAGCTGACGGCACCGCGCTGCATCGCCTGCACCGCCAGCGCCACATCGCCGTGGCCCGTCATGTAGACGATCGGCAGGTTCACGCCGCGCTCGCGCAGCCGGTCGTGCAGGTCCAGCCCGCTCATGCCGGGCATGCGCACATCGAGCAGCAGGCAGGCCGGGCGTTCCGGTGGGTGCGTCTGCAGCGCGTCGAGTGCGAGGGCCGGGTCGGCGTAGTCGACCACCTCGTAGCCGGCACTGGCCAGCCACCACTGCGCCGAGCGGCGGAAGTCGGCGTTGTCGTCGACGATGTAGATCGTCTTGGCGTTCATGCGAGGTCCCCTTTGAAGGTGTTGTCGTCGGTCAGCAGCGGCAGCGCGACGTGGAAGGTGCAGCCGCGTTCGGTGCCCGGTGGGTCGCCAGGTTCGTCGCCGATGTCTTCGCGGCCGGCATCGTTTGGCGTGAACCAGAGCCGGCCCTGGTGCAGTTCGACGAACGAGCGGCAGATGTTCAGCCCGATGCCCATGCCGTTCGGCTTGGTCGACTGGAACGGCACGAACAGTTGCGCCTGCGCGTCTTGCGGCAGGCCACAGCCGTTGTCGCGCAGCGACAGCACCGCCATGCCGCGCTCGGCGGCCAGGCGCAAGGCGAGCCGGCGGGTGGCGCGGCCCTGCGCGTCGGCGGGGTTGTCGCGCATCGCCTCGAGGGCATTGCGCAGCAGGTTGACGAACAGCTGCTGCAGCATCACCTCGTCGCCGTTCACGCGGCACGGGGCGGGCGCCAGGTCGAGCGCGATCCGCACGCCGTCGCGCTGCAGTTCCCAGTCGAGCAGGCCGACCGATTCGCGCACCACCTGGCCCAGGTCGAGCGGCTCGCGGCGCGGCTGGCGCGAGTGCGTGTACTCGCGAATGCGGGCGATGATGCGGGCCGCGAACAAGGCCTGTTCGAGCGCCAGTTGCACGCCGCCGAGCAGCTCTTCGTTCGGGCCCTGGCGTTCAAGCCGGGTGCGCAGGCCGCGCAGCACATTGGCGACGGTGCCAATCGGCTGGTTCAACTCATGCGCCAGGGTCGAGGCCATCTCGCCAACCGCCAGCGAGCGCGACGTGAACAGCAGCCGCTCGCGGTCTTCGAGGTGGCGGCGCGCGGCGCGTTGTTCATCGTCGTTGGCTGCCGGCGCGGCGCTGGCGGCGGCATCGTCGGGCAGGTCGGCGCGCAGCCGCAATGCCGCCAGGCCCGGACGTACCAGAGTCGCTTCGAGCAGGCACGGGCCGTTGCTGTCGATGATCTGCCAGCTCGTGCGCGGTGCCTGCGCGGTGGCGGCGCTCGAGACCAGAAAGGCCGGTGGCTGCGCGAGGTGCGAAACGACTTCGGTGAAGCCCGGCAAGCGCAGCTCAAGCTTGTCGAAGCCGTCATCGACCTCGACACAGCAGCGCGCCGAGAAACCGGCGCTGCACCAGGCCAGCAGCCGGTTCGTCAGGTCGACCAGCGCTGCCCCCTGGTCGAAGGCTTCGAGGGCCAGCGTCGGCGCGTCGTTCAGCGCGTCGCTGAAGTGGGTGCGCGCGGCGCTGCGGCGGCCGCGCTCAACGCCTCGGGCACGGCCACCTTCCTTGCCACCACCGTGCGCGGCCACAGTCGTCATGCGCAGGCTCCGGGTGGGGCCGCAACGACCAGCAAGCTCCACTGCGCGCCCAGCGCCTGGGTGAAGCGGATGCGCTCGGCGAGCTCGACTTGCGCGGTGCCGGCATCCATCAGATGCGGTGCGTGCGGCCCGAGCCGCAGGTGGCAGGCGGTGCTGGCGCTGCGGCTGCGCAGGCCGCTGTCGAGCTGCGGGTCGCCACTGCGGAAAACGCGCCAGCGCAACCAGCCGGGGCGCACCGCATTCGCCGTGCCGGGCCACCAGCGCGCGCCGAAGCGCTGCACTTTTTCGGTCGTCAGCAGGGCCGCCGCTGCCGGCGCCGCGCCGTGGCCGCCACCGGCCTGCGGCAGCACCAGCAACACCCGCCGGCCGAGCGCCAGTTCGCGCAGCGCCTCGAACTGCTCGGCGCGCTGCAAGAGCGCGTGCAGCGCTAACGCGTCGGGATCGATCGAGGCGCTTGAATTGGCGTCTGAATCGGCATCTGAATCCAGGCCGGCGGCGGTGTTGTCATTGGCGCCATCGGGCGCCGTGCTCGCAGCTTCCAGCGGGCTGTCCACGTCATCGTTTTCCGGATCGCGCGGGTGCCGCTGTGGGTCCGCGTCGCGGTGACGTGCTTGTTGTGATTCCGGCGCTTCACGCGACCGCGCGGCCTGGCCGGCGGTGGTGAATGTCGGCGTCAGCAGCACCGGCACGGCGAGCGTGAACGCCGCGCGCGGCGCGCTGCTCGCCTCGGCTGCCATCGGGTTGATCGGCGCGCCGCGCGCGGTTTCAGCAGCGGTCGCGCCCAGCGGTGTCTCGGTGGCCAGGCGCAGTGGCGTCGGCTCGGCCGCGAGCTGGCCGAGCGTGATGCGGCCCTGCATCGCCTGGGCGGTGGTGACGGCGGCCGGGATCGTGGCAGACAGCGGCAACTGCGCCGCTGCGGACAGGTCCATCAGCGCGTTGGATGCCGAGCTCTTCATCGCGTCGGCAGGCCCGTGGTTCAGCTCGTGGTTCAGCCCGCTCTGCAACCCGCTTTGCAACCCGTCCCTCAGGTCAAGCACCGGACTGACATCCGGCCCGGGCATCGCCCCACCCGCCGCATCCATCACCGGCTGCGCTGCCGGCCCGGCCAGTGCGTCGGCCAGGGCCTGCAGTGTGGCCAGCGGTCCGCGCGCCGCGCCGATTGGCTCGACCGCAGCGAACAGGCTCATTGGAATACCTTCATGCTTCGCATTCCGGAATTCGCCTCTTGGGGCGGCCCGGCGAGCTCATGCCGCGATCGCCTCCAACACCAGCCCGGTGTCGGACATGCGCAGGCGCTGCGGGCTCAAGCCGAACTGCACGAGGTACGCGCGGGCCGCTTGCTGCACGTGTGCCAGCGCGGCTGGCTCGGCGGCTCTCTGGCGGCGCGCTTCGAAAGCGCTTTCGGTCATCAGGGTGCCGAGCACGGCCAGCTGCTCGAAGCCCGACTGCCGGTCCGCGAGCGGTGCTCCGCGCCAGCTCGCGCCGAGCCAGTGGCGCATCTGCCGCTCGACCTGCGCGAGCTCGCTTCGGCCGGGCCGCAGGTCGTGCAAAACGTCGAGGTTGGCGAGCACGAAATAGGCTGCGGCCAGGCCGGCGTCATCGACCTCGCCGGCCTGCTGCACCCGCTGCCGATAGGCCACCAGGCAGCGCCGGTACAGCGCCTGCGCGTCGCGGCGTGCCTGCGGCCCGGCGTGGCTTTGCGCCAGCAGCGCCGGGGCGCTGGGCTTCAGCGCCGGCGGCTGGCGCAGCGGGTCGCCGAGATCGGCATCGGCCGGCACATCGGTCGGCTGCTGCAACGCGCGCGCCATGCTGCGCGCCAGCGCCTGCAGTTCGGGGCTCAGGGACGATGCGTTGCTCATGAGTCGAGCTCCTCGCGCGCTTGCCGGAAGACCAGCGATTCGGGCGCGCTGCCACGCGCCACCAGGCGCTGGCGCAGCCGCTCGAGCGGTGCGCTGCGTGCGGTCTCGGACGACGCGCTCAGGACCACGCGCAAGGCCCCGGCCGCACCGCGCTGGATGTCGAGCTGCTGCACCGGCAGGCTGCGGTCGAGCAACTGCAACTGCCACTCGCTGCGCAGCCCGCTGGCGGGCGGCAACTGCAAGGCATTAAGTTGCCTGGAGACCGCGTCGGGCGGCTGCGGTGCGCGCGCCGACCAGGTCGACGCTGGCGCGGCGGCTGGCTGCAGCGATGGCGTGGGCACGGCTTGCGGCAGCGGCGTCGAGGCCGCGTTCGGCAGAGGCGCCGCCGAGACTGCGCTGTTGGCGTCGCGCTCATCGGCATTGGCATCCGCATTCGCATCAGCGTCGCCACCGCGCGAGTTGCGCGGCTTGCCGGCCACGCGTTGCAAGGCCTGCTCGAACGCCTCCAGCGACGCGGCAGGCGTCGACGGGTGGAGGCCCGACTCGCGCTCGCCATCGGCGGCTCGCCGGTTCGCGCCCGGGCCGGCGCTGGCGCTCGGGCTGGCAGCGGTGTCGCTGCGCTGCACCGGTCTGACGGGTGTCGTGTTCATCACAGGATCTCCAAGAGTGCAGGTGCGTCGAGCTCGCGTTCGGCCCGCTGTTCACGGCCTCGTCCAAGGGCGCGGCGTGCGTCGTCGGCGAGGGTCTGGGCGGCTTCGCTGCGGGCCTGTGCGCGGGCCCATTCGGCCCGGGCCGCGGCCAACGCGTGCTCGGCCTTTTGCAGGTGCTGGCGCTCATCGATCAGGCTGAACTCGGCGCGCTCGAGCTCGTCGTCCAAGCCGGCCTGGCGCGCCGATGCAATCAGCGCCAGGCGCGGCAGCGCCGGCGCGCCGGGGCCGACCTGCCACGCGAACAAGGTCAGGCGTTCATCGCGCACTGCCTTGATCTGCTGCTCGCGCTGGTGCACCACGCGCTGGCGCTCGGCCAGCGCAGCGCGGCAATGCTCGACAGCCGTGAGCGCCGCGGCCTCGCGCAAGCTGCGCAGGCGCGCCAGCTGGTGCGCTTCCGATACGCTGCGCGCGGTTGCCATGAAACCTCGCGGCGCGCTCATCCGGCCACCACCTCGCGCAAGCGGCGCAGGGTCTCGGCGAACGGCGTCGCCTCTTCGGGCGGCTGGCGCAGCAAGGCCTCGATGGCGGGCCAGCGCGCGATCGCCTGGTCCGCCAGGTCGTCGCTGCCGGCGCGGTACTCGCCGACCTGCAGCAGGAAGCGGATCTCGGCGTGCTTGGCCATCAGCGCGCGCAGCCGCAGCGCATGCTCGCGCTGCGCCGGGCTCGCGACGCGGCTGAAGACGCGGCTGGTGCTGGCCAGCAGGTCGATGGCCGGGTAGTGGCCGGCCTGGCCCAGCTCGCGCGACAGCACGATGTGGCCATCGAGGATCGAGCGCACTTCCTCGGCCACCGGGTCGCTGCCGTCCTCGTCTTCGGCGAGCACGGCATAGAACGCGGTGATCGAGCCGACGGCGTCGTTGCCGGCGCGCTCGAACAGGCGCGGCAGCTCGGCGAACACGGAAGGCGGGAAGCCGCGCCGCACCGCCGGCTCGCCCACCGACAGGCCGATCTCGCGCAGCGCCCGCGCATAGCGCGTCACCGAATCCATCAGCAGCAGCACGCGCAGGCCCTGGGCCCGGAAGCCCTCGGCGATCGCGGTGGCGGCCTGTGCGGCGCGCAGCCGCTCCATCGCCGGGCGCTCGGAGGTGGCCACCACCAGCACCGAGCGCGCCATGCCGGCCGCGCCCAGGCTGTCGTCGATGAACTCGCGCACCTCGCGGCCGCGCTCGCCGACCAGGGCCACCACCACCACGTCGCTTGCGCCCTGGCGCGCCAGCATGCCGAGCAGGGTCGACTTGCCGCCACCGGCGGTGGCGAAGACGCCGATGCGCTGACCGACGCCGACGGTCAACGCGCTGTCGAGCGCGCGCACGCCGGTGGCGAACACCTGCTGCACCGGCGCGCGCTGCAGCGGGTTCGGCGCATCGGCCTGTACCGCCTGCCAGCTCAGGCCCGGGGGCAGCGGCCGGCCGTCGAGCGGCGCCCCGAAGGCGTCGAGCACGCGGCCCAGCAGGGCCCGCCCGCAGGGCACGCGCGGCGCATCGGCGACGACCTCGACGCGGGCATCGCTGGCGACGTTGTGCAGGCCCGCCAGCGGCACCAGGATGGCATCGCCGCGCGACAGGCCGACCACTTCGGCGCGCAGCCGGGCGCCGCGCGCATCGGTCAGCAGGCATTGCTGGCCGATGCGGGCCGTGATGCCGCTGACGCGCAAGGTCGTGCCGAAGGCCTGCACGACACGGCCATGCTCGACCAGGGTTCGGGCCTGCGCCAGGCGGCTGCCGATCTCGGTCACCAGGTTGGCCGGGGAGGCTGTGACGGATGACGATGCAGCGCTCATCGCCCGCCCTCCTGCAACTGCGCCGCAAGCCGCGCCAGTTGCGCCGGCAGGCCGGCGAGCAACTGCCCGGCGGCGGTGTCGAAGGCGCAGTCGAAGGGGCCGAGCTGCGCGTCACCTCGCACCTCAAAAATGCCGCTCACTGCATTCGTTAGGGAGGTCGATGCGTTGCCGGGCGCCGCCAACATGCGTTCGCGCACTGCCGCCGCCACGTCGGGATGGACCCGCAGCACCGCCGCGCTGTCGGGCAGCAGCGACTCGCTGGCGCGCCGTGCCAGGGCCGTCACCACATCGGCCGGGCCGAGGTCGACGGCGATGCGCTGCACCACTTGCAGGCTCAGCGTGACCAGTGCGGCGCGCAGCGCCTGGGCATCGGCGGCGGCGCTGCGGGAGGCCTGGTCCCAGGCGTCGAGCAGGCGCGGCGCGACGCCGGCCAGCGCCTCGCTGCGCCCTTGCTCGCGGCCCTCGGCAGCGGCGTGGGCGCGCGCGGCGGTCAACTCGGCCTCGCGCTCCGTGGTGAGCCGCTCGAGCCGCTGCAGCAAGGTCTGCACCGATTCGCAACCGCTGACCTCTTCGGCGGTGAGCCACAAGCGGCTCGTGGCCAGGCTGGTGTTGGCGCTGCGGTGCACCGCGAGGAACCTCATGCCGGCCTCGCCGCAGTGGCGGGCAATGGTGGGGACGATGGCAGTGCCGCGGCCGGCGAACGCAGCGCCGCCGAGGCTTGCGCCGCAACCTGGGCCGTCACCAGCGCCTGCTGCGCCCGTGCCGTGTCGCGGGCCGGCAGCGGCGGCAGGCTGCGCGGCCACCGGCGCTCGCGCAGCACCACGCGCAGGGGGGCCGAGCCGACGCTGGCGAGCAGCACTTCGCGGCCTTCGTCGAGCAGCCAGGCGTCGAGGTTGGCAGCGTCGGGCAGCGCACCGACGGGCATGGCGGTTGCGGGCATGCAACTGGCCTGCGGCAAGGCCATCAGCCACGCAAAGGCCGCGTCGCCGAGCAGGTGTTGAACCTGTTTGAGCCGGGCCCCGCAGATGCAGCGCTGCCAGTCGGCGGTGTGCAGCCAGAGGCCGCAATCGCGCTGCAAGGCGTGCAGCGCGTCGGGTTCGAGCGCGGCCCAATCGGGCCAGGCGGCCAGGTCGTCCCAGCCGAGCTGGGCGCGGCGCGGGTCGTCGGCCAGCACCCGCGCGGCGGCCTGGCGACGCGGGCGGGCGCGCAGCGCGTCGGTCATCGCGCTCGACAGGAAGCTCGTCATGGCGTTCGCCATCGCGTTGGACATGGCGCTCGCAATCGCGGTCGCCGCCTCCTTCGACATCGCCTTCGACATCTCTTTCGAAAGCACCGCTGCCGTCACGGCGCGCTGCCTTCGAAGACCTGCGTCAACCCTGCGCCCGCAGGCCGGCGCCGGTGCCACCACCAGAGCCCGCCGCCAAGCGTGAAGGCCAGGCCGCCCACGCCCACCAGCACCCACAACACCATGTCCATGCCGCCCAGCGTGTCGGCCGGCGCAACGGAGCGCGTCGGCATCGATTCGGCCGCGAACAGGGCGACGGTGACGTTGTCGTACGCCAGCCCGGGCAAGGCGTTGACCACCAGCGCGCGGATCTGCCCGACGCGCGCGTTCAGGTCGACGCCGGGCCGGTGCTTGATGAACACCGAGGCCGACGAGACCGGCACCTTGTCGGACAGCGGATCGCGCTCCGGCACCGACAGGTGCACGCGCGCCACCACCACGCCGTCGATGCTCGAGATGGTGCTGGCGATCTCCTGCGACAGCGCGTGGCTGAGCCGGGCCCGCTCTTCGAGCGGCGACGAGACGAAGCCTTCCTTCTTGAACACCTGGCCCAGCGTGTCGTAGCCATCGCGCGGATAGCCGTTGGCGCGCAGCACCTCGATGGCCTCGGCGAAGCGCGGCTTCGGCGCCAGCACCGCATAGGTGCTGGCGTCGCGCGATTCCTTGTCGGCGGCGATGCCGGCATTGCGCAGCACCGCCGTCATCTCGTTCGCCTGGCGCTGCGTGAGCCCGGCGTACAGCTCCTGCTCGCCGCAGGCGGCGAGCAGGCTCAGTGCCACGGCGGCCAGGCCGCTGCGAAGGCGGTGCGGATGAGTGCGCGGCGCGGTCGTCATGGCATCAGGCCTGCTGACGGAACAGCTGCGACAGGCCGTCCGAAGTGCGGTTCGCGACGTTCGCGGTGAGCTGGCAATGGAACATGAACTCCTGGCTCTTCACCGTCAGCATCACCATCTCGCCCGGCGTCAGCGCGCGGCCCGAATCGAGCGCGGCGTGGGCTTCGGCCGACAACTGCGCGGCCTGGGTGTTGATCTGTTCGAGCGGCTTGAACAGGGCCTGCATCGCCGCGCCCGGCGCCTGCACCGAGTGCGCGGCGGTGACGGTGACGGCGCCGGTCTTGAGGCCCCGCGAAGCGGCGGCACTGGCCTGCGCCAGCGCCTTCTCGAACACCGCCACATCGTTCAGCGAGACGCCGTAGCCGGCTTGCGCTGAGGCGCCCTGGACGCCGAGCGGTCCAGCGCCTTGAATGCCGATCGATCCAGCGCCGCCAGAACCGGCCGAGGCAAGGCCCTCGGCCAGTTGGGCCGGGGCAATCGCAAGGGAGGTCGTCATGTCGAACCCCCGCGTCAGGACTTCTGCGCCAGGGTCTTCAACGCCTCGCCGGTCGACGCCAGCGCGGTGTGCGAGCTGTTCGAGAGGAAGCCCATCTTCAGCGACTCGGCGCTCATCAAGGTCAAGGTCGAGGGTTTGTCGCCGCCGCTCGAGATCTCGTTGCCGAGCGTCTCCAGCTTGGTCGCCTGGCGGTCCAGCGTCTCGCCCCAGGCTTCGGCCATGGCCTGGTACCAAGTGCCGGTCTTGCCGTTCTTGCTGCTGTTGCCCGAGTTGACGGCCATCACGGATGCGGGGTTGATTGCTTCGTTCATTGCTGACTCCTGAGGGGACTAAAAAACGAGCGGCGTGCGAACGCCACCCAACTCGAGCACCACCTGGTGCTCTTCGATACCGGCGATGCGGTGCCCGGTGGGCAGCAGCGCGCCTTCGAAGTAACGTGTGCCATCGCTGGTCACCACATACGGCGGGTCGCCCGCGACGATCGACGAGATGCGCTTGCCCGGGTCGTCGAGCACCGGCGTGGCGCCGGGGCGCTGCGGCGGCGCGGTGTTGCGGACCTCGATCGTCGTCAGGCCGGGCACATCGCGCTTGGCAAGGTTGCGGATCGCCTCCAGCGTGGCCGGGTCGGCCACAGAGGTGCTGACCCGCACCGCGCCCGCGCCCAGGCTTTCGACCCGGGCGCTGGCACCGTTGACGCGGTAGACGTCCTGAACCGCGTTGCTGACCTGTTCGTCGACCCACACCTGCCAGCGCGCATCGACGTGCTCGCCGGCCAGCAGCCGCTCGGCCTGGGCGCGCTGCGCGGTGGTTTCCAGGTAGCCATCGACGCGCAGTTCACCGCCTTCGGCGGCGCGCACCGAGAGGCGCTTCAGGCCGGCGTCGTGCAGCAGCCCTTCGGCGTGGCTGGCGCGCTGTTGCGCATTTGGCGCCACCGGCACGGCGGTGTAGGCGAAGGCCAGCACGCCAATCGACACGGCGGCCAGCGCCGCGCCGCTGCCGACCAGGCGGCGCGACCAGGTGCGGGCCGAGGGGCTCTGCACGGCTGCGGCCAGCGCCGTTGCGGCCGACGCAGCCGGCAGCGCTGCGGCGTCAATGCTTCGCGGCAGCGCGGCCCCGGCCGACGCCACCTCGGCGGCGCCATCACTTGCAACCGCGCTTGCACCCGCGCTTGCACCTGCCCCCGCGACCCGAACCACGCCGATGCGCGTGCCACCCAGCACGACAACGCTGGCCAGCGCAACGGTCAGCGCCTGCCCGGCGGCCAGGCTGCGGCCATCGACCTGCGCCTCGCCCTGCAGCACCTGCACGCGCAGGCTGTCGGCCTGGGCCGTGACGCTGATGCGGCGCTCGGCCAGGTCGTCACCGCGCAGCACCACGTCGCTGTCGATGGCGCCGCTGATCGTCACCGCCAGGCCTTCGGGCAGGGGGGTGCAAGCGCCTTGTTGCGCGCCTTCGAGCACCTGCAGTTCGTAGCTCATTGGGTGACCTCCTGGGTTGGCGATGGCGCTGACGGCAAGGCCTGCGACGGCGCGGTCGAGGCCGGGTCGGATGGGGTCGGCGGCACCGCGCCGGACCCGACCGGCGGCACCGTGCCGGTGCTGGCCACGCGCCGCCCGCCGGCCAGCCTCGGCTGGATCAGGAACAGCCGCTCGACGCGCGACTTGTTGGTGGTCGTGTTGCGGAACAGGCCGCCGACCACGGGCAGGTCGCCGAGGAAGGGCACCTTGGTCGCGTCGTCGCTGTTCGACTCGCGCGTGATGCCACCGACCAGCAGGCTCTCGCCTTCGAAGATCAGCGCCTGGGTGTTGATGGCGGAGCGGTTGATGACCGGCAGGGTGTCGACGGTGCGCGAACTCAGCGTGCCGTCTTCGATGCTGACAAGCATCTTGATGCGCACCTGGTTGTTGTCCTTGAACACATGCGGCGTGACGCGCAATGTGGTGCCGGCGGAGACGTTGAACAGGTCGACATCGTCGCGCCCGGCGACGCGCACGTAGAACGTGCTGCTGTTGTCGAACACCGCTTCGACGTTCGACAGGGTCAGCACCTGCGGGCTCGACACCACCTTCGCGGCGCCCTGCAATTCGAGCGCGTTGATGCGGGCGATGAACTCGTTCGCACCGCCAAGCACGGCCGAGACAAAGCCGCCGACGCCGATCGGGGTGATGGCACCGGCCGGGGTGGTCGGCGAGAGCAGCAGGTCGGAGGCGTCGCCCTTGCCGAACAGCAGCGAGCCGCGGCCCTTGGTGTAGCGCCAGTTGATGCCGAGCTCGCGCAGGCGGTCGGTGTTCAGGTCGATGATGGTGGCTTCGATCTCGAGCGACTGCGGCTCCACATCGAGCGCGGCGATCAGCTGCTCGTACTGGCCGAGCCGGTCGGGGGCGTCGCGCACCACCACCGCGTTGAGCCGCGCATCGGCCTCGACCCGCACCTGGCTCGGGTCGGCGGCGACGACCAGCGCGGCGTCGGGCCGGCCGGTGCCCGCACCGGTGCCAGCGTTGGAACCGTTCGCGCCATTCGCGCCATTCGCAAGCGCCGCCATCGTCGGTGCCGACGCTGCATTCACATCGGCGTTCGGCAGGCCCAGCGCGCCCAGGCCGCGCAACACATTGCGCTGGCCGCGCAGGCCGGGCACGGTGCCGGTGGCGGGCGTGTCGTACGAAGACACCGCCACCTGGCTGCGCGAGTTGCTGGTCATCAGCGCGCGCACGATGCTGGCCACGCCGGGCAGCATCACCTGGCGCCCGCCGAAGGCCACGTTCACGTCTTGCGCCCAGGCGTATCGCAGGTAGAACACCTTGAAGCCAGTTGGCGCGGCGGTGCGTTCGCTGACCGTCTGGGCCCGCGCGATCTCTTCGATCTGCTCGATGAAACGGCGCGTGCCGCTGGCGATCAAGGTGCCTTCGCGGGTGCTGCGCAAGGTGTTGCGCGCATCCGCCAAACGCATCTCGGTGACGGTGCGCTGAACCCGCGCCGCCGCACTTGGCGTGATCGGCAGGGTGCGGGTGGCCATGTCGGCCGGCGAGTAGACATGCAGCACCGCGCCGTCGAAATACTCGACCAGGTTGAAGGCGCGCGCAATGCCGCGCCAGGTGCGCTCGGCCGGGCCGCTGAAGCTGCCGTTCACGGCGCCTTTCACCGACGGGCTGACCGAGACCGGAATGTCGACGCGCCCGAACAGGTCTTGCAGGAACGCGGCGATCGGCTGCTCGCGGGCCGTGAGTGCCACCTCGCGGTCGCCGAACGGGATCGCCATCGCGCAGGCCGGGTTGCTGAAAGTGACGCTCAATATGCACGTTAGGGCGAGCGCAACACCGAACCGCAGGGCATTGATCCGGCGGCGCAGACTCGAGGGCAAAGTCGGACTGGATGCCAGGCGAACATTCATGAAGTCTCCGTGCGCGTTGGCGCGTTTGTTTTGATCGAAAAAGCAGCGCGACGTCATGCCGCCTCCAGCAGCGGCGCGTCGGGCACGCTGACGCGGCCGACCGGTTCGAGCCGCAAGGTCGGCATCAGCTCGTGGTAGCTCAGCACCGGGGTGTCGAAGCACTCGGCTTCGATCAGCTTGCGCACATGGCGGCGAATGTCGACGGCGGTGACCACGGCGGTCGGCCGGTGCTGGCGCACGCCGTTCACCAACGCGTCCATCACGGCGCGCGCCAGGGCCGGCTCGAGCGTGAGCTGCTGCGCGCCGTTGTTGACGCGAACCGATTCGCGCAGCATTTCCTCGAGCTGCGGCGCGAGCAGCAAGGCGCGCAAGGTGCCGTCGGGCGCGGCGCGGTGGCTGATCTGGCGCTTGAGTGCGATGCGCGCCAGCTCGGTCAGCGCGAACACGTCTTTCTCGCGCTGTGCGGCGTCGGCCAAGGCTTCGAGAATCTCGCGCGCATGGCGGATCGCCACTTCTTCTTCCACCAGCCGGCGCAGGATTTCGGCGACACGCTGCAAGGGCAGGGCGCGCAGCACTTCCTTCACCACATCGGGCATGTCGTTGGCGGCGCGGCCGAGGTAGCTGCTGGCCTCCTGGGTGCCGAAGAACAGCATCAGGTTGCGGCGCAGCGCGGCCAGCGTGGCCAGGGCCAGAGCGTCGCACATCGGGTTGTGTGGCGGGTTGCGCTGCGGCTGCGCAGCGGCAGCCGCGAGGAGCGGGATCGCGCCGCTGGCGATCGGCACCTCGAACGCCAGCAGGCGCCAGCCGCTGGCCTGCGCAACGGCGTGGATGCTGATCCGCGGCAGCGGCAGGCCGAGCTCGAGGTTGATGCGGTCGAGCACGCCTTCCAGCGCCGCCAGCAGCGCCGCCGGCGTGTCGCCCTGCAAGGCCGAGGGCGGCAGTTCGAGCACCAGCGGCAAGGTCGGCCGGGGGGCGGGCAGGGCGGTCAGCAACTCTTCCGGGGCCCGGTCCTTGCGGCGCAGCACGGTCTCGCGCGCCGGGCGCGAGAAGCGCTGCCAGCGGGCTCGCATCGGCGGCAGCAGAAGCACGCCGGTGGTGCCGAGCAGCAGCCCGAGCACGGCGAACACCCAGGTCGGAAAGCCCGGCACCAGCGCGAACAGCAGGCACAGGCCGCCGGCCACGATCAGCACCCGCGGCTTGGCGGCGAGCTGGCGCGCGATCGCGTCGCCGAGGTGGCGATCCCGGTCGTCGCCGGTGGCGCGGGTCACGATCAGGCCGGCCGCCATCGCCGACAGCAGCGCCGGGATCTGCGCCACCATGCCGTCGCCGATGGTCAGGATCGAGTACTTCACCATCGCCTGGCCGATCGGCAGGCCCTGCTGCATCACGCCCACCGCCAGCCCGCCGAGCAGGTTGATGACGATGATGACGATGCCGCAGATCGCGTCGCCCTTGACGAACTTCATCGCCCCGTCGAGGCTGCCGTGGAGCTTGCTCTCCAGCTCCAGCTCGCGGCGCTTGCGGCGTGCCTCGTCCTTGTCGATCAGGCCCGAGCGCAGGTCGGAGTCGATCGACAACTGCTTGCCCGGCATGGCATCGAGCGAGAACCGCGCCGAGACTTCGGCGACGCGCTCGGCACCTTTCGCGATGACGATGAACTGGACCACGGTGATGATCAGGAACACCACCATGCCGACCACCAGGTTGCCGCCCGCTACCAGCCGCCCGAAGGTGTCGATGATGTGGCCGGCGTGGCCGTCGAGCAGGATCAGCTTGGTGGTGGCGATCGACACCGCGAGGCGGAACAGCGTGGTGATGAGCAGCACGCTCGGGAACACCGAGAACTCGAGTGGCGAGCCGACGTACAGCGAGACCAGCAGCAGCACCACGCCGATCACGATGTTCACCGCCACCAGCGAGTCGATCAGCAGCGGCGTGAGCGTGAGCACCATGGTGCCCAGGATCACCACCACGCCGATGACGAGCAGCAGGTCGCTGTAGCTGGCGCGGCCCTTGGGCAGCGGGAAGGCGGGTGGGGTCATAGGGCAGTGCGGAATTTCGGGTGGTTCAAGAGGTTCAAAACGCACTCGCCACGGCGGTCCGGTTCAGCAGCCGGTAGCGCTCCAGCACCTGGCGAACATAACTCTGCGTCTCAGCGTACGGGGGCACTTGCCGGCCATGGCGTTCGACCGCACCTTCGCCGGCGTTGTAGGCCGCCAGCACCAGGCTCAGGTTGTTGCCGAAACGCTGCTGCAAGGTCTTCAGGTAGGCAGCGCTGACTTCCAGGTTGGTGCCGGTCTGGTGCAGCGCTTCGGGCCGCGTCACGCCGAAGCGCGAACCGGTGGCCGGCATCACCTGCATGACCCCGAGCGCGCCGGCCGGCGACTGCGCTTGCGGGTTGTGGCGCGATTCGACATGGGCGATGGCATGCAGCAGCAGCGGGTCGATCTGGTGGCGGCGCGCCACCGCGTCGACCTGCGGCGCGAGTTCCTCGGCCCGCGAGATCGGGCGGCCGAGCCGCGCGGCCTCTCTGGCGTCTTTGGGCGCGTCGTTGGCTGCGCGGTTGGCGGAGCGCAGCGCGCCCGTCGTGCCGGGCTTGCCGGGCTTTTCCGGCCTGCCGGCCTTGCGAACACCCGCCGCCGGCGGCGTCGGTGAACCGGTCCATGCCGCGTCGCCGGGACGGCTCATCCGCGCCATCACCACGCCGGGTTTGCCGAACAGTTGCAGGTGCGCCGACTCGGGCGCTGCCGCAGCGAACGGGGCGGCGGCCGGGGCGGTGGATCGCGCGCCGGGCTGCATCGCGACCCGCACCTGTGGCGTCGCCGCTGCCGCCGAAGGCCGTGCTGCAGACGCCACCAGCGCATCGGCGTACGGCACGGCCGTGCCGCTGGCGGCCGGTCCGGCCTTCGGCTCGGCCGCACCGCTGCAGGTGCTCAGCGTCAGCGCGAAACGTTCGCGCTGCGCCGGGCTCAGGTGGGCATCGCAGACCGGCGCTGCGGACGCGCCCAGCGCTGCGGCGCCGAGCAGCGCGGCTGCCAGCGCATTGAGGTCGACCCGCATCGACATCCGAACCGCAACCGAACAACCTATCGCGATCATGAGAAACATCCTCATCGGCCTGGAGCGGGGAAAGCCCACCAATGTCCCGAAGCCAGAGTTTTGCGGCGCGCGGCGTCGCCTTCGTGACAGGCGTGATGGAGCTGTTTCTGTGCGTTACCGCACATTGGGCCGGTGCGCGCAGCGACCCCGCGCGCACATGTCGCGCGTCAATAAGGCGTTGCCGAGATTCGCCTCGGCACCCCCTAGGAAATACGAAGTTACGAAACCCGCAACGGCGTGCTGCGGTCAACCCCGACGATCCCCAACTTGCAGGATCCGGAGCCCCCATGGCAGATGACACCGACAGTGGCGAAAAGACCGAGAAGCCGACCCCGAAGAAGCTGGCCGACGCGCGCAAGAAGGGCCAGGTACCGAAGAGCAAGGATGTGACGAGCACGGTCGAACTGCTGGTCTGGTGCGCGTTGGCGCTGCTCGCCACCGGCTATGTCGCAGCGCAGCTCGGCGGGCTGATGGAGTCGGCCTTGAAGGTCGCGCACCAGCCGTTCGCGCTGGCCGCACCACGCCTCATTGAGCAGGCCGTGCTGGCGCTGCTGGTGGTCAGCGCGGTGCTGCTGCTGCCGGTCATCGCGGTCGGGCTGGCGAGCGAGTATCTGCAGGCCGGGCCGGTGTTCGCGCTTGACCGCGTGATGCCGAAACTCGAGAACATGAACCCGGTCGAGGGCATCAAAAAGATGTTCACGATGGACGCGGTGATCGAGCTGCTGAAGGCGGCCGCGAAGAGCGCCGCGCTGCTGTTCATCGGCTGGCTCGCCGTGGTCTCGCTGCTGCCGCAACTGGCGCTGTTGCCGCAGTCGCACCGGCCCGAATTCCTGGGCACGGCGCTGATGGAAGCGGCCCGCCCGGTGCTGGTGTGGACGGTGCTGCTGTTCACGCTGATCGCGGTGCTCGACGTGGTCTACCAGCGCTTCAGCTTCACCAAGCGGATGCGCATGAGCATGCGCGACATCCGCCAGGAAATGAAGGACAGCGAGGGCGACCCGTACATCAAGCAGCAACGCAAGCAGCAGCAGGAAGAATGGACCCAGCGCAACGCCACGGCAGCGGCGCGCAACGCCAACGTGCTGGTCGTGAACCCGACCCATGTGGCCATCGCCATCGACTACGACCGCGAGACCTGCCCGGTGCCGACCATCGCCGCGAAGGGCGAAGACCACGTCGCCCGCGCGATGCGCGAGGCTGCCGAAGAAGCCGGTGTGCCGGTGGTGCGCAATGTGCCGCTGGCGCGCGACCTGCTGGCGCGCGCCGAGATCGGCGAGCTGATCCCGCCCGACCTGTTCGACGTGATCGCCGAGGTGGTGCTGTGGGCGCGCGAGGTGCGCGACGAACTGGCGAATCCGGCCATGGCGAGCGAGCCGGAACCGCGCCGCAAGGCGCCGGGCGAAGACCTGTCGCGCTACCCCGACCGGCGCACGGCGGGGGCCGAAGGATGAACCCGGAAAACGCGCCTTCGCTGGCGATGCAGCTCGGCAGCACCGCGCTGGCGCTGGTGCTGGTGCTGGCGCTGGCCTGGCTCGCCTTGCGGGCCCTGAAGCAGTTCCAGAACCGCAGTCAGCGCGGCAGCGGTGGCGATCGCGGCAATCGCGGCACTGCGATGCAGGTGCTGGGCAGCGTCGGCCTCGGCCCGCGCGAGCGCCTGGTGACGGTGCGCTACCGAGACCGCGAGTACTTGCTGGGTGTGGCCAGCGGGGGCGTCAGCCTGATCGACAGCTGGCCCGAAGGCGAGGCGGTGGCCGGCGCTGCGGCGCCCCTTTCGCGGCCGTTGCCGTGACGGCTGCAATCGCTGGTAGCGACCGGTTCAGGGTGGTCCCTTGCGGCTGACCCTAGCTATGGCACGCACCAGCTTTCGGCGGCCCCGCACATCGCCTTCAATAGCGGCAAGCGGATGCATGGTGCAACGCGACAGGGTCTGCCAGCAGGCCTGATTTCTGAAACCAGTTTTGGAGAGATCACATGTCACTTCTCGGTTCAATCTTCGGCAGCGGCGGCATCCTCAGCTCCGTTCTCAACCTCGCCAGCATGGTGTTCCCGGCGCTCAAGCTCGCTGCCTCGCTGTTCAACATGATCAGCAAGGCGGTGGAAGGCGCGATCAAGGGCGTGATGGACCAGCTGATGCAGGACGGCCTGCCCAAGTTCATCGGCAACGCGGTCAAGGATCTGGCCACCAAAGAGATCGGCGGCAATCAGCAGGCCACCGAAGCCGGCCCGGACCAGGCGATGCAGGAAGCGAACGGCGCCGAAACCCAGGCGTTGCAGGAAGGCATGACGAAAACCGCGCTGCAGGACATCAGCGGCTCCGAGGACGCGAAGGAAGGCGGCACCGGCGGCTGGCTCGTCGCGCTGGCCAAAGCCTTCGGCAAGATGGCCGATAAGGCGGCCGCGAAGCTGGAAAAGATGGGCAAGGAACTGTCCGACAAGAAGCCTTCGGAGCAGTTGATCTACCAGGCCAAGACGCAGGAATTCAGCCAGATGATGAACTCGTTCGTGAACGCGATCAAGACGATCGGCGAAGCGAACGTGGCCACGGTTCGCAAGGGCTGATGGCGTGTTGGCGAGCCCGACGTTCGGGCTCGCTGCGGCGGGTTGGAGTCGCCGCGCGCTGAAGCGCAACATAGCGCCTCCACCTGCACGATGTTCGAAAGCAAAAGAGCCGCAAGGCTCTTTTTTGGTTCGAATAGGGGCCCGCAGTTACAACCGGAAGTGGGAATTCTGAAGCTCCCCATGCACAGTTGCGGTTTCGTCAAACAGGACTCGATGTCATGGAATTCTCGTCACGTAAGGCAAGCCCGAGCCCAGGCCGGCGGGGCGTTTTGTTGGGTGGCCTGGGGCTGGCGTCGAGCACGCTCTGGGGCTGCGGCGGAGGCGGGTCGAGCGGTGAGGCTGTAGCTGGCGGGGGCGGAGGAGGGGGCGGTGGTGGCGGCGCGC
>JANXZA010000157.1 GCA_025355745.1 Rhizobacter sp. | reverse complement strand
GGGAAGGTAGGCAGCGCCTGCGCGGGAGCGACCAGGGCAGCCGCCAGCAACATCGCGGCGGCGCGGCAGGCCGATCGGAACGTGAAGCTGACGATGAATCGAGGCGCCATCGCAGTGCTTCAATCGCTCAGCAGCCGCCTTACGAGCACCGCCTGCAGGTCGCGTCGGCCGTCGGCGATGACCAGAATGAACACCTGCGCGCCCATCACGCGGTAGTTGACGCGATAGGATTTGAACGAGACCTGCCGGAAATCCCGCATCCCGAGCACGAGCAACTCCTTCGGAAAGGCGCCCCGCTCTGGCAGCATCGCCAAGCCGTCGATCACGTCCAGCAGCTTGCCGAGTACGTGATCGGCATTCGCCGGAGCATCGTGCTCGGCGATGTACTCAATGATCTCAGCCAGGTCCCGCTCGGCACCCGGCGTGATGAGAACCTCGTACCGCATGAGCTCAATCCGTCGCAGTCTGGCGCTGCGCGTTCCTCGCCCTGAGCTTGCGGATTGCGGCGGCGGCGGGCGTGGCCAGGCCGGCGTCGATCTCGCGCTGGCCCAGCGCAAGGAGCTTCAACAGCGCCAGCGTTTCCTGGGCCTGCTCGTACGAAACCACATCCTGAATGACGAGCCTGGCTTCGCCGTTCTGGGTGATGACCATGGGTTCGCGCTGCGCGGTAAGTTGGCGAATTACCTCGGCGGCATTGGCCTTCAGGTAGCTCAAGGGCTTGACTTGGGTCGAATATTTCATGGCCATGCTCCGGATCAATCGGACTGAATATAGTTCTTTTTCGGTTCGATCACTTTGGTCTTCAAGGCGCTACCTCCAAGGACGCGTTCGGCAGCTCGCCAAAGCTCTCCGGCGCGTACATCGCCTCGACCCGCGTTGGCGGCAGCGCGAAGCGGCCCGGGTTGTTCAGGCGCACGGTGTATTCGATGACGTGCTTGCCGCGCGGCATGAACTCGAAGTAGCTGCGGAAGGCCTCGAAGCTGCGCTCCTCGAAGGCTGGTGGCGCGCCACTCTCGTAAGCCCGGTCGCGCTTTTCGGTGCGGGTGGCGATGGCGCTGTCGCGGCCGCCGCCACCGCCCAGGATCGTCGCGCCGGCCGGCACCGGGTCGCTAACCACGACCCAAGTCATGTCGCTCTGCGCTTCGACTTCGACGCGCACCCGCAGCACGTCGCCGCGTGACCAGCGGCCTGCCGCGGTGCCAGTCGCGGCACCCGCCTTCGGATCAACCGCCGTGACGCTGCGCGTCACGCTGTAGCCGGCGCGCAGCGGCGCCGTCAACGGCACGGCCGCCAGGCTGCGCACCGTCAGCCAGGGCTTGCCGCTGCCTTCCTGCACCACGTTCACCGTGCCACTGGCGCCGGACGCGGCCGGCCACGCGAGGCGCATCGAACCGCCTTCGGCATGAGAAGCCCAGTCGATGCTCGACGTCGCTGCGGCGAGCGTGGCCGTGGTGCGCCCGGCAACCGCCACCGACTCGAACTTGGCGGCGAACTTGTCGAGCGCCAGCGAGCCCCACAGGTTCGCGGTGGTCGTGAGCCAGGCACCGCCGCGCTGCCGGCCGAGCGAGCCGACGACCATGCGCGGCAGGTCGTCGCGCCAGGCCGGGTCGTCGATGACGGCCAGGATCAGGCGCGCCGCATTCGCGTCGGCGCTGTCCATCAGCCACCACCAGAAGTCGCCCTCTTCGTTGCTGAATTTCAGCGTCGTGCCGGCATACGTCAGGCGGCTGCGCAGGATCTGGTTCGCCTCGGCGAGCCGCTTGCCCTGGTTCGGAATTCCGTCGACGCGCTTCAGGATGTTGAGCCAGTCGATCACCGCCGCCGTCGGCCACACATTGGGCGCGAGGTTGATGGAGCCAAGCAGTTTCGCGTTGGCCCGGCCGTAGCGCGACAGGGCTTCGATGGCGGCGAGCTTGCGCACATCGAGGTCGGCGCGCGGCGACCAGAACTTGCGTTCGATGCGGCCTTGCACGAAGCCGGTCAGGCCATCGAGCATCGCGTCGCGGGCCGGTTTCGGCAGCTCGAAGCCGGCCTCGTGCGTGGCGGCGAGCACATACGCCGTGAGCCGGTCGCTGCCGCGCGGGCCGTCTTCGGCACGCGGCGGGAAGTAGCCCGCCAGGCCATCGACATCGAGGTAGGTCGGCAGCGTGTTGGCCACCATCGCCCACAGCGCGGCATCCTTCAGGCCGACCGCCTTCGAGGTCTTCTGCTCCAGGCAGATGAAGGGATAGGTTTCGAAGAAGCGCCGCATGCCGGGCAGCGCGCCGCTGAGCTTGGGCTGCACCGCCACGTCGATGCCGCCGCGCTTGACGCCGCTGGCCGGCAACGCATCCGCAGGCGCTGCGACCACCAGCGTGTACGGGCCGTCGAGCTGCTGCAAGGTGGCTTGCAAGACGCGCACCGGCACGGCGGACGCGACGAGCTGTGTGACCTTGATGCGGTCCTTCGCGGGGCTTGTGGACGTGGATGCGGCAACCGCACCCGATGCCCCACCCGCGCCGCCCTGCTCCTCGGCCGCCGCCTCCCAGCTGACGCTGAAGGCATCCGCCGGCACCGCGATCGGCCAGCTCAGCTCCTTCGCGGTTCCGGCGGCGATGACCACATCCTGCGCCGGCAGCAGCATCGGGCTGCGCACGATCTCGCTGCCGGTCGCCGTGTTCACTGTTCCGGCGAGGCTGGCGCGGACCTTCATCTCGCGCGCCGTGGTGTTGCGCAAGGTCAGCATCGCAGCGAACTGATCGCCCTCGCGCACCAGCGGCGGCAGGCCGGCGAGCACCTGCAAATCCTGCGTGACGCGGATGCTGGTGCTGCCGGTGCCGAAGCGCTGCACGGTATTCGCACTTGCCGCACCGGTGGCACCTGCGGCTTCCACCCCACTAACTTCCGCGATCGCGACAAGCCGGAAGCTCGTCAACGAATCGTTCAGCGGCACCTCGACCTGCGCCTCACCGTTCGCATCCAGCTTGAGCGTGGCCTTCCACACCAGCAAGGTGTCGAACAGCTCGCGCGTGCTACCGCGCCCGCCGCCACCGCCGGCCGCGACCGCCTTGCGGCCATAGTGGCGGCGACCGATGATTTCGCTCTGCGCGGTACTGGTCTCGACGCTCCAGGCGCGCGGCTGGAGCATCGCGTTCAGCAAGTCCCACGAGTCGTTGTCGCGCAGTGCGAGCAGGCCTTCATCGACCGCCGCAAACGTCACCTCGGCCGTTGCGCCAGCCGCCGGCGGCTTGCCGTCGACGCTGACCTTGATGCGCGCCACGGCCCTCTCGCGCACCTGGTACTGCGGCTTGTCTGCCGTCACGCTGACCTTCAGTTCATGCGCCTTGATGCCCACCTTCAGCGCCGCCACACCGAGCTTGAACGCGGGCTTGGCCAGATCGACCATCGCCGTCGGCGACTGGTATTCCTTGCCCTCGTACCAAAAGCTGCGGGCCCAGGCCAACGGTTCTTTCCAGCCCCACACGAAGAACGAATACCAGGGCACCTCGCGAATGCGGCCGCGCAGCGCCAGCACGCTCACATAGACGTTCGGCCCCCAGCTCGGCTCGATCTTCAGCTCGACGGTCGGGTCGTCGCCGCGCAAGGTGACGACGCGCGTCTCGATCACGCCTTCGCGCTCCACCGCGACCAGCGCCGTCGCTTCGCGGAACGGCATGCGCACCTGCAGCCGCGCGGTCTCGCCGGGCTCGTAGCGCTTCTTCTCGGGCAGCACGTCGATGCGGTCGTCGTTGTCCTGCGCGAACCAGAGCTCGCCCTGCTTCGTGACCCAGACGCTCGCCGCCGCCTGCACCGGGTTGCCGGCGGCGTCGGCTGCGGAGGCGATCAGCTCGATCTGGCCGGCGCTGCCCAGCTCGGCCTCGCACGCCAGCAGGCCGCGCGCGTCGGTGCTGCCGCCGCACAGCGCGCCGAGGTCTTTGACTTCGGTGCGGTTGTCGTAGGCATAGAAGCCGCCGACCATGCGCTTGCGCGTGCTGATGACCTGGCTCAGCCGGCCGCGCACCTCGATGCGCTGGCCCTGCAGCGGCGCGCCGCGCGTGTCGAGTGCGAGCGCCGTGAACTTGACCTTGCCTCGGCTGCTCGCCCACGAGCCGGCTTTCACGCCGAGCACCACCGCGCTCGGCCACAGCGGCACGGTGGTCGATGCCGTCAGCACCTCGCCGTTCGGGTCGTTGAAGCTCACCTCGGCGGTGACCTCGCTCGGCCGCGTCGTCTTCGGCAGGTCTAGCAAAGTGAAGCGCGCGGCGCCGTTCTTGTCGGTGGTGAGTGGCAGCTTGTCGGCGATCAGCTTGCCTTCCTGCGCGGCCGGATCGGCGGCGCCTTCTTCGCCCTCTGGGGGCGCCGCGCCAGCCTGGCTTGGATCGCGCGGCGGCTCGAACGAGAACTCGTCGAAGCCGTCGAAGCGCACACTGCGGCGCTTCACCAAGGCGCTCGCCCGCGCGTTCACCTGCGCCATGCCGCCGCCCGCGAAGTAGTTGAGCTGCACCTCGATCGGCAGCGCGCTCGGCGCCACCGCCACCGCCTTCGGCCCGCTGACGCGCGCATCGACGAGCGGCAGGCGAAATTCTTCGACGCGGAAGTTGCCGCTGGTCCAGGTGCGGCGGTTGTCGCGCCCGCCCGGCGGGCTGCCCTCGCGTTCCAGCACCACGCTGTAGGCACCGAGCTTGGCGGCCGGAGGAATCTGCCAGCTCGACTCGGCGCTGCGCACGCCGCTCCATTGCAGCGGCTGGACGTATTCCTGGCCCGTTCCCTGATGGACGATCTTCAGGCGCGTGGGCAGCGCGTCGGGCTTTGGGTTCGCCAGGCCGGCCGAAGTCTCGATGCGAAAGAAGTGCTTCATCGAGACCGTTTCGCCGGCGCGGAACAGCGTGCGATCGAACACCGTGGCGGCCCGCGCTTCGGCCTCGCTGCCGCTGCCGGTGGGCTGGTTGAAGCGCCACGACTCGATGCCCTTTTGCCAACTGCTGAAGACGAACGAGGTGTCGGGTCGGCCGTTCGCATCGGGCTTGCGAGCGGTGACGAACAAGCCGTTGTCGGCGACGCAGCGCACCGCACTCGGGTTGAACGCGCGCGCGATGCGGGCCAACCCTTGGGCATCGGTGGCGCCCGACCAGAGCGGCTGGCCATTGCAGTCGTTCACTGCCACCTGCGCGCCCTCGACCGGCTTGCCGCGGTCCAGCGTCGTGACCCAGACCACGCTGTTCTCGCGGCCGAGCTTGAAGTGCACGCCAAGGTTGGTGACGAGCACGCCGCTGCGCACGAACATCGGCGCGCGCTTGTCGAGCAGCGATTGGCCCAGGCGCAGCGATTCGACTTCGACCACGTGGTAGCCCGGCCCCGGCAGCGGAATGCCGACGACCTCGAACGGCCGCGGGTCGCCGCCATTGAGCTGCGGCAAGTCGAGCCGCTTCGAAGCCGCATCCTGGTTCAGCAGCGAGACCTCGCGCGTCGCCACATAGCGGTCGAAGCGCTGGCGCACATTGCGGCCCTGCGCGTTGCGCCGGTCTTCGAAGGTGTACCAGTCCCTCTCGGGCAGGCCGATGTCCTTGGCACTCAGGCGCGACTCGTCGTACTGGCGCAGCCTGGCGTACCAGGCGAGGATGTCGGCGTCGGTCTGCAAGCTCTTGATGCGCACCTGGCCCTGCGCTGCGGCGGGACGCAGGTCGGCCTGCACATGGCGCAGCGTGATCGGCAGCATCGGCTCGGCGTCCGACTCGATGATGCCGAAGGGCGCGGCGGCGAACTTGGCGATCGGCGGTGCGTCGCCGGTCGTCACCTTGAGCGGAAAACTCGCCGCGTTGGCGAGCGTGCGGCCGGCGTTGTCGCGCAACTCGCGCGGCAACTCGATCGTGAAGCTCGCGTTCTCTGGCAGCCGCAACGGGAAGCTCAGGCTCGTCACTTCGGTCGCCTTGTCGTCCTTGTCGAACACCGGCGCCAGCGCCGCGCCGCTGGCCGGCTTCAGGCGCACTTGCGCTGCATGCTCACGCGGCACACCGGCCGTGAAGCGCAGGCTCAGTGGCCGGATCGGCAAGCAGGACGCATTGGCACGCTCGCGCTCGCAAGTGAACTCGGCCGTGAAGGCCGGCCGCACCGTGAAGCGAAAGCGCTGCTCGGTGCTGGTCACGATCTTCGGGTTGGCAAGCGCGCCGATGCCCTTGCCCCAGACGAGGCGCAACGCCGTGGCGTTCGGCAGCGGCCGCTGGCAAGTCAGCACGAGGTAGCGCGCGGCCTGGGCGGTGTCGATGCGGCGCGCCGCCAGCAATGGCGCGCGTGCCTCGCCACTGACCACGCGCACACCGATGCGCTCGCCGATGCCCTCGACCTCGCACCATGCATTGGCGAGCACCGTGCTTTCGACCACCGCACCACTCAGGCGCAGCAGGAAGTACTGGTCTTCCTCGACCTGGCTGCCGTCGTAGGGCTGCATCGACAGCACCGCCGGGCCGCCGGTGCTGAAGCTGAATTCGGTGGCGCCGGTGAGCGCGATTGAAGTTGAAGCAGTGCTGGCGGCGGTGGGCTTCCACTCAGGCCGCGCCTTCAGCGTGCAGCGGGTGCCGGGCGCGAGCGGGTCCTGAAAGTCGTAGAGCCAGACCCGGTCATTCGCCCACCGGCCAGCGCCGGCAGGCACCGCGCCATGACAAGCCACGCTCATCGGGTCGGCCAGCCGCAAGTCGCCGAAGGGCACGACGGCTTCGGAGAACTTGACCGTGATCTGCCGCACCTGCGCCACTTCGCCTTGCGGGCTGACGGCGGTGATGGTGGCGGCTTGGGCCTGCGCCATGACCAAGGTCGTGGTCGCAAAGAGAGCCCACGCGATGGCTCTGTTGACTGCTTGCATGCGGCGCCCTCAGCTGCTGATTCGCGCAGAGTCTAAGAGCGTGGCACATCGACCTGTCTTGCTCCTTCCCCGGTTGGGGGAAGGTGGGGATGGGGGCGTGCGGGAACCCAACCATGCTGCTTGCCGGCCCCCAGCGGGGGAAAGAGTCAAGCGGGCTACTTGAACGCCTTCTCGTCGATCTCGTTCTTCTTGCGCTGAACCTCGATGTCGCGCAGCCTTGAGTCGATCACCGACACGTCGATGAAGTCGACCGCGCCCCCGCTGCGGGCGCGGCGCTGGCCAGCGCGCAACCGGTCGGCTGCGCCGCCCAGGTCGCCGAGTGCGACGCGCGATTCGGCATCGGCGCGGATCGCGCGCAGCGGCTGGCCGAGGCGCTCGTCGATCTGGCTCAGCGCCGTCCAGGCAAGTGAATCGCGCGGGTTCACGGCCACCCAGGTCTGCAGGTCGGAAGCGTGCTGGCGCAACGCGTCAGCAATCGCAGGGGCACTGGCAGCGGCCGATGGCGCAGCGGCCGCCGCAAGCGCGGCCTGCGCAGCCAGCAGCAGCACCGGCCGCGAGCCGTCAGACGCAAACGGCGCGAGCGCCTGAACCGCCCTCGCGAGCTCGCCGCGCGCCAACAGCGACTGGGCCTGCAGCAAGACGACGGCGCGCTCGGCACGCACGTCGGGCGTGCCACCACCCCGCACCAGCGCCAGCGCGGTGGCGATGGACCCATCGGCGCGCGCCCAGTCGCGCAGCAGGGTCGAGGCCAGCGCGCTTTCATACGCACTCGCGAGCTTGTCGCCGACAGTGACGGCAACGCGGTCGCCGTCGAGCGCCTGCCAGCGCCGCAGCGCGTCGAAGCGAGCGTCCATCAGCACCCGCGAGCGGGCCTGCGCGGCGGTGTGTTCAAGGGCGCTGGCGGGCGCGGTGGCGCCGCTTCGCACAGGCCCTGACGCGCTGGTTCGTGCCGGCTCTGCCGCCGTGGCCATCCGGGAAGGCTCGGACGTGCCCATCCGGGCACGGGCCTCGCCGATCCGCTCGCTGGTCAGCGGGTGGCTGCGCAGATAAGGGAAGCCGCCGCTGTCGTTCAAACGTGAAGACTGGTCGAGCTTTTCGAACATCGCGGCCATGCCGCCGGGCGCGAAGCCGGCGCCCGACATCACCGCGAAGCCGACGCGATCGGCCTCGCGTTCCATGTCGCGCGAGAAGTTGAGCTGGCCCTGTGCGGCCAGCGCCTGGCTGCCGACGATGGCCGCGTTGGCGGCATCGGCGCTGCTGTTGCCGGCCCGGCTCGCGGCCAGCACGCCCACCACCAGCGCGGCCAGGCTCAGCAGCGTCTGGTGCTTGCTGTTGGCGATGCTGCGCGCGATGTGGCGCTGCGTGATGTGCGACAGCTCGTGCGCCAGCACCGAAGCAAGCTCATCGCGCGAGGCGGTCATCGCCATCAAACCAAGGTGCACGCCGACATAGCCGCCCGGCAGTGCGAAGGCGTTGACGCTGCGGTCGCGCACCAGGAACGGCTCCCACGCCAGGCGCGAATCGACATCGGCATTGATGTTGCCGCGCACCCGCGCCTGCGCCACCAGCGGCAGCCACAGCGAGCGCAGGTACTCGAGCAGCACCGGGTCGTCGAGGTAGTCGGGGTCGGCGCGAATCTCGCGCATGATGGCGTCGCCGAGCTGGCGCTCGGTGGCGATGCCGAAGTCTTCCGAGGCCGGGTCGCCGAGGGTGGGCAGGCGGCTCTGCGCCAGCGCCGGTGGCAACCCGGCCGGGCAGCCGAGGGCGAATGCACAGGCGGTGGCCACGAGGCGGGTGCGCCAGCGGCTGCGAGGGCGGTGACAAGGGGTGACGAGAGGCGCAGTAAGCACGGGTGGGGACACTCCAGAGGACACTGAGGAAGTGCGTGGCTATCATGCCGCACAAACGTTTCGAGACTGTTTCGCCCCATGAGTTCAACCGCTGCCGACCCTGTCAATTCCGCCGCGCCCGCTGCGCAGTTGACCCACTTCGACGCCCACGGCCAGGCCCACATGGTCGATGTGTCGGCCAAGGCCGAGACTCACCGCATCGCCCGCGCCAGCGGCGTGATCCGGATGCAGGCGGCCACGCTGGCATTGATCGAATCGGGCACGGCGAAAAAAGGCGATGTGATCGGCGTTGCGCGCATCGCCGCGATCCAGGCCGCGAAGCGCACCGCCGAGTTGATCCCGCTGTGCCACCCGCTGCCGATCACGCGCGTGACCGTTGAGTTCGAGATCATCGACGCCAGCCCCGGCGTGCGCTGCACCGCGCAGGTCGAAACGCAGGGCCGCACCGGCGTGGAAATGGAAGCGCTGACCGCCGTGCAGATCGGCCTGCTGACGATCTACGACATGTGCAAGGCGGCCGACCGCGGCATGGTGATGGGCGAGATCCGGGTGCTCGAAAAGCACGGCGGGAAGTCGGGCGACTGGGTCAGTGCGCCGGCGGCTTCCTGAAGTACGCGACACCGGGCAGCTTGTCGAAATGGGCGTCACACGTGAGCAGTTCGGCGCCCCTGGCTTGCGCCGTCGCATAGACGATGGCATCGGCGGTGGCGAGCTTGTGTTGGCGGTGCAACTCGGCGGCGAGCAGCGCAATCGGCGTGTCCAGCGGCACAACGATGCAGTTCTGCGTGTAGGCGATCACTTGGTCGGCGCGGTCTTCGCCGGATTCACGCAGCAGCCATTTCGCGAGTTCGAGCTGCACGATGGTGGGCACGATGCACTCGGGGCGGTCGGGCATCTCCTTGGCCAACCGACGGCCTAGCGGGCTGCCGATGAACCACTCGATCCAGACCGAGGTGTCGACCACCCGCATCAATAGCGGTCTTTGCGATCGCGGATTGACAGGTTCCGCGCGCCTTTGGCGATGCCTGCGAGTTGTTCAAACTCAGGCACCGGCATCAGCAACACGCCAAGGCCTTTCGGAATGAAGACGAACTCCTGGCCCGCCTGCCAGCGCTGATCTTCACGCACGCGCTTGGGAATGGAAATCTGGAATTTGCTGGACAGCGTGGCGACCGATGTCATGTCATTGCCTTGAATGTATGGATACTGGATTGGTAAGAATATCGCATCGACAGCCTGATCGCAAACTGCAGCGCCGCGTTCACCTGAAATCCTCGTAGACAAAACTGCGCTGCGGCGCCAGGCACTGAAACGGCAGGGCCGCCGCCGCGGCGCAGGGCGCGAAGAACGAAGCCGCACCGTCGTTGCGGAACTCGCGCAGGCGCTGCGCGACGTAGCGGGCGTGCTCGGTGTCGCCGGCCTCATTCAGCGCCGTCGCCCAGGCGACCATCAAACGCGAGTCGAGCAGGTAATGGGTGGCACTCAGGAACGAGCGCATCGCCTGCGCGGGGTGTTCGCTGGTGGTGGCGGCTGCGTAGTCGGCGTGGTGGGCGAAGAACCAGCTTCGCCGGCCGTCGGCAATGCGCTGCGTCAGCGGCGCGGCGTTGTCGGCCGGCGAGAAGATGACGACGACGCGGGTGTAGTCGGCCACCGCCGCCAGGCCGCCCATCATCAACAGCATGGCCGCGACCAGCAGCGGGCGGGTGGCCTCGCGAACCGCAGGCGCGAGCACGCTGGCGGGCGTGTCGGCACGGACGTCAACGCGGCTGGCTGCATCCGCATCGACCGGCGCCGGCGGGTTCGCCAGGCACAGGCCGAAGGCGAACGCTGCGGGCAGCAGAAAGTAGGCGTACCAGAGCGGGTACTCCAGCAAGCTGTGCAGCAGCACCATGAAGACGATCATGAAGGCCGCACGCTGCATCGGCGCCGCGTCGGGGTCGGCATGACCGCGCGCGCGCAGCGCCTGCTGCAACGCGCGCCACAGCGCCCACAGCAATGCCGCCGTGACGAGTGCGGCCAGCGGCAGGCCGAGCTCAACCGCGAACTGCAACGGCAGGTTGTGGGTGTGGTCGAAGAACGCGACCGGCCGGCCGGGAAACGGCGTCAGCGTCCACGCAAAATTGAACTCGCCGAAGCCCACGCCCAGCCACGGGTGCATGCGGATCAGGGTCAACGTGTTGGCCCAGATGCCGTAGCGCGAACTGGAGATGTCGCCCTTGGTGCTGAAGCGGGTCTCGCCGATGAACGCATGCTGGCCCAGGTCGGCCCAGGCCGAAACGCCGAACCAGCCTGCCGCATAGATCAAAGGTGCGAGCAGCAGCAAGGCCCGCGAGCGCCGCGACAAGCGCCGGTCGAGCCCGCCCCACGCGGCGAAGATCAGCATGCCGAGGGCGCCGGTGCGCGAGCCGCTGAGCACCACGCCGAAGATGAACAGCAGCGCCAGCCCGGTGGCGATGCCCCGGCGCAGCATGCGTGCCTCGCCGAGCCACACGGCGCCGATCACCGACCACAGCAGCAGGCTGCTGAGGTGGTTCGGCTGACGCATGTTGCCGACCGCGCGGCCCGGGATCGAGCTGCGCGCGATCCAGTCGCCATCGGCCCATTGCGGCACGAACACCTCGACGATCGCAATGCCGCTGCTGGCCACACCGGCCACGACCATGCCGATGCAAAAAGCGTGAAACGCCGCGCGGCCGAGTCCGGCGTGCTGCAGCGCGCAGGCCGTCTGCGCCGTCAGCGCCGCGGCCAGGATCAGGCCGGCACTGGACAGCGCGATCGACCACGGCAGGCCGGCCCACAGCGGCGCCGCGAGGGCCGAGAGCAGCAGCAGCGCGAAGGCCGCTTGCAGCGCCATCAGCCCGCTGTCGCGCGGCCAGACGCGGCCCGGCAAACACGCGGCCAGCAGCGTGAGCCAGCCACCCCAGCCGATCAACGCTGCGGCCTGGTTCAGGAAGGTGGAGGAAGGCGGCAGGTTGAAGGCCAGCAGCATCGGCATGCCGATGGCGGCACTGGCCAGGATCTGCGACACGGCCTGATCGTGAGGCAGCCTCGAAGACAACTGCGGCGACGCTTGCATCAGCCGAACCCGGTCCGAACGGCGGTATGGCGTGGGCCCCGCCAGTTCGGCGCCACTGCGCGAGCATCAACGCATGTCACCACCAAGGCCGCCTCAACAGTGGGCCGTGGACGAAACCACCGCACCGAGGTGCCGAAACCCGTATTGGGCCGCGAACAGCGACGGAGTCGGGAAGACAGGCCGGCGTGCCGCTATGAGAGCTCGAGGCGTCGCTCAAGGCGTTGAATGCGTTCGAGCAGACTGTCAATACTCACCTGTTGCCGCACCTAGTCGCCGCGAATGTCGCCGACTCATGCTTCGCGGCGACGATACTCGTCTCGACACTGGCAAGGCGCTGCTTCACATCCCTGAATTCCGTGTGCATTTCGGTGCGCATCGTCTGCAGGTCCGACCGCAGACCCTTCAAGTGTTCGATGATCAGATTGTCGATTTCAGCCATGGGGCGCTCGCTCTCGCGATAGTACCTGTTCGAATCGCACTGACCGCTCGGTATGGCGACCGCGCCCTGCTGCCCCGACCACACTCAAGCGCGCGATATCTCACGAGAAAACAATCGGCTTGATGTTGAATCGCCGCGCATTCCGGCACGACACGGTATCGAACTTTGCAATGGCGCTTGCGCCGGCGTGTCCGGCCGCAGCGCGCTGGCGCCATCCAGGCGAGCGTCTGAGCCAGCGAGTCTCGGTCTCGATCCATCCCGCCTTTGACACATGGTCGCCACCGATGTACCGGGTTAAATCTTACTCAGTCTTACCGCGGTCCAGGAAGTCACTCTGATCGGAACCACCACCTTGTCCAGCCGGGGCCAGAACGTCATCCCGAAGGAACTGCGCGATTCGCGGCGCTGGCTGTTCCAGGCCGATATCGACGCTGCCCTGGACGCTGACGTGGCCCGGCGCCGCGTCAGAAAGTAGGGTAGCACCGCTGTTGCCATGATCGCCCTCGACACCAGCGTCCTGGTACGTTGCCCGACGCTGGACGACCCCAGCCAAGTGCCCGCTGCCAAGGCCCTGCTCGCCCACAGCGGCGGCGTCTTCGTGGCGAAGACGGTACCGCTGGAACTGGAGTGGGTCTTGCACGCGGCTTACAAGTTGACGCGGCCCGGCATCCACTCGCCAGGGTCGCGACCGCAGCGGGGCACAGCGTGCATGTGGCGGGCGGTATGTCGGCCGGGTCGCGTGCTCGCGGTGGCAAGCGGAGCCGAACCGGATCGCAGGCCGACGGGAACCAACAACGAGGCGCTGTGCTGGCAGCGCGGGGCAGCGCAGCGCAGGTCAGCGCAGCGGGGTCAACTCCGACCGGTGTTGCTCCTGCCAGTCGAGCCAGTCACGCTCGATCTTCGCCCACAGCGCGGGGTGGTAGATGCCGCGGATCATCTGCATCTCGGCCTGCGCCTCGGCCGGCCTTCCGTTCAACGCCAGGGCCTTGGCGTAGTCGACGCGGGTTGGCAGAAGGTGGAAACGCCGCGCCAGGTGGCCAAGGCGCTCGATCTGCTCAAGTGGCATGCCACGCTCGATCTGGTAACGCGCGCTGGCGTTGAGCGCGGCAAGCTGGTCGAGCATGACAGGGCCGCGATGCACGTCGTGCTCGGCCGGGTACTCGAAGCGACCCTTGTCGAAGCGGTTGGCCCGGAACTCGGTCTCGAATTGCAGATAGTCCCAGGCCGTCAGGGCAAGCAAGCCTGCAGCCACTGCGGCCAGCGCCAAGGCTGCGCGGCTGGCCACATAACGCGGCGGCGACGGCGAATTGGCGGCGCCCCACGGCATCGGGGTGATGGCCCCGGCAAGCAACGCGGCGGGCAACAGAAAAAACGTGTGCGCATAGGGAAACTCCAGCAGCGACTGCACCGCCAGCGCCAGCCAGAACGCGAAGACCCAATGACGTTGCGCCATCGACTCGGCACGGTCAACTTTGCGCAACCAGCCCAACATCCACCGGCTCAATGCGGCCGTGAGAATCAGCCCCAGCGGCACGCCGACCCACACCATCAGGTCGAGAACGAAACTGTGGGCGTAGATCGTGTTGCGCGCAGGCCCCGTGTGCGCGGCCACTTCCCGCAGCGCCGCCACCCCTTGCCCGAAGCCATAGCCAGCCCAGGGATGCGCCTTGATGGCGGCCCAGAATTGGAGCCAGATGGCCTCTCGTGGCCCCACTTCCAGCGTGACACGGGCCACCGTTGCCTTAAGGTAGAGCGCCGTTTCGATGTTGACCAGTGACCGCGAAACGCCCCAGCCCAAGCCCAGTGCGGCAACGACTTCATACCAGCGCAATCGAGTCGGCACCCGCCGGTTCGTGATGAACCAGAACACGGCTACCGACAGCATGGCGAGTGCCGACGCACGCGACTCGCTGATCAGCATTGCCCAGCCGAAAAACACGAGCACGAGGTAGTAACTCAATCGATGTTGGAGCACGCGCATCTCGAACAACGCGGTCGCGGCGACAACGCCCATCACCATGAACAGCCCGAAGAGATTGGGCTGGGCAAAGTTGCCATACGGGCGGCTCTCGATCAGTTCCATTGCCCACCAGCCGGCGGTCGGCAGGCGCATCCATTGCCAGAATGCGGCGCCGCCCGCTGCAAGCCCGGCCCAAAGTACGGTGAGGAAGAGCGCGCGCAAAACCTTCGCGCTCCCCGCCTGCGCGGCCCACAGATAGCCGATGTACACGCTGATTGCGGCGCCCAGCGCGTAGAGGAACCCCAGGAGGGCGTCGCCATAAAAGTCGAACAACCCCGCCAGGTACTGCAAAGGCGCAAGCACCCCCACCAGCAGCCACGCGCGCGCCGCCGGGGGCAGGGCAAGCCGGACCGGGCTGAGCCTCGACCGCGTGCGCGGTTGCTCAAACCGCAGTGAAAACGGCGCCTGCGAACAGAGCGTTCCGATGAACAGCAGGCAGGCACCTGCTGCGGCAATCAACTCGCCGTGAAACGTGGTCCACAACGGATAGTGGTTGGGCAGGTTCCAGCCCAGGAAGAGCCCGATCAAGCCCAGAAAAATGAAGATGCTGCGCATGAAAAAGCGGCCCGAAGGCCGCGATGTTGATGGCTCTGCGTTCAGCCCTTGCAGGAACCGGGCAGGTACTTCACCATCGTCGCCGAAGTGAGGTCCGTGAGCACGTTACCGCAACGCCACGACGTCACTGCCTTTTGGCCGTCACTGGTGGTCGCCGGGGCAGCGTCGATCAGCGGGACCAGCGTGACCACTTGAGTGTCGATGTCGAAATCGCCAAAACCTTGGGCAGTGACCGTGATCTTTCCGGCGTCACTGGTCTCGACCTTGTTCACATACTTGCTGCCCGAGCCGGCCGAAACTTCACATCCCCACCCGTTGGCGGCAACCGTCAACGCCGAACTCGCTGCGGTCTGAATCGCCTCGGTGATGGTCGTTCGGCATGACGACGCGGCCAGAATGACTTCGGCCATCTTGGCCTTCTTTGTGTACTGCTGATAGGCCGGCAGCGCTACTGCGGCCAGGATGCCGATGATCGCAACGACGATCATCAACTCGATGAGGGTGAAACCTGTTTGACGGTGGCTCTTCATGGACAAAATCTCCGGCGGTAGGGGGCTTAAATTCGTGTGTGAATGTAAGCTGCCGAAGCGTCTGTAGACGATGCCGAGGGGGCAAATCCATCCGAAAGGCGGCACCACCCCCCGGATTGAGGGACCAGCGAAAAAGCGGCCCGAAGGCCGCTTTCTTGGTATCGCCGACTGAGATCGCCGGCTATCAGCCCTTGCACGAACCCGGGAGGTACTTGACGATGGTCAGGGACGTGCCGTCTGTCGCAGTGTCGCCGCAGCGCCATGCCGTGACCGACCTCTGGCCATCGTTGATGGTGGCCACCGCAGTGCCGATCAACGGGACCAGCGTGATGACCTTGGTATCGATGTCCGTGTCACCGAAGCCCTGGGCCGTGACGGTGATCTTGCCGGCAGTGGTCGTCTCGACCTTGTTGACGTACTTGCTGCCCGAGCCCGCCGAGACTTCGCAGCCCCAGAGGTTGGCGGCCACCGTCAGCGCGTTGCTCGATGCGGACTGGATCGTTTCCGTGATCGTGGTGCGGCAAGCCGATGCCGCCAGAATCACTTCGGCCATCTTGGCCTTCTTCGTGTACTGCTGATACGCTGGCAGCGCAACCGCCGCCAGGATGCCGATGATCGCAACGACGATCATCAATTCGATCAAAGTAAAACCAGCTTGGACGCGACGCTTCATGGTGAAATTCTCCGACGGTTGGGGGTGGACACGGGTTTACCGTTGCATTCGCCATGCCATTGCGTTGATCCCAGAAAAGCGTGCGATTCCGCCGGAAAGTTGACACAAAAAGTCACGCGGCGGGCAGCCGGCAGTCGGCGTCAGTCGGGCCCGACACAAATCGTCACTGTTTGGCTGGCGCAGCCCAATTGCCCGTTCGAGCGTCTGATGGTTGCCCACGTTAGCCGCGCCGTGCGCAACACAAGCACCCCTGTTTGACATGAAGCGCGATGTTTGCTGCGCTAGCAGTGGAGGTTTGAATTGCGCACGACGCTGACAATCGATGACGACGTGCTGATCGCCGCCAAGAGCCTGGCTGCGCGCCATAACAGAGGCCTCGGTGAGGTGATATCGGCCCTCTCGCGGCAAGCCCTGAAGCCCGCCGCGACGGGCCGCAAGGCCCGCAACGGCGTGCCCTTGTTGCCGGTGCGGGCAGGCACGGCCCCGGTGACGCTGGAGTTGGTGAACGAACTGCGCGACGAACTGTCTTGACAACGTTCCTGCTCGACGTGAACGTGCTGATTGCGCTGCTCGACCCGGCGCACGTTCATCACGACCCGGCCCACGATTGGTTTGGCGCCACGGGGCACAAGGCCTGGGCCACCTGCCCGCTGACCGAAAACTGTGTGCTGCGCATCGTTGGCCACGCTCGCTACCCGAACTCTGCGGGCACGCCGTCGGCCGTTGTGGCGCTGATGGCGACCTTGCGCACGCTGCCCGGCCATGTATTCTGGCCCGACCACATCAGCCTGATGAACGCCGAACGGATCGACGCGTCGTGCCTGCTGACGTCAGCGCAGATCGCCGACAGCTACCTGCTGGCCTTGGCCTGCGCGCATGACAGGCAGCTGGCAGCGCTTGACCGGCGTCTGGTCATCGAGGCGGTGCGCGGCGGGAAGCAGCGATTGCACGTGCTTCGGTAGGCGATCGCGCGGGTGGCGCGCTCGCTCAGTCTCGGCATCGGCAGATGCGCCTGCGCCATGAGCAGGAACAAGTCTTCCTCGCTGACGAGACCCAGGCGGGCCAGGGCTATCAGGTCAACGATGCGCCCTAGCGAGAAGTCGAGCAAGGTGACGAAGTTCTGGTTGCCGCAAGCCTGCGCAGCCTCATAGGTTTCGACAAGGTGACGCAACTCGGCATTGAACAGCGCGTTGACGGAAGTGTCGGATTGCGCCGCAATCACTTTGGCGCGTTTCAGCAAGTCACGGTCCACAGACCCGGTGAAGTTGACGGTGTCGGTCATGTCGGCGCCCTCAGACTACTTGCAAGGAACGCATAAATAAGTCTAGCCCCTACTTAAGTGGGAACGGGCCGCCTGCCAACGGCCGCCAGCTTCAACAAAATCAAAAAAATATTTGGCCTGACTGCGCAGCTCGGAACAGGTGGCTTCTTGCACCGCGCACCTCACTGTTCATGGCAACGTTTGTTCCTTGCAACGTACCTCGTTGGCGACGGAGTCGCTACCCTGTTCCGAGCCGCCTCACCCAATGCGCATCACCTGACCCGCCGCCAGCGCATGAATCCGGTGCCCGGTTCCGAGCCGGCCGATCTGCGCCATCACGGCCTTCATCTCGCCGGGTTTGATGTGGGTGATGTGAACATCGACACTGCCCGCGAGCTGCGCCAGTTCCTGGCCGAGCGAGGTCGGGCACAGGTGGCGGCTGATGCCGGCGAGTTCGCGTTCTTCGTCGCTGAAAGCGGTTTCAATGACGAGGTGGGCGACCTTCATCTGCCGCAGGCGCGCCCACAGCTGCGGGTTCGGCCCGGTGTCGCCGGTGAAGACCCACCAGCCCGGATCGACGTCGGGGTTGATGCCGGCGCCGTTCCGGCACGCCACCGCGAAGCCGACCGCCGGCACGGTGTGCACGGCGCTCAGCACCTCGATGCGCTTGCCGTTCAAGGCCAGCACCTCGCCGACCGCGAACGGCACCAGCTTGAGCGCCGGGTGCTCGGCGCTGGGCAGGCGCGTGAAGTCGGGCCAGATCACGCCGTTGAAGATGTGGGTGCGCAGCGCGGCGATGGTCTCGGGCAGCGCGTGGACCAGGATCGGCCCGCGCCCGAGCGCATGGCGCACCCGCATCACGCCGTCGGCGATCAGGCCGATGGCCAGCACGTGGTCGAGGTGGGAGTGGCTGACGAGGATGTGATCGACGCGCGCCAGCGCATCGAGCGCGACATCGCCCACGCCGGTGCCGGCGTCGATCAGCACGTCGCCGTCGAGCAGGAAGGCGGTGGTCTTGCAACCTGCGGCGATCGACCCGGAGCAACCGAGCACGTTGAGGATCATTCTTGGATCACTTGCTGTCGAAGGTGTGGGTGCCGTCCCAGTCGGCGGGTGGCGGGCTGCTGCGGTGGCGCTGGTTGCGCGCATCAAGCTGGCGGTACAGGCCGGCCAGCGGTGAATCTGGAAAGTCGGACCTGAGGCGGTGCAGGCAGGTTCCCGCGTCACTCCAATGGTGCAGCCGGTGGCCGGCCAACGCAAGCTGCCAAAGCCGCATTTCCTCGGTAAATGACGGCGCAGACGCAGCCGCCTGCTGCACCGGCGTGAAAAGCGTCACGTCCTGGCGCTTGCCCTTGACCCGCACCCGATCGACCTCGACCCAGGCCAGCGCGCCGGGCTCGCGGGGCGCGATCGAAGTGCCCGCTGACAGTGCCGCGTCGCGAGTCGACTGGCCGACCAGCACATCGACGCCGTAGTGGCGCGTCAGGCCTTCGATGCGCGAGGCCAGGTTCACCGCGTCGCCCATCACGGTGTAGCTGCGGCGCATGCTGGAGCCCATGTCGCCGACACACACCAGGCCGGTGTTCAGCCCGATGCCCACGCCGATTGGCGGCAGGCCACGCTGCGCCAGCTCGGTGTTCAGGTCGCCGAGCCGGGCGCCCATGTCGAGCGCAGCCTGCACTGCGTGAGCGGCGTGGGCGGGGTCGCTCAGCGGGGCACCCCAGAACGCCATGATCGCGTCGCCGATGTATTTGTCGAGCGTGCCGCGGTGCTCGCGGATCACGGCGGTCATGGCGGAGAAGAACCGGTTCATCAGCGCGCGCAGGTCTTCAGGCGACATCTGCTCGGACACGCGCGTGAAGTTGCGCATGTCGCAGAACATGATGGTGAGCTCGCGGTTTTCGGCCCGCATGTCGTAGCGCGCCGGATCGCGCGCCATCTCGGCCACGAGTTCAGGCGGCACGTAGCTGCCGAACAGCCGCGCCAGCGAACGCCGCTGCCGGCCTTCGACGACGAAGGCCCGGATCGTGATGCCGGCGTAGAGCAGCGCGGTCAGCAGCAGTGAAGCAGCGAGCGGCAACAGCAGGCCGTGGCTGCGGTAACTCCACAGATTCAAGGCGATCAGTGCCGCCGCCAAAGCCAACGCGAGCTGCGCCGCAGTGGCCGCGCGCAGCCGAGGCAGGCCGGCGATCAGCACCCCGGCAACGATCAGCAACTGGACCATCTCGAAGCCCGAAGCCCAGTCTGGCTGTACCGGCAGGCGGCCGTCGAGCAGGCCCGACAGCAGGTTGGCATGAACCTCGGCGCCGGGATAGACCTCGCCCACCGGAGTGGAGCGCTGGTCGTAGAGGCCGGGCGCGGTCGAGCCGACGATCACCAGCTTGCCGGCCAGATGCCCGGCTGCGATGCCGCCCCTCAACAGGTCGAACGCCGAGACATACTCGAACGAACCGCCGCGCGGCCCGCCGGGGCCGCGGTACGGCACGCGGGCGCGCACCTGTGCATCGACCGGCAGCGCCAGGCGGGTCGCGCCCTGTTCCAGCACCACGCTTTGCAGCGCGTTGTAGTCCGACGGCAGGCCGCCGGGCGGTGCGAACCCGGGCAGCACGCGCGGCGCGCCGGTGTAGCGTCGAAACACGGCCAGCGCGAGCGGCTCGAAGTGACGCCCACCGAATTCGGCCACCAGCGGCACGCTGCGAACCAGCCCGTCGGCGTCTTCCACGGCATTGAAAAAGCCGGCACTCGGCGAAGCGGCAGCGAGCACCGGCAGGTTCGCGGCGTAACCGTCCCAGTGCGTGAAGGCAATGCGCCGGCCCTGCAGCGCGATGGCGTCGAACACCGGCACAGGCAGCACGCCGACCTGATGCGCCTCGCGGTCGCTCGTCAGATAGAAGCCGAGCACCACGTTGCGGCCGGTCAGGGCGCGGGCGAACGCGGCGTCGTTGTCGAGCTCGGGCCGCCAGCGCGGGAGCCGGGCAGCGATCTCGGGCGCGTTGGCGGCCAGACGTTCGAGGGCAGGCAGGCCGGTGCTGGTGTCAGGCTCGGCAAAGACCGTGTCGAAACCCACCACGGCCGCCTTCTGGCGGACGAACAATTCTTCGGTCAGGGCCGCGAGGCGGTCCCGGCTCCAGGGCCAGCCCCCAACCTGCGCCAGGCTGCGCTCGTCAACATCGACGATCACGATGCGGGCATCGAGCGTGCGCGGCATGAAGGCGCGCAGGCGGGCATCGGCGATGGCGTTGTCGAGGGCGCCGATGAAGGGCAGCGGCAGCAGGCCGGCGGCATGCGCCAGGGCCGCGAGCACGGTCGCGCACAGCAGCGCGGCACGCAGTGCCGGCCAGACCGCGAAGCGCGAACCCGGCCTCGACAAGCTCGGCGGCATCACAAGCGCCCCGGCATCAGCGGGCCGCGCCGCAGGCGCTGCGTCAGCCCTGCACGAACTGCATCTGCGTGCCGGCGAGTTCGATCACGTCGCCATTTTTCAGGTGCACGGTTTCGCCGACCAGCGGGTCGCCGTTGACCGACGGCTGCGAGGCGCCTTCGACATGGGCCAGCACATAGCCGCCCGGGCGCTTCGTGATCGACGCGACCTGCACGCCGGGCTTGCCCACCGTGGTGACGACCTTGGTGAGCACCACCTCGCGGCCCGCAGCCAGGCCGTTCAGAACCCGGATCGAAGCCGGCGCAGTGGCCACGCCGAGCGAGCCGAACCCCGACGAGCCGAAGCTGGCGCCATGGGCCTGGCCCGACGGAACGAAGGCCGGGCGCGTGCCGGGCTTCATGATCATCGTCTTCTCGTAGTCGGTACCGTCGTCGACGATGAACTTGATCTTGTACTTGCCGATCTCGACCGTGTCGTTGTGGCTGAGCAATTGCTTCTTCACGGCCTTGCCGTTGATGTAGGTGCCGTTGGTGCTGTTGAGGTCTTCGATGAAGACGTCGGCACCCACCATCTGCAGCACCGCGTGCTCGCCGCTGACGGCGAGGTTGTCGATCACGATGTCGTTGTACGGGCGGCGGCCAAGCGTGGTCTTGTCCTTCGTGATCTGCACTTCCTTGATCACGACACCGTCGAGCGATACGACCAGTTTGCCCATGCTGTTTGACCTCTTGTGTGTCTATGTCTTCGCCGCGTCGATGGGCATCAGCGCCGGAACGGCCACCACGACCGCGCGCTGCCCGCAGGCCCGCGCACACGCGCCAGCACCACGGAGATATTGTCTTTGCCGCCGGCATCGTTGGCCGCGTCGATGAGGGCGCTGGCGGCTTCGGCCAAGACCTCGCGGCCCATCAAAACCTGGGCGATGCTTTCATCGTCGAGCATGTCGGAAAGCCCGTCCGAGCATAGCAGGTAGGTGTCGCCGGGCAGCACGTCGTGCAGGTGGGTTTCGAGCAGCACCGTGTCTTCGACACCGACCGCGCGCGTCACCAGATTCTTGTTGGCCGAGAACGCCGCCTGCTCTTGCGTGATCAGGCCGGAATCGATCTGCTCTTGCAGCAGCGAGTGGTCGTGGGTGATCTGCGCCAGGCGCCCGCCGCGCAGGCGGTAGGCGCGCGAGTCGCCCACATGGCCCATCAGCAGGCGCGCGTCGCGGAACACTCCCACCACCAGCGTCGTGCCCATGCCGGCGTACTGCGGGTTCGAGTTGGCGGCGTTGAAAATGGCGCGGTTCGCGTTGTCAACGCAGATGTCCATGGCACGCCGCACGTCGGTGTCGCTGGCGTTCTGCGAGGCCTCCGACAACCAGCGGCCGAGCTCCGTCTTGATGAACGAAGTGGCCATGCCGCTGGCCACTTCACCGGCGTTGTAGCCGCCCATGCCATCGGCCAGAACGACCAGCGCACTCGGGTCGTCCACGGCCACCGAGTCTTCATTGTTGTTGCGCGCCCGGCCGGTGTCGGTGGCGCAGTGGAACTCGACGATCATGGACGTGGAACTTGCGGGCATGGGCGCTCGGATCAGTGCCCGGCATTGTGCCTCGGATCGAGGCGTGAATATTCCACGCCCGGCCCTGTCCACGCATCGATCTGGTCGGCGATGGACCGCAGGTCGGCTGCCATCTGCCGGCCGTCGGGATAGCGCAACTCGGGTCGCTTGTGGAGCACCAGGGTCAGCACGTCGGCCAGCGCTTCGGGCAACTCGGCGCGCAAGCTGCGCACATCGGGCGCGGCTTCGTTGGCGATCTGGTTCAATAGTTCGGCCATCGATTCGCCGCGGTGCGGCAGCGCGCCGGTGAGCAACTGAAACAGCATCACGCCGAGCGAATACAGGTCGCTGCGCCCATCCGCGCGCCGCCCGGCCATCTGCTCGGGCGACATGAACGACGGCGTGCCCAGCACCATGCCGCTGCGCGTGCGGCGCGCATCGGTGATGCGGGCGATGCCGAAGTCGGTGACCTTGACGCTGCCGGCGTCGAGGTCGACCATCACATTGGCCGGCTTCACATCGCGGTGCACCACGCCCTGGGTGTGCGCGTAGGCCAGCGCCAGCGCCACCCGCGCAACGATGCGCAGCACGGTCGGCACCGCCAGCAGCCGGCCCGGCAAGGTGTAGCGGAGCAGGTCGTGACCGGGCAGGTATTCCATCGCGATGAAGGCCAACCCGTGCTCCTCGCCGGCCTCGAACACGCTGACGATGTCCGGGTGGCGCAGCCGCGCGGCGGTGTCGGCTTCGCGAAAGAAGCGCTCGCGCACATCAGCCAGGTCGGCGGCATCGAACTCGCGTGTCAGCGCCAGCGTCTTGACAGCGACGGCACGGCCTTGCTGCGCATCGTGCGCCAGGTACACCGTGCCCATCGAACCGCGGCCGAGCGACCGCTTGATGCGGTAGCGACCGAGCCGACTTCGGTCCGGCACCACCGGCGGCAGGCCCGGCAGGCCCGGCGTGGCCGGCACGGCCGAGTCAGCCAGGGATGCCGCCTCGACCCGCGCCGAAGCGGCCGGCGGCAGCGGCGGGCGGCGTCGAAATTGATGCCATGTCAGCAGGCCGGCGATAACCAGCACGAGCAGTGCGGCGCCCAGCACTCCAAGCCAGGCCGGCAATGAACTCAACATGCCGGCTTCCGCTGGCGCGGACCTGGCCGACCGGCGCGGCTGGAACCGGATCGGGCCGTGCCGGTTCCGATCACACCAGGGCGCGGCGGCGCGCGCGGCGCTGCAGCCATGTTCCGACCCCGACCACCAGCGCCGCGCCGACCGCGCCCGCCGCGCTCACCAGCGTCGGCGACAGTTCGCCGAAACGCGCCACGGCGGCCGGGTCGGTGAACATCACTTCGCCGGCCAGGAACCCAAGCAGCGCAGCGCCCAGCGTGATGATGATCGGGAACCGGTCCATCACCTTCAGCAGCAAGGTGCTGCCGAAGATGATGAGCGGAATGCTCACCGCCAGACCGATGACGAGCAGCGGCGTGTTGCCGTTTGCCGCAGCCGCCACGGCCAGCACGTTGTCCAGGCTCATCACCAGGTCGGCGACGAGGATGGTGCGGATCGCAGCCGCCAGCGTGCCGATCATGGGGTGGCCGTCGTCGCCGCTGCCCTCATCGCCGAGCAGGCTGATGCCGACGTACAGCAGCAGCAGCGCGCCGACGATCTTCAGGTACGGCCACTTCAGCATCTCGACTGCGAGCAGGGTCAGCACGATGCGCATCACGATCGCCGCCGCGCTGCCCCAGAAGATCGCGCGGCGCTGCTGGTGCGCCGGCAGCGAGCGTGCGGCCATCGCGATGACCACCGCGTTGTCGCCGGACAGCACGATGTTGGCGAGGACGATCGAGCCGAGGGCCGCCCAGAACGCAGCGGTCGTGAAGTCCATCGTCGTCGAACCCGGCGTGAATTACGGCCAGGCCGAACTACAGCAGGGCCTTGAGCAAGCGGCCCATCTCCGACGGGTTGCGCGTGACCGTGAAGCCGCACGCCTCCATCACCTCCAGCTTGGCATCGGCCGTGTCGGCGCCGCCCGAGATCAGCGCCCCCGCATGCCCCATGCGCTTGCCCGCAGGCGCCGTCACACCGGCGATGAAGCCGACGATCGGCTTCTTCATGTTCGCCTGGCACCAGCGCGCCGCATCGGCTTCGTCCGGACCGCCGATCTCGCCGATCATGATGACGGCGTCGGTGTCGGGGTCGTCGTTGAAGAGCTGCATGATGTCGATGTGCTTCAGGCCGTTGATCGGGTCGCCGCCGATGCCGACCGCCGTGCTTTGCCCGATGCCGAGTTCGGTGAGTTGCGCCACCGCTTCGTACGTCAGCGTGCCCGAGCGCGAGACCACGCCGACCCGCCCGGCCTTGTGAATGTGGCCCGGCATGATGCCGATCTTGATCTGGTCGGGCGTGATCAGCCCCGGGCAGTTCGGCCCGAGCAGCAGCGTCTTCTTGCCACCCGCCACCTCCTTGGCCTTCATGCGGTTGCGCACCTCGAGCATGTCGCGCACGGGGATGCCTTCGGTGATGCAGATGGCCAGGTCGAGGTCGGCCTCGACCGCTTCCCAGATCGCGGCCGCCGCACCGGCCGGCGGCACGTAGATCACGCTGACGGTGGCGCCGGTGCTCTTCGCCGCTTCGCGCACGTTGGCGAAGATCGGGATGCCTTCGAAGTTCTCGCCTGCCTTCTTCGGGTTCACGCCGGCGACGAAGCAATTGCGCCCGTTCGCATAGTCACGGCACATGCGGGTGTGGAACTGGCCGGTCTTGCCAGTGATGCCTTGCGTGATGACGCGGCTGTTCTTGTCGATGAGGATGCTCATGAGGGTTCCTTGTGTCTGGCGGGCGCTCAGGGCCGGCTTATTTGGCGAGCGCAGCCATCACGGCCTTCGCGGCATCGGCCATCGACTCGGCGGTGATGATGGGCAGGCCCGAGTCCTTCAGCATCTTCTTGCCGAGGTCTTCATTCGTGCCCTTCATGCGCACCACCAGCGGCACGTTCAGGTTCACCGCCTTGCTCGCGGCGATCACGCCTTCGGCAATCGTGTCGCAGCGCATGATGCCGCCGAAGATGTTGACCAGAATCGCCTTGACCTTCGGGTTGCCGAGCATGATCTTGAAGGCCTCGGTGACCTTCTCGGCCGTGGCACCGCCGCCCACATCAAGAAAGTTTGCGGGCTCGCCGCCGAAGAGCTTGATCGTGTCCATCGTCGCCATCGCCAGGCCGGCGCCGTTCACCAGGCAGCCAATGTTGCCGTCGAGCTGGATGTAGGCGAGGTCGAACTTGCTGGCCTCAATCTCGGCCGGGTCTTCTTCGTCGAGGTCGCGGTAGGCGACGATCTCGGGGTGGCGAAATAGCGCATTGGCGTCGAAGTTGAACTTCGCATCGAGCGCCTTGATGGTGCCCGGCTTGCCGTCAACGCTGCCTTCGAGGATCAGCGGATTGATTTCGGCCAGCGAACAGTCGGTGTCCATGTAGGCCTTGTAGAGCTTCTTCAGCACGTCGATGGCCTGCGCCTGCGAAGCCTCGGGCACGCCGATGCCGCTTGCCAGTTCGACGCCTTGCGCGTCGGTCAACCCGATCGCCGGATCGACGAAGACCTTCAAGATTTTTTCGGGCGTGGCGTGGGCCACTTCCTCGATGTTCATGCCGCCTTCGCTGCTCGCCATGATCGCCACCCGCTGCGTCGCGCGGTCGGTGACGGCGGCAACGTAATACTCCTTTTTGATGTCCGCGCCTTCCTCGATCAGCAGGCGCCGCACCTTCTGACCATCGGGCCCGGTCTGGTGGGTCTTGAGCTGCATGCCGAGGATTTCGGCGGCGAACCTCTGCACTTCGTCGAGCGAGCGGGCGAGCTTCACGCCACCGCCCTTGCCGCGCCCGCCCGCATGGATCTGCGCCTTCACGACCCACACCGGACCGCCGAGCTTCTGCGCCGCCTCGAGCGCCTCGCGCACGCTGAACGCGGGGTAGCCGCGCGGCACCGGCACGCCGAACTGGCGCAGGATTTCCTTGCCTTGGTACTCGTGGATTTTCATGATGGGTCTCGGGCTCGTTCTTACGGAAGAGGTGTGGCAGACGTGTGCGGGCCGGAAGCAGGCTCGCTGGGTGTCGGCGCACCGCTGGGTCGGTACCAGCGTGGGTAGTAGGTTTTCACGGCCAGCCCGTCGGCGCGCAGCGCGTGGCAGCGGTCGATCTGAAATGGCTGCGGACTGTCTTCTCGGTCGCCGCGCGTGTCGATCACTTCACCGGCGAACGCCTGCACCACGGCAGTCGGCAAGACCTGCGTCAACTCGTTGATATGGGTACACCCTTGCACGCCGCCCAGCCGCTCCCTGACGGCCTGGCGGAAGCCTCGCATCAGGTTCAGGCCGACGAGCCCGCCATACACCTCGCTGAACGCGTCGCACTGGCCCGGGTACGGCATCGCGAGGGTCTGCGCGCCGGCCTCGACGACGTTGAAGCTTTCATCGACCACGAGGCGCACCAGCATGTCGTGGATCGGCTCGCCTGCGGCCAGCAGGCCGGTTGCCATGCGGGTCTCGCGGGTGCGCACATCGGTGATGTGGGCATCGACTTCCCACAAGCCGTTGCCGCGCGCATAAATTTGCACGTCGATGCTGCGGCGGTGCTTGAGCTGGCGCTCGCGGGCTGCGGTCGGCAAGGCCATCGGTGGGCGGGCGGGGTGACTCGGTTCGGACGTGGAACGGGTGCGAATCAACATCGACGGCGCCTCAGGCTTCGACCAGGACCGCCGCCGGCACGATCTGACCGGCAATTCAGCCGTCGAATGTAGCATGCTGCTTTGCAGCATCCGGCGCTGTTGCAGGCGCTCAGCCGGTGCCGTCTTCGTCGTCCGAAGCGGCTCGGGACGAAGCCCGCAATGCGCGCGCGATCACGTCGGGCGAGAAGCCTCGGCCCGCCAGGAAGCGCGCCTGCCGGGCGCGCTCGGCGAGGTTGGACGGCGGCGCGTCGAATTGGCGCTCCCGCACTGCGAGTGCGCGTTGCAGTTCGCTGTCGCGAAGCGCCTGGGCTGCCAGCGCCGGCAGCGCCACCTGATGTTGCTTGAGCTCCTGGCGAATGCGCAGGTTGCCGAAGCGCGGTGCGCGCGCATGAATGCGCGACTCGACGAAGCGCTCCTGAGACAGGTGCTGGTGCGTTTCCAGCCAGTCGAGCACGGCGTCGACGCGCTCCGCCGGTGAAGCCGCGCCAGAACTTGACTGCGGCTCGGTCGTTGCCCAAGTGGCGTTGGCTTCAACGCCCGCGTTCAATTCGGCCTCGGCCTCGGCCTCGGCGTCCGCCTCCGCCTCCGCCTCCGCTTCGGCACGCGCATGCGGCAGCAGCTTGCGCCGCAACTCGGCGCGGCTTTGCTCGCGCTGCGCCAGCCACTGCAGCGCCCGCGCCTTCAACGAACGCGGCGGCGTCAAGGCCGGCTTCGCAGTGGCGACCCGGTGCCTATTCCTTGACGACCTTCAGCTTCGCCGGCTTGGCCTCGCCCTTGTCGGCGCCCGGCAGCAGCCGGATGCCGGCGGCTTCACGCACCTTGTTCTCGATCTCGAATGCGAGGTCGGGGTTTTCTTTCAGGAACTCGCGCGCGTTGTCTTTGCCCTGGCCGATCTTCTCGCCGTTGTAGGCGTACCAGGAGCCGCTCTTTTCCAGGATTTTCTGTTCGACTCCCATGTCGATGATCTCGCCTTCGCGGCTGATGCCCTGGCCGTAAAGGATGTCGAACTCGGCGGTCTTGAACGGCGGCGAGACCTTGTTCTTCACGACCTTCACCTTGGTCTCGTTGCCGATGACTTCTTCGCCCTTCTTGATCGAGCCGATGCGCCGGATGTCAAGCCGCACCGAGGCGTAGAACTTCAGTGCGTTGCCGCCGGTGGTGGTTTCGGGCGAGCCGAACATCACGCCGATCTTCATGCGGATCTGGTTGATGAAGATCACCATGGTGTTGGTGCGTTTGATGCTGCCGGTGAGCTTGCGCAGCGCCTGGCTCATCAGGCGCGCCTGCAGGCCGGGCAGTGAATCGCCCATCTCGCCTTCGATCTCGGCCTTCGGTGTGAGCGCGGCCACCGAGTCGATCACGACCAGGTCGACCGAGGCCGAGCGCACCAGCGCATCGACGATCTCGAGCGCCTGCTCGCCGGTGTCGGGCTGGCTGATCAGCAACTCTTGCAGGTTGACGCCGAGCTTTTGCGCGTAGCCGATGTCGAGCGCGTGTTCGGCGTCGATGAAGGCGCAGGTGCCGCCGACGCGCTGCATTTCGGCGATGACCTGCAACGTGAGCGTGGTCTTGCCGCTGGATTCGGGGCCGTAGATTTCGACCACCCGGCCGCGCGGCAGGCCACCCACGCCGAGCGCCATGTCGAGGCCGAGCGAGCCGGTGGAAACGACTTCGATGTCTTCGATCACCTCGCCTTCGCCCAGGCGCATGATCGTGCCCTTGCCGAACTGCTTTTCGATCTGCGCCAGCGCGGCCTGCAAGGCCTTGGCTTTCTCGGTGTTCAGGGCGACGGGGGGGTTCGGGGCTGACTTGGCGGGTGCGTCCACAAGGTTCTCCTGGAAGTTGACGGCATTATCGCAAAAGCTGGATGTTTGTACAGTAGCCGGGCGAGATTTTCCTCACCATCCCTACAATCGAACTCGATGCAGGCAACGACCTGCACCGCCGCCGGGCCGCGCCACAAGCGCCCCGAGGTCAACCAGAAAACAAGGAGACGGGCATGCGCATCCTGATCGCCGAAGACGATCAAGTGCTGGCCGACGGCTTGCTGCGATCGCTGCGCAACGCCGGCTATGCGGTGGACCAGGTGAGCAGCGGCACCGAAGCCGATGCGGCGCTGGCGCTGCACGAGTTCGACCTGCTGATCCTCGACCTCGGGCTGCCCAAGCTGCACGGCCTGGAGGTGCTGCGCAAGCTGCGCGCGCGCGGTTCGAGCGTGCCGGTGCTGATCCTGACCGCGGCCGACAGCGTCGAGCAGCGCGTCAAGGGCCTCGACCTCGGCGCCGACGATTACATGGCCAAGCCGTTCTCGTTACAGGAGCTGGAAGCGCGCGTGCGGGCGCTGACGCGGCGCGGCCTGGGCAGTGCCTCGACGGTCATCAAGCATGGCCCGCTGAGCTTCGACGCGACCGGACGCGTGGCCTACCTGAACGACCAGATGGTGGATCTGTCGGCGCGTGAACTGAGCTTGCTGGAAGTGCTGCTGCAACGCGCCGGCCGCCTGGTCAGCAAAGACCAACTCGTCGAGCGGTTGTGCGAATGGGGGGAAGAGGTCAGCAACAACGCGATCGAGGTCTACATCCACCGCTTGCGCAAGAAGATCGAGCAGGGGCCGGTGCGCATTGCTACCGTGCGCGGGCTGGGCTACTGCCTGGAGAAGATTCCCGGGTGAGGCGCTTGGCTGTCGCAATCCAGGCCCTGGTCCAGGCTCATGCCCAAGACCGCTGACCGCAGCGCCGACACCGTCTCGGCGCCGCGCCCGGCGCGCGAGCAACGCTCGCTGTTCGGCGAGATCCTCGACTGGATGCTCGCGCCCTTGCTGCTGCTGTGGCCGATGAGCGTGGTGCTGACCTGGCTGGTGGCGCAGGGCATCGCGAACAAACCCTTCGACCGCGAGCTGGGCGAAATGGTGCGCGTGCTGTCGAAGGAGGTGTCGGTGCGCGGCGCCGACAGCGCGCGTGCCCAAGCCGTGTTCAAGCTGCCGGCGGGGGCCTCGGAGATCCTTCACACCGACGAGGCCGACGACATCTTCTACCAGGTGCTCGGCCTGCGCGGCGAGTTCCTGAGTGGCGACGCCAACCTGCCGGTGCCCAGCGACGAAGACCGCGCCGCGCCGGGCGAACTGCGCTTTCGCGATGACACGGTGAACGGCGACAGCGTGCGGGTCGCGTACATGTGGGTGAATACCGCAGAGCGCATCACCGGGCGCGATGCCGCGCGGCCCGGCGACAGGCCCGGTGAGCGCGCGGGCGAGCGATCGCCCGGCAGCGCGCCGCTGGTCCAGGTAGCAGAGACACTCGGCAAGCGCTCGCGCCTGGCGACCGAGATCATCAAGGGCGTGATCCTGCCGCAGTTCGTGATCCTGCCACTGGCGGTGCTGCTGGTGTGGCTGGCACTGGCGCGCGGCATCGCGCCATTGAACGAACTGCAGCAACGCATCCGCCGGCGCGACAGCAACGACCTGAGCCCGATCGACGAGCGCGAGGCGCCGGAGGAAGTGTCGCCCCTGGTGCGCGCCATCAACGACCTGCTCGGCCGGCTCGACCAGTCGATGCGTTCGCAAAAGCACTTCCTGGCCGACGCCGCGCACCAGCTCAAGACGCCGCTGGCCGGGCTGCGCACCCAGGCCGAACTCGCGCAGCGCCAGATCGACGCCGGCCAGCACGACCCGCAGGCACTGAAGAAGAGCCTGCAGCAGATTGCGCGCTCGAGCCAGAGCGCGGCCCACATGGTGAACCAGTTGCTGGCGATGGCAAGCGCCGAAGACCAGCAACACGCCTCGCAGCGGCAGGTGGTGAACCTGGCGCGCCTGGCCACCGAGACGGTGCGCGACTTCGTGCCGCGCGCGCTCGAAAAGCGCATCGACCTCGGCTACGAAGGGCCGGAAGCCAGCGGCGCCGCAGCGTCTTCGCCGCCCGCTTCGCTCAGCTCGTCAGCCGCGCTGTCGCGGCACCCGCAAGGCCCGCTGGTAGTCGGCCACCCGATGCTGCTGCGCGAGCTGATCCGCAACCTCGTCGACAACGCGCTGCAGTACACGCCGAGCGGCGGCTGCGTGACGGTGCGCGTCACCGACGACCCGTTCGGCCAGGTGGTGGTGTTGCAGGTCGAGGACTCCGGCCCGGGCATTCCGGCGGCCGAGCGCGAGCAGGTGTTCCAGCCGTTCTACCGCTCGCTCGGCACCAACGTCGACGGCTCCGGACTGGGCCTGGCAATCGTGCGCGAGATCGCCCAGCAGCACGGCGCCGAGGTGACCCTGGAAGACGCCAACCTGCGCCATCGCCCGGGCCTCGGCGAGCACGCCGGCGCACCCTTCGGCCCTGGCGCGCGCTTCACATTGCGCCTGCCGGCAGCGCCGGCAGCGGCCGCGCCGAGCGGTGCCGGCGCCGATGCAAAGGCCGGCCCGCTGAGCGACATCGCAGCGGTGGCAGCAGCAACGCCACGCTGAAGTCTGCGCGCGCCGCCCGCGCCGCCAGCGACACCCGCGACACCCGCGACACCCGAGTCAACTCTGGATCAGCCGCCGGCTCTTCGCGATCGACATCAGGATGCCCAGGCCCAGGCCCAGCGTAACCATCGCCGTGCCGCCGTAGCTGATGAACGGCAGCGGCACGCCCACCACCGGCAGGATGCCGCTGACCATGCCCATGTTGACGAACGCATAGGTGAAGAAACTCAGCGTGATGGCCCCGGCCAGCAGCCGCGTGAACACGGTGGGCGCATCGGCCGCGATCATCAGGCCGCGCCCGATCAGGAAGATGAAGCCGGTGATGAGGCTCAGGCCGCCGATCAGGCCGAACTCTTCCGAGAACGCGGCGAAGATGAAGTCGGTCGTGCGCTCGGGAATGAATTCGAGGTGCGTCTGCGTGCCCTTCATGAAGCCCTTGCCATCGACACCGCCCGAGCCGATCGCGATCATTCCCTGGATGATGTGGAAGCCCTTGCCGAGCGGGTCGGTGGTCGGGTCGAGCAAGGTGCAGACGCGGTTCTTCTGGTAGTCGCGCAGCAGCGGCCACTTCACCTCGGGCTGGCAGATGCGCTCTTCCGACACGACGATCGCGGTGATCGCCAGCGCCCCGACCACCAGCACCGGCACGATCAGCCGCCAGCTCAAGCCGGCGAAGAAGATCACGTACAGGCCGGCCGACAGCACCAGGATCGCCGTGCCCAGGTCGGGCTGCTTGACGATCAGCCCGACCGGCACGGCGAGCAACACGAGCGCGATCACGAAGTCGGTCGCGCGGCGCTGACCCTCGCGGCGCTGGAACCACCAGGCCAGCATCAGCGGCATCGCGATCTTCAGAATCTCGCTCGGCTGGATCACCACGCCCACATTCAGCCAGCGCGTCGCGCCCTTCTTCGTCACGCCCATCACGGCCACCGCCACCAGCAGCGCCACCCCGACGGCGTACAGCGGCACGGCGAACTTCATCAAGGTCTGCGGCGAGACCTGCGCGACGACGAACGCCACGCCCAGTGCCAGCGCCATGTTGCGGGCGTGATCGACAAAGCGCGAGCCGGCGTCGAAGCCGGCCGAGTACATCGTCATCAGCCCGGCCGCGCCGAGCAGCACCACCACCGCCAGCAGCGGCGCGTCGAAGCCGGTCAGCGCCGGCTTGATGCGCTGCCACGGCGAGGGCTTGTCGAAGACCGAACTCAACGCCGTTTCTCCAGCGCCACGCGCTGTGGCGCCAAGGCCGACGGACCCGGCGCTGCGGCCCGCAATGCATCGCGCAGCGCAGCCGCCGGCTGCGGACCGCTCGGCGCACTGGCCGCGCCATCGACCGTGCTGCCCGGCAAGGGCACCGACGCCACCGGCCGCGGCACACCGATCGGCGCGGTCGCCTGGCCGAGCCTTGTTGCGGCAATGTCGGCCTCGCTCGGGTACTGGCCCGAGAGCACGAAATCGAACACGCGGCGCGCGATCGGTGCAGCCGCGCCGGCGCCGAAGCCGGCGTTCTCGACCACCAGCGCGAGCGCGATCTGCGGTGCATCGAGCGGCGCGAACGCGGTGTACAGCGCGTGGTCGCGATGGCGCTCGTCGATGTCCTTCGCGTTGTACTTCTGGTCCTGCTTGATCGCGATCACCTGCGCCGTGCCGGTCTTGCCGCCCGACTGGTACGGCGCATTCACGAACGAGCCGCGCGACGTGCCTTCCTGCGTCACGCCGAACATCGCACGGTGGATGAACGCCACGTGCTCGGGCTTCCACGCCAGCGGCGGCAGCGCCTCGCCGACGCTGCGGCGCTGGGCCCGGGTCTCGAAGTTTTCGACCAGCTTCACCAGGTGCGGCTTGAAGCGCTGCCCGCCGGCCGCCACCGTGGCGGTGGCCTGCGCCAGCTGCAGCATCGTGAAGGTGTTGTAGCCCTGGCCGATGCCCAGCGAAATGGTCTCGCCCGCATACCACTTCTGCTGCTCCTTCTTGCGGTAGGCGTTGCGCTTCCACTCGGTCGAGGGCAAGGTGCCGCGCAGCTCGCCCTGCATGTCGATGCCGGTGATCTGGCCCAGGCCGAGCGGGGCCATGAAGTCGTGCATCGCGTCGACGCCGAGGTCATTCGCGAGCATGTAGTAATACGTGTCGCACGACTGCACGATCGAGCGGTACATGTCGACCGAACCGTGCCCGCCCTCCTTGTCGTCGCGGAACTTGTGGTTGCCGAACCAGTAGTAGCCGGGGTCACTGATGGTCTGCTGCGGTGTGCGCTTGCCCAGCGTCAGCGCGGCCAGCGCCATGAAGGGCTTGTAGGTCGAGCCCGGTGGATAGCTGCCGCGCAGGGCCCGGTTCAGCAGCGGCTTGTCGGGCGACTCGTTCAGCGCCTTCCAGTTCTCCTGGTCGATGCCGTCGACGAACAGGTTCGGGTCGAAGTTGGGCTTGCTGACGAAGGCCAGCACCTCACCGTTGCGCGGGTCGATCGCCACCAGCGCGCCGCGCCGGTCGCCGAAGAGCTCCTCGACCAGCGCCTGCAGCCGGATGTCGATCGACATGACCAGCGCATTGCCCGGCGTGGCCGGGTTGCTCTTGAGGCGGCGCACCGGGTGCCCGCTGGCGCTGATCTCAAGCTCCTCAAAGCCGGTGGCGCCATGCAGTTCGGCCTCGTAGCTCTGCTCGACGCCGAGCTTGCCGATGTACTGCGTGCCGCGGTAGTTCGACTCGTCGTCCGAGTCGTCGATCTTCTCTTTCTCGGCCTCGTTGATGCGCCCGATGTAGCCGATCAGATGGCTGCCGACTTCGCCCAGCGGGTAGTTGCGGAACAGCCGCGCCTTGATGTCGACGCCGCCGAAGCGAAAGCGCTGCGCAGTGAAGCGCGCCACTTCCTCGTCGCCGAGCTTGGTGCGGATCGGCAGCGACTCGAAACTCTTGTTCTCTTCCATCAGGCGCTTGAAGCGCTTGCGGTCGCGCGGCTGGATCTCGACCACTTCGGCGAGCCGGTCGATCGTCGCCTCGAGGTCATCGACCTTCGAGGGCGTGATCTCCAGCGTGTAGGCCGAATAGTTGTTGGCCAGCACGATGCCGTTGCGATCCAGGATCAGGCCGCGGTTCGGAACGATCGGCACGACCGTGATGCGGTTGTTCTCGGCCTGGGTCGACAGGTCTTCGTGGCGGTACACCTGCAGGTACACCAGGCGCGCCGCGAGCAGGCCGAACGCGAACAGCACGAACACGGCCGCCGCCGCCAGGCGCATCCGAAAGCGCCCGACTTCCTGTTCGATGTTCTTCAACTCCGTCATGGTGCCCCCCGGCCTGCGGGTGCGCAGGCCGACCCCCCGAGCGAGTCGCTGGTCCGCTTGGGAGCGGCCCGGCGCTGGCCCAGCGCCCGACGATGAAGCCGCAGCGGTTTCATAGCGGACGATCTTGATCCGGGTCCGGAGCGCGGCGTTGTGGCGCGAGCAGCAACCACGTTGCGACTGGCCACAGCAGCGCCTCGAACACCGGCGCGAGCAGCACCTGCCAGCCCGGGAACATGCCGCCGGCAATCATCCGCACCACCAGCGAGACGGCATGCGCCGCCAGAAACAGCGGCAGGATCTGCACCGCCTGCGACGGCACCGTGAACCACAGCAGGCGGCGGTGAATGGTGATCGCGAAGTAGCTCAGCAGCGTGTAGGCCAGCGCATGCTGGCCGAGCACCGCGCTGGCGTGCACGTCCATCACCAGCCCGAACAGGAACGCCACGCCGACCCCGACGCGGCGCGACTGGTGAACGTTCCAGAACACCAGCACCAGCGCCACCATGTCGGGCATCAGCGGGGCCCGGCCGAGCGGCACGAAGTTGAAGGCCAGCGCCCCCAGCAAGGTGAAGCCGACGAACAGCGGGTTGACCGGCAGCAGCAGCTGGCCGGAGCTGCGCGGCATGATCATGGCGCGCTCCGATCCTGCATGTTCATGGCGCACTCCGATCGCGCATGCTCACTTGCGGCCGCCCTTCTTCACCGGCCCGGTCTTGGCCGCGTCGGCCGCCGGCTCCGGGCGCGCGGGCAGTTGCAGCCCGATCGGCTCCAGCACCATCACATGGCGCACCCCATCGGGCAATGCGGCCGGTGCGAGCACGATGCGCGCGAAGCCCGAATCGAGCTTGCGGTCGACCGCCGTGACGCGCGCCACCGGCAGGCCCGCCGGGTACACGCCGTCAACGCCCGATGTCGTCAGCACATCGCCGACGCGCACGTCGGCATTGCCCGCCATGAAGCGCATCTCCATGCCGCCGCCCGCCACGGCGGCGCTGCCGAACGCGGCACTGCGCGCCTGGCTGCGGGTGTTGAGCACCGGGATCGCGGCGTCCTTGTCGGTCAGCAGCGTCACCTCGGCCGAGAGCGGAAAGACCCGCGTCACCTGGCCGAGCACGCCGGCCTCGTTGATCACCGCCGAGCCGGGCACGATGCCCTGCGTCGCGCCGCGGTCGATGATGACCTTGCGCGAGTACGGGTCCGACGCTTCGTACAGCACCTGCGCGGCCTGCGCACGCACGCTCAAGCCGGGGCGCAAATCGAGCAGGCCGCGCAGCCTGGCGTTCTCGGCCAGCAGCGGCTCGACCCGCGACGCGCGTTCGGCCTGGCGCGCCAGCGCGAGCCGCGCCGCCTCTTCAGCGCCACGCGCATTGCGCAGGCCGAGCGCATAGTCGCTCGCCACACCGAGCGCCTGCACCGGCATCAGCAGCGCCTGCTGCGGGTAGTACAGCGCCGTGGCCAGCAAGGCGCGCAACTGCGCGGCCACCGCGAAGCGGGCATCGGCCACCATCAGGAACAAGGCCAGCGCCGAACACAGGATCAGCTTGCTCAGCGCCGACGTGCCCTGGCGGAAAAACGGCGGCGGGGTTCGGTCGATGGTGCCGATGGACATGGGGCTTCGGTGAGTTGGCTAAGCCCGGGCTGCCGACTGTCGCGAAGCAGCCCGCCTCAAAACCTGAGCGTTTTTCGACCGGTATACGCAGCCCACTTGGAACTTCCAACTCACCACCGCAGAGACGCGGAGAACGCAGAGGTTCGCAGAGAATTTTCCTGGCCTGTCTTCACTCTGCGTCACTCCGCGTCTCTGCGGTGAGTGGGTTGGCTCTTCTATTCGAGGTGCATTGCGTACCTCTCACGCGCTCACTCCGACGTGAAGATGCCGCCGAGCCGCTCCATGCTTTCGAGCGCCATGCCGCATCCGCGCACGACGCAGGTCAGCGGGTCTTCGGCCACCAGCACCGGCAGGCCGGTTTCCTCGGACAGCAGCCGGTCCAGGTCGCGCAGCAAGGCGCCGCCGCCGGTCAGCATCATGCCGCGCTCGGCGATGTCGGCGCCGAGTTCGGGCGGGGTCTGCTCGAGCGCATTTTTCACCGCCGAGACCATCTGGTTCAGCGGGTCGGTCAGCGCTTCGAGGATCTCGTTGCTGCTGATCGTGAAGCTGCGCGGCACGCCTTCGGAGAGGTTGCGGCCCTTGACCTCGATCTCTTTCACCTCGGAGCCGGGGAAGGCGCTGCCGATGCTTTTCTTGATCATCTCCGCGGTCGGCTCGCCGATCAGCATGCCGTAGTTGCGGCGGATGTAGTTGATGATGGATTCATCGAACTTGTCGCCGCCGACGCGGATGCTGCCCTTGTAGACCATGCCGCCGAGGCTGATGACGCCGACCTCGGTGGTGCCGCCGCCGATGTCAACGACCATCGAGCCGCTGGCCTCCGAGACCGGCAGGCCGGCGCCGATCGCGGCGGCCATCGGCTCTTCGATCAGGTACACATCGGAGGCGCCGGCGCCGAGCGCCGATTCGCGGATCGCGCGGCGCTCGACCTGGGTCGAGCCGCAGGGCACGCAGATGATGATCCGCGGGCTGGGCTTGAGCACCGAGCGCGGATGGACCATCTTGATGAACTGCTTGAGCATCTGCTCGGTGACGGTGAAGTCGGCGATCACGCCGTCCTTCATCGGGCGGATCGCCTCGATGTTGCCGGGCACCTTGCCGAGCATGGCCTTAGCCTCGGCGCCGACCGCCTGAATGGTCTTCTTGCCGTTGGGGCCGCCTTCGTGGCGGATGGCGACGACCGAGGGCTCATCGAGCACGATGCCTTTGCCACGCACGTAAATCAGCGTGTTGGCAGTGCCGAGGTCGATGGCCAGATCAGTCGAGAAGTAGCGACGAAAGGATCCGAACATGGTGTGAGGGCTTTAGGACTCGTCACGCAGCCTGCGGGCGACGAAGCAGGCGCAGCGCTGTGGGGCGGGTCGTATCCGTTGGTGGATGTGTTGTTGGGGGGCGCCGACCGGCGCACTTGCGTGAACCGGCGAGCTCATGGACACAGACGCTGCGACGACCCGGCGAATCCTCGATCGAATGACGATTTGCACAGGCCCGAAGGGCTTGTGGATAACCAGGGATAATACCGCAAGCCCCGCGGCTTTCGAGCCGCCGCGCCCTCATTTGACCCGCAAAAGAACCGCGCACTTTCCAACCGATTCCATGGCCCTGACTCCCCAAGACGTGAGCCGCATCGCCCAGCTGGCACGGCTCGAACTGCAGAGCACGGAACAGGCCGCGATGCTCGCGCAACTGAACGGCTTTTTCCGCATCGTGGAGCAGATGAGTGCGGTCGACACGAGTGGCGTCGAACCTCTGTACACCCCGCTGTCGGCCGTGCAGGAAGTGACGCTTCGGCTGCGCGAGGACGTGGTCACCGAGACCGACAACCGCCGCGCCAACCAGCGCAGCGCGCCGGCGGTCGAAGACGGTCTGTTCCTCGTGCCGAAGGTGCTCGGCTGATGGCGGCGCTGCATGAGATGGGCGTGGCCGAACTGGGCCGCGCGCTTGCCGCCGGGAGCGTGTCGAGCGTCGAGTTGACGACACATCTGCTCGCACGCCTTGCGACTCACCAACAACTCGGTGCGATGCTTTGCGTAGACGATGCCCTCGCGCGGCGCCAGGCCCAGGCCGCCGACGCCCGCCGCGCGGCGGGCGATCGCGGCGCGTTGCTGGGCGTGCCGCTCGCGCACAAGGACATCTTCGTCACCCGGGATTTGCCGACCACTGCGGGTTCGAAGATCCTGGCCGACTACCGCAGCCCTTTCGACGCGACCGTGGTCGCGAGGCTGGCTGAAGCCGGCACCGTGACGCTGGGCAAGCTCAACTGCGACGAGTTCGCCATGGGTTCGGCGAACGAGAACTCGGCCTTCGGCATCGTGCACAACCCGTGGGACATGGGTCGCGTGCCCGGCGGCTCCTCAGGCGGCTCAGCCGCAGCGGTGGCGGCGCGACTGCTGCCCGCCGCGACCGGCACCGACACCGGCGGCTCGATCCGCCAGCCGGCCAGCTTCACCGGCATCACCGGCATCAAGCCGACCTACGGCGTGTGCTCGCGTTTCGGCATGATTGCGTTCGCCTCCAGCCTCGACCAGGCCGGACCGCTGGCGCGCAGCGCCGAAGACTGCGCACTGCTGCTCGGCGCGATGAGCGGCTTCGACGCGCGCGACTCGACGAGCGCGCAGCGCCCGCCGCAGGATTTCGCCGCCGCGATGCGCGCGAGGCGTGCCGAGGCGACCGATGCCCAGCCCTTGAAGGGCCTGCGGGTCGGGCTGCCGAAGGAGTTCTTCCCGGCCGCGCTCGCCGCCGACGTGAACGGCGCGGTGCGTGCCGCACTGGCCGAGTTCGAGAAGCTCGGTGCGACGTTAGTCGACGTGACGCTGCCGCGCACCGAGCTGTCGATCCCGGTCTACTACATCATCGCGCCGGCCGAGGCCAGCTCGAACCTGAGCCGCTTTGACGGCGTACGCTACGGTCACCGCGCCGCGCACTACGGCAACCTCGAAGACATGTACAAGAAGAGCCGCAGCGA
>JANXZA010000128.1 GCA_025355745.1 Rhizobacter sp. | reverse complement strand
GCGATCGACACCAACGTGCTGGCCTATGCCGAGGGTGCAGGCGATGCAGCGCGCCATGCACAGGCCGTGGCGCTGCTGACTCGGCTGCCGGATGTCTCGGTCGTCCTGCCGGTCCAGGTGCTCGGCGAGCTGTACCGGGTGCTGGTCGGCAAGCTGCGCCAACCCCCGGCGCAGGCACGCGAGGCCGTGCTGCACTGGAGCGATGCTTACGCGGTGCGCGACTCGACCTGGGGCGCGCTGCAGTCGGCGTTCGATCTGGCAGCAGCGCATGGCCTGTCGATCTGGGACAGCCTGATCCTGTCGGTGGCCGCCGAACAGCGCTGCCGCGTGCTGCTCAGTGAAGACATGCAGGACGGGTTCACCTGGCGCGGGACCACCGTGGTCAACCCGTTCGCAGCGCCGGCGCACGCCTTGCTGGCCGGTGTGCTGGAACCGCGCCAGCGGTAAGCGCTGCGGCCGGCATGTTGCTGGCGCTGGATGCGCTTGCGAGCGTCGACACCGTGGAGCAATGCTATCGGCGCGCCCAATTCATCACACATTCTTGGCATGAATGCATTGCAGTCATTGACTACAATGAAGTCTCTTCATCCCTATGGAGGCCGCATGGCGACCTTGATGATTCGCAGCCTCGATGAGCGCGTCAAGACCGAGCTTCGAGTGCTGGCGGCGCGTCGGGGCGTCTCGATGGAACAGCACGCGCGCGACATCCTGGAGCAGGCAGTGCTCGGCACGGCGCACGTCGAACCCTTTGCGCAGCGGGTCCAACGCCGCTTTGCAACGGTCGGCGTGGAGGCCTTGCCGGTGCCGCCCAGGCGGACTGCGCGCGTTCCGGCCGCAGCCGTCCAGGGGCCGCTGCGCACCTTGCGGAGTGGTCGGTGAACGCGGCCCGCATTCTTCTCGATACCAACGTGCTTTCGGAGCTGATGCGGCCACGCCCCGAGCCGTTGGTGCTGGGCTGGTTTTCGGCCCAAGGGCCGCAGACCCGTTTCATGATCAGCGCGGTCACGCAGGCCGAGATTTTGCTCGGCATCGCGTTACTGCCCGCCGGCAAGAAGCGCACATCCCTGGCCGAGGCGGCCCAGACCTTGTTCGAGGAAGAGTTCCACGGGATGAACCTCGCCTTCGACGAGCATGCGGCGCCGGGCTATGCGCACATGGTCGCGTCGCGCAGCCGAAGTGGCTCGCCGATCTCGGTGGAAGACGCACAGATCGCAGCCATCGCCGTGCACCACCGCGTGCCGCTGGCCACCCGCAACACGAAGGACTTCGCCAGCTTGCCGGGGCTGGTGTTGATCAACCCATGGCAATTGACCTGACATGAATTCAGCCGCGCTCCCGTTCCTGCCTTTCCTCCCTTTTGCCCTGCCCGAAATCGGCCAGGACGAGATCGACGAGGTCGTCGACACGCTGCGCTCGGGCTGGGTCACCACCGGCCCGAAGGCGAAGCGCTTCGAGGCCGATTTCAGCGCCTTCCTCGGCGATGCGGGCCTGCATTCGATGGCCGTCAACTCCGCCACCGCCGGCCTGCACCTGGCGCTCGAGGCGCTGGGCATCGGGCCGGGCGACGAGGTCATCACCACCACCCACACCTTTACCGCTACCGCTGAAGTGGTTCGTTATCTGGGTGCCGACGTGGTGCTGGTCGACATCGACCCGGCCACGCTGTGCATCGACGTGGCGGCCGTCGAAGCCGCCATCACGCCGCGCACCCGGGCGATCGTGCCGGTCCACTACGCCGGGTTGGCGGCCGACATGCAATCGCTGCTGGCGCTGGCCCGCGCGCGCGGCCTGAAGGTGGTCGAGGACGCTGCCCATGCGCTGCCCACCACCTGCGGCGGGCAACTGGTGGGCACGCTGGCGTCCGACGTGACCGTGTTCAGTTTCTACGCCAACAAGACCATCACCACCGGCGAGGGCGGCATGGTCGTGACGCACGACGCCGCGCTGGCCAGGCGCATCAAGGTGATGCGCCTGCACGGCATGAGCCGCGATGCCTTCGACCGTTTCACCGCCACCGTGCCGAGCTGGTACTACGAGATCGTGGCGCCGGGCTTCAAGTACAACCTGACCGACATCGCTGCGGCCATCGGCATTCACCAGTTGAAGCGGGCGCACGCCTTCCAGGCCCAGCGCGAGCGGCTCGCAGCGGCGTATGACGCAGCACTCGCCGGCCTGCCGCTGCTGCTTCCGCCCAAGCCGCAGCCCGGTGACATGCATTCGTGGCACCTCTACGTGGTGCGCCTCACCGACGCCACGCCGGGCGCGCGCGATGCCTTCATCGAACGCCTGTTCGCGGCCGGCATCGGCTGCAGCGTTCACTACATTCCCCTCCACCTGCAACCGTATTGGCGCGACCGCTACCAGCTGCGGGCCGAAGCCTTTCCGCACAGCCAGCATGCCTTCGAGCGCCTCGTCAGCCTGCCGATGTATTCGCGCATGACGCTGGCCGATGTCGAACGCGTGGCGCAGGCGGCGGCGGGCGCGCTGCGGCACTGAGCGCGCTCGCCGGCCAACGTTTCGCCGCCAATGGCCAAGCGCCTGCTCGACCTGCTCGCGGCCCTGATCGGTCTGCTGCTGCTGGCGCCGCTGTTCCTGCTGATTGCTGCGGCGATCAAGCTCGATTCACCCGGACCGGTGTTCTTCCGCCAGGAGCGCGTCGGTCGCCATGGCCGGCACTTCCGGATCTTCAAGTTCCGCACGATGGGAACGTTAGGTGCGGTCCACACGAAGAACGCGGCGGCCACGGCCAGCACCGCCGGTGCGCCGCAGCTCACCGTTGCCGGCGACCTGCGCATCACCCGCTGCGGCGCCTTCCTGCGCCGCTACAAGCTCGACGAACTGGCGCAGCTCATCGACGTGCTGCGCGGCACGATGAGCCTGGTCGGCCCGCGCCCCGAAGTGCCGCACTACGTTCGGCACTACCCCGACGCATCGCGCGAGCGCGTGCTCAGTGTGCGCCCGGGCATCACCGACATGGCGTCGATCCGCTACCGCGACGAGAACGATCTGCTGGCGCTGGCCAGCGACCCGGAGCAGGAATACATCGAGGTCATCCTGCCGTCGAAGCTGCGCTATGCGCTCGACTATGTTGAACACGCCACACTCGCGGGCGACCTGCGCGTGCTGGGCCTGACCTTGCGCACCGTGTTCGTCCCCGAGGCATCTTCAACAAGGAGCCTGTTCGCCATGAACGACAGCAGACTGTGGGCCTGGCTGGAGCCATTGATGTCGAACCTGAACCCGCGCCGGCGCTGGTTCGCGATGGCCTTCGACGCCGCGACCGTGTTCGCCTGCTGGCAGGTCACCTACCTGTTCCGGCTCGGCTTCGAGCGCTGGCAGCCCGAGCGGCCGAGCTATGACAACGCGGTCGCGGCCGGCATCGTGCTGCTCTACGTCGCCTTCATGGCGCTGACCGGCGTGCCGCGCGCGCTGTGGCGCTACTTCGGCTTCGACGACTTCAAGCACATCGCCGCCGCCTGCCTGATGGCCGGCCTGACGGGCGCGGTGGCGGTGCTGATGGCGCACCTGGTGGGCGTGCCGCGCGCGGTGCTGGCGCTGCACCCGCTTTTCTGCATGCTGGCACTGAGCCTGTCGCGCATGACTTACCGCATGGTCTGGGAACACGCGCGCTCGCGCGTTACCGGCGCCGAGGGCGAGCCGCGGCGCGCCATCGTGCTCGGCGCCGGCCATGCGGCGCGCGGCCTGGTGGCTGGCATCCACCGGCGCGACGGCTGGTCGGTGCTGGCGCTGCTCGACGACGACCCGGCCAAGAAGGGCCTGCGCATCGGCGGCATCCCGGTGCTCGGTGCCATCGCCGACCTGGCGCGGCCCGACATGACCGCCGGCGCCACCCACATCATCGTGGCCATGCCCGGCGCCAGCGCGGCGCAGCGCGAGCGCGCTGTGGCGCTGGCCCGCAAGGCCGGGCTGCCGATACTCACGGTGCCGAGCCAGCTCGAACTTCAGGCCCAAGGGGATGCAACATAGACTCAAAATCAAAGCGTTGTTCAACCGGCATCCCTCGCCCGCTTGCGGATTCAAACTCACCACCGTGAGTTGGCTTTTGGATTCAACGCGACTCGACGACCGCTCAGCTCCACACCCCCTCACCTACAAAGGCAAGCATGCAGATTCAAGTGAACACCGACGACAAGGTCGAGGGCCGCGAGGCCTTGCTGAAGTGGGTCGAGGCCGAAGTGGCCGAGAAGCTGGCGCGCTTTCGCGACCGGGTCACGCGCATCGAGGTGCACCTCAGCGACAGCAACGGCGACAAGTCGGGCGTCAAGGACAAGCGTTGCGTGATGGAGGCCCGGCCCACCGGCCTGCAGCCCTTGGCCGTGACCCACGAAGCGGCCACCGTGGCCGATGCCTTTGGCGGTGCCACCGAGAAGCTCAAGCACCTGCTCGACCACACCTTTGAGCGCTCGAAAGACCGGCATGGTCGCGAGACGATTCGCGGTGAAGGGCACGCGCCCGATGAGGTGCCAGGCGGTCCCACGCCAAGCTGATCAGCGCGCGCTGAGCGCCCCGCACCGCCGCATGCTCACCCAAACACGGGGCGGCGTTTGCTGCGGGGTGTTGCGGTCCAATCGATGGCAGCAAAACCTTGACGCTGCGCCAGCAAAGGTTCGCCATCGAGGCGCAGCGCCAGGGTCTCGATGTCGGCGCCGGACACGCCGCAGGCCTTGAAGTGTTTTTTCCAGCCGTTCACGACACCGACCACCGTCAGCACCTGCGCCGCCGCTTCGGTGCGCGCCAGCCCGAACAGCTCGCACTGCGACATCGCGTTGGCGAGCGTCGAGTCATGCCCGTCGAGGCCGACCCCGAACTCCTGATGCCCTTGCCCCGAGTTGGTGGGCAGGACGTCATACGCCGGGGCCAGCCGCATCCTGCCGAAGCGGCTGGGCTCGGTCAGTTGCAGGCTGTGGTTCTTCTCGTGGTCGTCGGTGTTGTCGATCAGGATGTTGAAGACCATGCGCCGAAACAGCTCGGCCATGTCGAGCTGATGGCGGCCGGCGGTGGCGTCGCCGGCGCGCCGCAGCAACTGCGCCAGCGCGGGATAGCCGAGTTCGGGTTCCTGGCCGGTTGCGACGACCGCTCGCAGCGCCGTGCCGGCCGAGATGCAGTGAATGCGCTGCACCGCCCGCGGCCTGAAGTCGCGGTCGAAGCGCCTCACGGCGATGGCGTGTTCTCCCATCAGCCGCACCAACCGGGTGGGCGCTGCGCGGATGCCGGCCCGCCTGCACAGCGTCATGCTGGCGTGCTCGACGAGCGGCGCGTCGATCGGCTCGTTGTTGAAGAACTTGATGACCCAGGGCTCGCCGCCGATCTGGACCAGCGCCTTCGGTTTCGCGCCGCCGAAGCTGCCGCCCGTGCTGATCATGCGTCGTTCGAGTTCGCTGATCGGCTCTTTCGCATTGATCTTGGCGACGACCTGGCTCAGCGTCTGCGCATCGGCCAGCCTTGGCAACGGGCCGTTGTGCCGCGGCAGGTAGTCGGTGCGCGAGCTTGAGACGCCGAGGGCGCCGAATCGGTCGTCACCCGCGAAGTACAGGTACTCCATCAACGACAGGCGCGCCGGCTTGTCGAGGTACTGGATGACCCGTTCGCCCCAGCGGTCGGGCCGCGCGTCGTCGACCGCGCCGGCGGCAACGCCCTTGCTGCGCGGCAGGTGTTCGATGTTGACCAGCGGCAGGTCTTCGCTGAGCGGGAAACCGGCTTCGAGCCAGGTTGGCGCGTAGGTCAGCGAGACCCCTTTGCCCGCGCTGACCAGACGCAGTTCACCGACCAGCCGGGGCCTTGCAGGCTCGCCGAGGAACCAGAGAAAAAGTTCGTCGAACCGCAGGCTGTTGATGGCCTCAGCCATGCGACCTTGCCTTCAGTTCGCGGCGCGTCAGCCGCGCCGCCGCCGAGGCTTTGGCGCGCGCCTTGCCCAGGCCGACGGCGGTGCGCACGTCCTGCTCCAGCGCGCCCCGGTCGTTCTCGGGCGCGGCCAGGTCGGCCAGCGCGCCGTCACGCCCGATCAGCCAGAGCGCGGTCGCATAGATGCCGATGCCCACGCCCGGCGCGCCTGACTCCATGCGCATCAGCGTGGGCACCGAGACGCCCAGCCGCGAGGCCCATGACGCCAGTGATTCCTTGCGGCGCAGCCTGGCCACCGCCAGGTGCGCGCCCAAGGATTCGAGGGCGGACAAGGTGGCCGGTGGCAGTTGCTTCAAGGCAAGCGGCGTTCTCGGCATAACAAAGAATATAGTGAAACGCCAGTTTCAATACAAGTCTTTGTTTATTTTTGAAGCGGAAACTTCGCGACAGGTCGGCGAAGTCAGCCCGCTTGGCGCACGCCGCTGAGTGCGGCCGAGTGCCCCCTAGCGCGCCGCCAGCGCCGCCGAGGCCTCGGCGTTCACCTCGTCGGCCGGGCGGTATTCGGGCACCAGGTTGCGGATCTGGCGCAGCATCGAATCGGCGTCGTTGCTGGCGCAGGCCTGGCGTAGCGACTGCAGCATCTTGTCGAGCAGCGCCGGGTCGATGTGGCGCTCGCGCGCGCACATGATGCGCGGGTGGCCGCTGGGCACCACGTCGTCGCCGATCAGCAACTCCTCGAACAGCTTCTCGCCCGGGCGCAGGCCGACGGAGCGGATCTCGATGTCGCCCATCGGCTCGGCATCGGTCTTCTCGGTCAGGCCCGACAGCCGCACCATCGAGCGAGCCAGGTCGGCGATGCGCACCGGCTCGCCCATGTCGAGCACGAAGACCTCGCCGCCGCGGGCCATCGCGCCGGCCTGGATCACGAGCTGCGCGGCTTCGGGGATCAGCATGAAGTAGCGAATGATGTCGGGGTGGGTGATGGTGATCGGCCCGCCGGCCTGAATCTGGCGCCGGAACAGCGGCACCACCGAGCCCGACGAGCCAAGCACGTTGCCGAAGCGCACCATCGAGAACACGGTGCGGCCGGCGCCGCGGATGGCGGCCGACTGGAACACCAGTTCGGCGGCGCGCTTCGACGCGCCCATCACGTTGGTCGGGCGCACCGCCTTGTCGGTCGAGATCAGGATGCAGGTTTCGACCCCCGCCTCCAACGCCGCGCGCGCCACGTTGAGGGTGCCGAACACGTTGTTGCGCAGGCCCTGCTGGATGTTCGCCTCGACGATCGGCACATGCTTGTAGGCCGCAGCGTGATAGAGGGTCTGCACGCCGTGCGTCAACATTACCGAGCGCACCAGCTCTTCGTCGAGCACCGAGCCGACGCAGGCCAGCACCTGCACACCGTGCCCGGCCTGGGCCAACTCGTGGTCGATGCTGTAAAGCGCGAATTCGGAGTGGTCGAGCAGCACCAGCCTGGCCGGCCGCTGCGAAACGATCTGGCGGCACAGCTCGCTGCCGATCGAGCCGCCGGCGCCGGTCACCAGCACCACCTTGCCGGCGATGTTGCGCGCGAACAGGGCCGGGTCGGGCGGCACCGCGTCGCGCCCGAGCAGGTCGACGACATCGACCTCGCGGATGTCGGACACACCGGCATTGCCGTCGACCAGATCGCTCAGCCCGGGCAATATCTTCACCGGAAGCCCGGCGCTTTCGACCTGCTGGATCAGCCGCCGCGTCTGTGCCGTCGAGGCCGACGGAATGGCCAGCACGATCAGGCCGACATCGTGGCGGAACACGGCTTCGCGCAAGGCCGACGACGGGTACACCTTGAGGCCGGCGACGGTCTTGTGGCGCAGGTCGGCGCGGTCGTCGATGAAGCAGGTGGCCTTGTACTCGGGGCTGAACTGCATCGCCTGCGCCAACTGCGCGCCGGCGTCGCCGGCGCCATAGACGGCGGTGCGCAGGCGCGGCCGGCCGCCATGCTTGATGCCGCGGCGCAGCAGGCCGCGCGCCACGAAGCGCGATGTGACGACATAGCAGAAGGCGACGAACCAGAACACCAGCAAGGCCGAGCGCGGCAGCACATGCACCTGGAACACCATCGCCAGCATGAACACCAACAGCACGACGACCGCGAGCGCGCCGCTGGCGGCCGCAAGGACACGCAGGTCGATGTAGCGCACCACGGTTCGGTACAGGCCGGCCGCGCCGAGCACCGGCAGGGTCAGCCAGGCCAGCATGATCTGCAACGCCGGCGCAGTGGCGAGCGCCGACTCGAGCGAACCCATGCGCAACGCCATCGCGGCGAACATGCACAGCGGCAGGCACAGCGCGTCGCCGCCGATCATCACGCGCATCTTGGCGCGGGGGGAAAGCTGAGCCAAGTGGCGGAGGATGGCCATCACGGAAAAAGCGGACATTGGTGCAGACTTTTTCGGAAGAGGTATCGGATCAGCATGCAATGGCAACGCAAGTCTTGTCGCCCGCCGTGGGGTGGGCAACGGCCGAAGGCAAGAAAGACGACGCAAGTGTCACGGTTGCTGCGCCACCCGGTCACCGGCTTTGTATCGAAACGCAAGCCATACCAGGGGCGCATAGGCGATGGCGCTGCCGACCACGCCATCGAGCCGACCGGTTGCCACCAGCAGTGCGATCGGCAACAGCCAGCCCAGATTGACGGCCGTGAAGGCGAGGGTGATGCTTCGGTGCGAGCCGTGCCTGCGGGCCGCGTATTGGTAGGCGTGGCTGCGGTGCGCTTCGTTGAACGTTTCGCCGCGGCGCACGCGGCGCACCAGGGTCGTCGTGGCATCGACCATGAAGCAGCCGAACAGGATGAACCAGCACCAGAACACCTGCGGTGCCAGCTGCGCCGTCCACAAGGAAAACAAGCCCAGCACCATGCCGAGGAAGCCGCTGCCGGCATCGCCCATGAAGATCTTTGCCGGCGGGTAATTCCAGATCAGGAAACCGAGCACGCAGGCCGCGAACAAGACCGGCATCGGCCAGTCCGGCGTGCCGGTGGCCAGCCACCAGCACAGAGCCCCGCCGAGCGATGTGCTGATCGCCTCGACGCTTGCGATGCCGTCGATGCCGTCCATGAAGTTGAACAGGTTGATCATCCACACCAGGTACACGCCGGCCAGGGCCAGGCCGAACCGGCCGAGGTCGACGGCATGGCCCAACATCACCACCTTCGGAATGCCGTGCATCAGCCACAGCGACCAGACCGCCGCAGCGGCGTGCGCAAGAAAGCGCCAGCGCGCCGGCAGGGCTTGGCGGTCGTCGAGGAAGCCCACCAGCGCGACGCTGCCACCGCTGCCGAGCAACGCCGCCAGCAGCACCGGTGGCGCAAGTCCGAATGCCGCAAGGCCGCCCGCGAGCGCGAGGAATGAAGTCACGATGGCCACGCCGCCGCCGCGCGGGGTCGGCACCGAATGCGAGCTTCGCTCGTTCGGATGGTCGAGCAGTTCGGCCGCGAGCGCGTAGCGCCGCATCGCACCGGTTAGCAGCCAGGCGAGCACGATTCCTGCGACAAGTGTGAACGACCTCATGCGGGCGGCGCAGCGGCAGGGGAAGCCCGCCCATCGTCGCATCCTGTGTCTGTTCGACGGCGCGAAGAACCATCAAGGAGCTCTGTGGCCCACCCTTTCACGGAATACTTTTGCCGAAGATGCGCGGGAACCGGGAGAAACGGGGTTTCGAGAAACTCGGGGAGAACTTCAGGGGACTCGCGAGAGATAACCGATACACGAGACGGATGAAAAAGATCGCTCTGCGCAATGTGCAGATTGGTGGTGACCAGCTTCTTGCCGGCGAGCAGGGTCTCGATCGTGCGCATTGTCAAACCGCGTTGATTCGGGTGCTCAACATCCAGTACCGATCTCGAAGATCGCACGACGCTGAGCACGTCTGCGTGAGGCATCGACTGAGTTGAGAGGCTGCCGGCGGGAGCCAGCCACAGTGTCCAATCGATGAGCATGCGCATCACCTTGACCATCGGGCTGTGCAAATAGCCGAAGACAAAGCTCCGGTCGCCGCGCGACCTGCCCCTTTTGCGCAAACGATGAATGACCCTGTGCCGATCAGAGTGCAGGGTCCCGATGAAGCACCAGTCATAGCCCGGAAGTGTCGCAGCCGCAGCTTGATCGGCAACATCGCGCGCAAACAGCGGCCTGTAAAGCCAGTGCCGCTCTTTGGCATCTTTCGGATCGAAAGTGGCAACACTGTCGAACGCATCGGCGATGTCCGAGACTCCGCGCACGTTCTCCACTCCGTCCCAAAGATACAGGCGCATGGAATCCGGTCGGAGGTCGGCGCGCAGTTGACGTGTCATGGCCGCAGAAAGCCCCTCACCCTTGATCACCAGAACATCCGATATGCGCGTCGCGGAGAGCTCGGCCAGCTTGGCCGAGAAGTGCGCTTCTGACCACCGCTTGGTCAACTTCGGGAATGCCCGCAGGGCAAGCTTGTACAAGGGTCGGCTGCTGGCCCGTTCATCCCACCAGGTGACTTCATGACCCAACTCCCGCAGCGCGGCGCAGATGACTTCATGGTACGAGAAGGTGAGTGGCGAAATCAGCAGTACGTGCCTGCGCAACGTTTCGTGCGACTCTGTCATGGCCTTCAAGACGTGACGACGCGGGCTGGCACGCCCACAGCGACGACACCGTCGGGCAGTGTGGACAGCACCACTGAATTCGCGCCGATGCGCACCCCGACTCCGATGCGAATGCCACCAAGAACCTTGGCGCCAGCACCCACGGTCACATTGTCCTTCAGCACGGGTCGTGAAGCCTGCGCATAGGAAAAATCGAGCTCCCGCGCGCCCAGCGTCACGCCTTGAAAAATGGTGGCGTTGGTGCCGATTGCCCACGCGCCGACAACCGTTCCTTGTGTGTGCGGGAGGAACAGGCCGGGACCGATGGGGCATCGCACTGCGATTTCGATGCCGAACAGGACGAAGTTCAGAAGCGAGACGATCTTGGCCAGCGGCCCGAGCCGCGTGTTGTGCAATGCATAGGCCACCCGACACAACAACACCGGAACAAATCGCGGCGACAACGCACCTGCCCACAACCAAATGGCGGCGGGCGGCGCCGCAGTGCCGCGCAGCAGCTGGTGCTGGCGCAGCAAGTCAGCCTTCAGATGGCCGAGCAGGCTGAAGGTGGGATCGCGAAACATGCTGTTCCTGCCGATCAGCCCATGAGCTTTCGAGAGCGCAGTTCCGCATTCGCGCGCGCCAGCTGATCCTGCGGCAACGGTTGCGTGCGCACCCAATCGCAGAATTCGCGCAGGCCGTCGGCGAGTGCGACTTGTGGCGTGCATTGCAACATCGACTCGAGTCGTTCAATGTCCGCAAAGTTGTGGCGAATGTCGCCCACCCGGTACTCGGAAGTCACCTTGATGTCGGACTCGACGCCGAGCGCGAGCGAAAGCTGACGGGCCACCTCGAGCACGCTGGTGCCGATGCCGCTGCCGACATTGATGATCGCGTTCGGCGCCTGCTCTGCACGCAGGCAACTTGCCATCGCACGCACCACGTCCTGCACATGCACGAAGTCGCGGGACTCCTGCCCATCCTCGAAGATCGGCAGGTCGAGGCCGCGGCGCACCCGAGTGGAGAAGATCGAGAGAATTCCGGTGTACGGATTGTTCAGCGACTGGCCCTGGCCATAGACGTTTTGCAGGCGCAGGATTGTGTAGCCGATGCTCAGCGATTCGCAGGCGACCCGGACGAGCTCCTCCTGAGCAAATTTCGTCGCCGCGTAGATCGATGCTGGCCTGACCGCATCGGTCTCCCGGGTGGCCGTGGCCAACAAGCCGTTGCCACAGCGTTCACACAGCGGTTCCCATCGGTGGGCAGCCAGCTGTTGCGGGCTGCGCGCGCGGGGGTAGGTGCGCACAGACGGGCCGCAGTGCGCGCACACGTAGGCCCCTTCTCCATAGACCGAGCGGCTTGAGGCCAACACGATTCCGCGCACAGAGCGCGCAGCGGTGTTGGCCAACACGTCGAGCAAAATGGCCGTGCCTTGCGAGTTCACTTCGTTGTAGCGCGCCACCTCGTACATGGACTGGCCCGTACCGGTTTCGGCCGCGAGGTGAACGATGTGGTCGATGCCGTCAACCGCGCGCGCGACCGCAGCACGGTCGGTAACGGAATCGCGCATGAACTCGACCCCTTCCGCGTCCAGCCACTTGAGTCCTCTAGGCAGTGCGCCATGAACTTGTCGAATCAGCGGGTCCAGGACGCGAACCCGGTAGCCGCGAATCAGCAGTTCTTTGGTGAGATGGGAGCCGATGAAACCGGCGCCGCCGGTCAAGAGTATTGAATCCATTTTTCGTGAAGCGTGAGGGATGGTGTGAGGGCACGGGAGAGAGGGGGATGCAAAGCGCTTGAAACTTGAACCGCCTTGCGGTCAGGCTGGCCGGAACTCAGCATCCATCGGTGATCGAGGCCGACTGCGCCGGCGCTGGTTCGGCTTGAAGCGAACGAACAGATTCAGCGCGAAGAGGAGGGCGAAGCCGTTGCTCAGGAGCAGACCGACGACGCCAGCCGTGTAGATTCCGAGGAAGAACAGCATCCAGAGCGAACGAAAGGCCTCGTCGCGCGACTTCGCGAACATGCGCAGAACCCAGCCGACGAACAGCGAAAAGAACACGACGCCCAGCCAGCCGAAGTTGACGAAAGCTTCAGTGATGTACACCGAGTTGGACGACCCGGTGCCGGTTTCGTTTTGTCCCCATTGCGCGGCAAAAACGAGCCGTTCAAACTCGATCCGCTCCTGGCCAAGAACCAGCGCGAGGAAACTGCTGGTGGCGCCCCAGAGCACGCGGCCTGCGAACTCTTCATTCAGGACCCGGATAGCGTCTGCTGCTGTGACCAACGGAATCGCCACGGAGCGCCAAACCAGGTGCCCGAGTGGTCCCTGTGGCACATAAGCGGCAGAGAAGAACGCCTCGCCGCTCGCATCGTCGGCGCTACCCGCTCCCGAAAACAGGGTGATGGTGATGAGCATCCCCAGCATCGCGAGCGCGAACTTCGCCGGGCTCAGCGGTATCTGAATCCGTCGCTGCGCAACCAGGTAGAGCAAAGGCAACGCCGCTTTCAGAAAGAAAGCCTTCTCCACGAAGCTGATGCAGTAGATCAGGAAGAATCCGAACGCAAGCCATCGGTGCTTCATTCCGCGAAGGAACAGCAGGGCAATGGAATAGGGGATCAAGGCACCGGCTAGCACGGCATTGATGTAGACGAAAGAGCTTTGCCAGCCTTCGCGATCCTTCAGGAAGCGCTCACGCAAGTAGGCAATCGTGTCCGCGTCCGCCCCTCCCAGCGATGCCAGAAGCGGAACCTTCTCGGCAGTGAACCAAGCAACGAACACGAAGGCGACAAACGCCAGCCAGACCAGGGCAATGAAGCTTCGTGGATCGACTTCCACCCGAGGTGCCTTGCCCGTCAGAATTCGATCGGCAATCGCGACTTGCGAACCAAGATAGACAAACAGGGCGGCGACGGCAGACACCCCGGCCAGTTCGATGAAGTGATCGACGGAGTCGTAGAACGCGGCAATCAAAAGCGGCAGCACCGTGTACGTCAACAGCAGTACGAATACGAAATAGACGGCCGCCCGCCGCGAACTCGTAAGGCGCGACAACAGGTTGGAGACGGGCTCAGCCGAGGACATCTCGTGCCTGTCTTCGGTAATCGTCCACCAGCTCCTTGACTCGCGATGAATCGTCGAGGCGCGGCAGCGTCGCCGGGCCTTCGCGAACAGTCCGGGCGATCATCAACATGATCTCCTGTGGGCTGTGCGCGTTGATCGAGGCCCCGCAATAGCGCATTAGAAGACGATCGACGTCCGAGTCCGCGTGCAGCGAAATCGGCAGAACGGGTTGCCCGAGGCACAGATATTCGAAAAGTTTGGTCGACACCACCCCCTTGTTTCCCTCGCCGTAATAAGCAAGGAACAGCAAGGCGTCTGCCGAAACTTGAATTGATCGGGCCAGCGCATGCGGCACCATCGGCACGAAGACAAGGTCTTTCGGGGCAGTCTGCTGCACCTCAGCTTCACGCCGAATCTCGTCGCAGGCGCCGACAAAAATCATTTGGACACGATCCGCGAGGTCGGGGTGGTGTTCACGGAGAAGCTTTACCGCGCTGACCAGCGCAACCGAGTCGTAGAAACCAGCCGGCGCGCTGCCCGTATAGGCGATCTTCAATCGCGTGGCATCAACGTCAGGGTTCAACGTGGCGAGATCGACGGTCGGGGTCGGCGGTACGTCAAGATAGTGTGTTGCCACGTTGTACATCACGCCGACGCGAATGTCGTACGCGGCCTCGAACTCCCTTGCCAGCCCGAACGAAACAGTCGTCACGTAGTCCGCACGCCGCAGCACCCATCGCTCGATCGAGCGTTTCAGCGGACGCCATCCGCCCAGCGCATCGTGCAGTGCCCAGGCGTCGCGCATGTCTACCGACAAGACGACCGTGTCCGGGTGCAGGCGCTTGAGAAGTGCACCGGCCAGCGCCATCGAGAAGGGCGGCGAGGACGCCATCACCGCGACGGAGCATGTTCGATGCTGAAGCTTGCGATGGCAGCGCCACACGAGGCGGACCACATTCGGCAAGTACAGGTCGACCAGCAGGTGGTGCTTTAACCAGCGAAGCAGGCCCACGAGCGTGCCTTCGCGTACAGATGCGACGGGGCGAGACTTGGCGAGGCTTGCACGCCGGAACTCCGAAAACTCCTGGTCGTTGCGGCAGTGGGTCTCGCTGAGGGCGAAAGCACCCTGAACGTTGAAGATTCCGATGCAGGCACCGGCTTCCATGAAGATTCGACACCATCGGCTCTGTCGAAAACTGCTCGCGCGCTCCCCCTCGAGTTCAGAGGTGAGAAACCAGATTTCGTCCAGGCGTCGGGGCTGCGGGGAAGCAGGAAGGTTCATAGGTGTCGGTTGGCCGAGCGAGGTTGCCCGCCGGCGCGGATTTCGGATCGACCGAACGCCCTCGTACAGCCTGGCGATTCTGCGCTTCCACGCGCGGACGCCAGTGCTTGTCTGCGCAGCCCACGCGGACCACCGATTCGCACTGGATGGTTCTGCGACTTGGGCCTTGGATTTCATGAGAGTTCACTGGCCTGAGCCGCCTTCCATTCACCGTCGATAAAAGTCCTGTGCCACGCATCGAGATTCAGTGCACGAACCCGGCGGGTAATGGACTTGTCGTTCATCGCATCGACGAACTCACGTTCGAGACCCATTGTCGCCATCCTTTGACACGCGCTCCTGTGCCGCGCAAACCATCCCTTGAGTTCGCCCGATTCCCAGGTTTGCTCAGGTATCGGCCAACCCATCTTGTCCTTGCGCCACACCACCGAGTCGGGCAGCTTGTCCGCAAAGGCCAGTCTGGCAAGGTACTTGGTCCAACCATCGTGAATCTTGTAGGCGGAAGGCAGCCTTGCCAGGAACTCGGCGAGTCGGTAGTCCAGGAATGGCATTCGCGATTCGACACTGAACGCCATGGAAGTCCGGTCGGCGTAGTGAATCAAGTTGCTCAGGCCTCTGAAAGAGTCCGTGACGAGGGCTGCATTCAAACCGCCGCCCAGTTGACTGAGCACGTGGGCGCGACGTCCCCTAACGCGTCGAGCAAGGCCTGAGCAGCGGATCACGCCACCGGCGAGTGCCAACCCGACAGCCCCGATCGCGATGCGGGGCGAATGCACCTTGAGCAGCCCGGGCAACTCGCGCATCGCACCCAAACCTTGTGACGCCAGCGCAATCGGCAGGTAGGACACGTAGCCAGCCAATTGCTCATCGGCCCCTTGGCCATCAAGCGTAACCTTGATTGCTTTCGAGTTAACGAGCTTGAAAGTGTGCCAAGAGGACATCAGCGTTGACTCCGGCGGCGTGTCCAGGTGCCAGATCATTCGAGCATGTTCGGCGGGAATGTCAGCCGCCCGGGGTTCGATCGAATTTTGATGGACGCGCAGACGCAAGCTCACCTCGTCGACATACTTGCTTTCGTCGCAGTGCTCCGTGCCCGGCGAGCGATAGACCGAGGTGAAGGTCTCCTGCTGTTGGGTAATGCCGCGCTCCTCGATGAGTTGTGCCACAAGGTAGACCACCGACGTGCTGTCCAGGCCACCTGAAAGGGCAGATCCGACCGTCACGTCGGCGCGCAGTCTGAGTTCCACGGCGCTGCGCAACAATGCCTGGTACTGCTCTGCATAGGCTCGCGCTTGCGCCTCGTTGAAGGTTGCCGGCGTGTCGTCGGGCGCGAGCCGCCACCAGCAGACCTGCTCGAACCGGCCGCTCACCAGGTCTAACGGCGAAGCAACGATGAAGCTGGCCGCTTGCAGGCGGAACACACCGGCGAAGGCGGTCGACTCGGTCCATTCCACTGGGCCGTCTATCAGATAGTGGCGCAGGTGTTCGACGTTGGGCGTTGCAGTGAACCGGGGATGGGCCAGGAACGCCTTGATCTCGGAGGCGAAAAGGAAGGTCTGGTGGTCGCGCCAGAAATGAAGCGGCTTGACCCCAAAACGATCGCGTGCCAAGAAGATCTGGTCGCGAGTTCGGTCGTAGATTGCCAATGCCCACATCCCGTTGAACCGATGCAGGCATTCGACGCCCCACTGTTGATAAGCGGCCAGAATCACCTCGGTGTCCGAATGCGACACAAAGCGGTGACCCAGCGCCTCCAGTTCGACTCGCAACTCCAGGTGGTTGTATATCTCGCCGTTGAACACGATCCAGTGATCCCCGCGCGGAGAAGCCATCGGCTGGTGTCCCATCGCAGACAAGTCGACGATCGCCAGGCGTCTGTGCCCCAGGCCAACCGACCACCCACTGGGATCGGCGTCAGCGATCTGGCCCTGCGGGGTGCTCAGTGTGTCGACATGGAAGGCCTCGGCGGGGGTGTCGCGCCCGCCGAATGGTGTGCCCTGCAGCGCACCTTCGCGAAACAGGACGAATCCATCGCCGTCAGGTCCGCGGTGTTTGAGGAGGTCTCCCATCCGCGCGAGCGTTGACGGTGACAGGCCCTTGGGTTCGACGATGCCGAAGATTCCACACATGATTAGTTCTTGATCGCGAAGTTGATGATGGCAAGGTAGGCGAAATAGAACAGGCACTCGTGTAACGCGTAAAAGCGCAGGAAACCCGTACTGCCGACCGACGATGCGATCAAAGGCATCAATGCCAGGGCGGACACGAAATAGGCGAACTGCCATGCCAGCCCGAGATCGAAGCGACGCAGCGTGACCAGCACGGCGCTCAACGGCGAGACGCAGGCGCGAACAAGAACGGCGATCGCGACCAGGACCAGGAACTCCGTGTCGACTCTCCACTGCGCTCCAAGAAGCGAGTGCAGGACCGGCTCTCCCGCCAGGCTGACGCTTGCGAGCGTCATCGCCGCAATCAACCCCAGCGACTTGAGAATTCGCAGCAGCAAGCTGCGCAGTGCCGGCCGGTCATCCACAAGATCGGCGCTGTGCCGCAGCAGTACCTGGCCGATGCTGATCCCGACGAGCATCAACGGCGCGCCGACGATGCGCTGCACCTGAGAAAAGTGACCCGCTTCAGTATTGCCGTAAGCGCCCGTCAGCACCCACACGCAAACGCTAAAGCCGACCACGTCCAGGACGGCACCGGGAAGGCTTTGGAGTGGAAACTCGCGGTGGCTGAGCGCGACAACGCCGAGGCGCTGTTCCTCCCCTGAGTTGCGACGAAGGGACTGACGCAAAACGGGCAGTGCAGCGACGAACGACAGCACATGCGACCAAACCAATCCGAGCATCGGCAGGGCGGCCATCGCTGTGAACGAAACCCCCTGCAGTAGGCGCACACCGGCAACGCTCTTGTAGGCTCGTCTTCGAATTGCATGCCCAAGCGCTGCCTGCTGCAAGCCGACGAGAAGGATGCATGCACCGATCATGAGCGGTGAATCGAACGGCGCAGGCACACGGAGCTGGACAAAACCGGTCAATGCAGTCAGGCCGAAGGCAGTAGCCAACGCGATTCCTGCCGAGGCCAGCGTACACAGGACGACAAGCGGTCGCGCATCGCGCTGATCGGAGCCGGGGATCGCGAGGTCATACCGCAGGCAGCCAACTGCCGCAGCGATGTTGCTGATCGAGGCAAGTAGCGCAAGCTGACCGAACTGGGCGGGCGTGTAGATGCGGGCGAAGTACGGCGTGGCGAGCAACACCACCCCTTGGCCGATGGCCGTCCCTAACGCGACGACACCAGCCCCCTTCAAAAGGTTCCTGAGCACTAGGCGACCGAGGCCAGCACCCGTCGCACGGTCTGTACCACTCGATCCATCTGATCCGACGTGAGGTCCGCACTCATCGGCAAGCTCATCACCACCTCCCCCGCCTGCACGCTGTCCGGGCAGCACTCTGGGCAGCACAGGTGCGCATACGCCGGCTGAAGGTGCAGCGGCTTCGGGTAGTGAATAGCGGTCGGGATGCCGAGGTCCTTGAGCGCCGCCTGAACGGGGCCGCGCTGCGCGACGAACACCGTGTACTGCGCCCACACGCAATCTCGATCTGGCCGCACCGCCAGCAAGCGCAGACCTGGTATGTCGGCCAGCAGAGATGCATAGCGGGCCCCCAGCGCGCGTCGCTGCGCCAGCTCCCACTCGAAGCGCTCGAGCTTGGCCAGCACCACCGCGCACTGCAGCGTGTCCATGCGCCCGCCCACGCCGATGCGGGTGTGGTGGTAGCGCTGGCTCTGGCCATGCACGCGGATCTCGCGGCAGGCCTGGGCCAGTGCGTCGTCGTTCGTGAAGATGGCGCCGCCATCGCCGTAGCAGCCGAGTGGTTTGCTCGGGAAGAAGCTGGTGCAGCCGAAGGTGCTCAGGTTGCAGCTCTTGCGGCCCTTGTAGGTGGCGCCGAAGCTCTGCGCCGCGTCTTCGATCACGGGGATGCCGCCACGGCGCGCGGCGATGGCGTTGATCTCGTCCATGTCTGCCACCTGGCCGTACAGGCCGACCGGCATGATGGCGCGGGTGCGCGGCGTGATGGCGGCTTCGATCTTGTTCGCGTCGATGTTGCAGGTGTCGGGCTCGATGTCGACGAACACCGGCTTGCCACCGGCGAGCACGATCATTTCGGCGGTGGCGGCGAAGGTGAACGGCGTGGTGACGACCTCGTCGTCGGCCTTCAGGCCGAGCGCCATCAGCGAGATCAGCAAGGCCTCGGTGCCGCTGGCCACCGTGATGCAGTGCTTGGCTCCGGTGAAGGCGGCGAGCTTGCCTTCGAGCTCCTTGACCTCGGGGCCCATGATGTACTGGCCATGGTCGAGCACGCGCTGGATGCGCGCGTTGATCGACTCGCGCAGGGCCGTGTACTGCGTTTTGAGGTCGATGAAATCGAGCGGCTTGCGCGCTTCGGGGGCGTTCATGGGAGGGTTCCTGCGGAAGGGGAAGGGGGCGGTCAGGCGTCGACGAGCGACACGCTGCCAGCACTCAGAACATAGCGGTCGGCGCTGCCCGGGCAGCTGGCTTCGCCGTCACCCGTCAGCGGCAGGTTCAGGCGCTCGCCAAAGCGGCTCATCCAGCCGATCTGGCGCGCCGGCACGCCGACCATCAAGGCGAAGTCGGGCACATCGCGGTTCACCACCGCGCCGGCGCCGACGAAGGCATGTCGGCCGATGGTCGTGCCGCAGACGATCGTGCAGTTCGCGCCCAGCGTGGCGCCGCGCTTCACCAGCGTGCGGCGGTATTCGTCCTTCCGGGTCACGGCCGAGCGCGGGTTGTAGACATTGGTGAAGACCATGCTCGGGCCGCAGAACACGTCGTCCTCGATCGTCACCGCGTCATACACCGAGACGTTGTTCTGCACCTTGACGTTGGCGCCGATGCACACGTCGTTGCCCACGTACACGCCTTGGCCGAACGAACAACGCGCGCCGATGCGTGCGCCAGCGCTGATGTGCACGAAGTGCCAGACGCGGCAGTCTTCGCCGAGCACGGCGCCGTCATCGACGATGGCTGAAGCGTGAACGATGGTCACCATGGAGCGGTGCGGTTCAGTACGCCAGCGGCAGGCTGATGCGCTTGCCGTCGCGCGCCGACATGTACAGCGCGATCAGCAGCTCCAATGACTTGAGCCCTTCGCGGCCGTCGGTCTCGGGCTGGGCTTCGCCGCGCAAGGTGGCGACGACGTTCTCGTAGTACATCGGGTGGCCGTGGCCGTAGACCGAGGTGGTCTGGTAGCTGGCCGCGCTGACCTGTTCGTCCATCGGGTCGGCGGCGTCGAACTGCCAGTTCTTGATCTCGTTGACGGCCACGCCGCCGATGCAGGCCGAACCCTTCTCGCCCAGGATGGTGATCGAGCCTTCGAGATTCTTCGGGTAGGTGAGCATCGTGACGTTGATCGTGCCCATCGCGCCGCTGCGCCACTTGAGCGCGGCCACGCCGGTGTCTTCGACCTCGATGTTGCGTGCCAGCGTGCCGGTGTAGGCCATCACGCTTTCAACCGGGCCGCAGATCCAGTCGAGCAGGTCGACATAGTGGCTGGCCTGATTCATGAAAGCGCCGCCGTCGAACTCCCAGGTGCCGCGCCACGCGGCGCTGTCGTAGTAGGCCTGCGGACGGGTCCAGAACACGTTCACGTTGACCATGTAGATGCGGCCGAAGCGGCCCTGCTCGACGGCGCGCTTGAGCAGTTGCAGGGTCGGGTTGCGGCGGTTCTGCTTGACCACGAACAGGCGCACACCGGCTTCGTCGCAGGCCCGCACCATCGCCAGGCCGTCGGCCCAGCGCGTGGCCATCGGCTTCTCGGTCATCACGTCCAGGCCGGCCCGCGCCACCTCGGCGGCCTGGCGCGAATGCAGGCCGCTGGGGGTGGTGAGCACGATGCAGTCGGCCTTGCTGTTGGCGAGCAATGCGGTCAACGAGTCGAACCCTTGCGCACCGGTTTTCTCGACGGCTCGTTCCAGTGCGGCCGGGTCGGTGTCGCACACCGCCACGAGTTCGGCGCGGCTCGCATGCTTGCCGATCGACTCGAAGTGGTTCTGCGCGATGCGGCCGCAGCCGATGATGGCGAACCTGGCCTTGCGGTCGGTGATCGGAGTGCGGCGAACGTGCATGGGGAATTCGTTTTCGACGGAGAGCTGGGGCAGACGGGTTGCGCAAGCAATAAGCGTATAGCTGCGGCGGGCTACAACCGCCAGACGCGAATGCCCGCATCGGTCAGCGCGGCGGCGTCGAAGCCGGCTTTCACGTCGACGAAGCTGCCGCCGGCTAGCAGTTTTTGGCCGATCTCCGCGACCGACAATTCCTTGTAAGACGTGTGCGCCACCGCCGCGACGATCGCGTCGGCCCGGGGCAGCGCGTCCCACGCGACGAGGCGCACGCCGTACTCGTGCAGGGCTTCGGTCGGATCGCCTTCGGGGTCGTGCACCGCCACGTCGATGCCGTAGCTTTGCAGCTCGTTGATGATGTCGATGACCTTGCTGTTGCGCAGGTCGGCGCAGTTTTCCTTGAACGTCAGGCCGAGCACGTTGACGCGTGCGCCCTTGATGAAGCTGCCACCGGCGATCATCTGCTTGACGGTCTGCTCGGCGATGAACTTGCCCATGCCGTCGTTGATGCGCCGGCCCGCCAGGATCACCTGCGGGTGGTAGCCGAGCATCTCGGCCTTGTGGGTCAGGTAGTAAGGGTCGACGCCGATGCAATGCCCGCCGACCAGCCCCGGCTTGAACTTCAGGAAGTTCCATTTCGTGCCGGCCGCCTCGAGCACTTCGGTGGTGTCGATGCCGATCTTGTCGAAGATGATCGCCAGCTCGTTCATCAGCGCGATGTTCAGGTCGCGCTGGGTGTTCTCGATCACCTTGCAAGCCTCGGCCGCCTTGATGCTGCTGCAGCGGTGCACGCCGGGCTTGACGACCATTTCGTAGAGCTGCGCCACGCGCTCGAGCGTGTCGGGGTTGTCGCCCGCCACAACCTTGATCACGTTCGTCAGCATGTGCTCGCGGTCACCGGGGTTGATGCGTTCGGGGCTGTAGCCGACGTTGAAGTCGCGTTTCCATTGCAGGCCCGAAGTGCGCTCCAGCACCGGGATGCAGACCTCTTCGGTGGCGCCCGGGTAGACGGTGGATTCGTAGACCACGATCGCACCCTTCTTCAGGTGCGGGCCGATGCTCTGGCTGGCGCCGATGAGCGGGCCGAAATCGGGGATGTGGGCCGCGTCCACCGGGGTGGGTACGGCGACGAGGATGAAGTCGGCTTCGCGCAGCACGGCGGGGTCGCTGCTGTACTCGGCATGCACGGCGAGAAGCATGTCGGCATCAGGAATCTCGCGCGAAGGATCGGTGCCGGCGCGGCACTTGCTCACCTTGTCTTCGACGATGTCGAAGCCGATGGTGCGCACTTGCTTGCCGAATTCAATGACCAGCGGAAGGCCGACATAGCCGAGGCCGACAACAGCGACGATGGGGTGATTGCTCATTTCGGCGTGGGCTCGATGGGGGTGGTGGCTTGGTGGGCCGTGGTGGTGCGAGCGAGGTCACTGCCGTGGACCGGTGACGCGTCGATCACCGCTTCGCGGGTCTCGATCCGCAAGGCGTCGATCTCGCGCTGAATTTGTTCGAACTCGGTGACCTTGCGCTGCAGGAAGGCCCTCGCGAGCACTGCCTTTTCTTCGATGCCGGCGGGTGTGAGCACATAGGCATATGCGAGCTTGTTGTCGCTGCGCCTGAAGTTGTTCGCCTTCACCAGGCCTTTCGAGACCAGCGCGCCGAGGCAGTAGTTGATCTTGCCGACGCTGACGCCCAGGTGCGCGGCCAGGCTGCGCTGGCTCGCCGCCGGTTCGTGTGTGAGCTGGCGCAGCAATTCGTAGTCGGTGTTGTCGGGCGGCATCGGGTGGGTCGAATGGCAGCGGGCCGGGCTGTCGTGAGATTGTCAGGTGGTCTGTTCAACTGTTGAACGGGCGCGATCATACCTTTGTCGGCAACCGCACTCGCCGCGCGATGCCGCACATCGTGAACAGCCTTGCAAATTCGGCTCAAGCCGTGTCGCAATGCCCGGTAGGTTGGCAGGTACACCGCGTAAACCCGGGAAAGGCGATAATCGAGGGATGACCGAAAATATGATAGAAGTCGCCGCGTTGCAAAGTGACGCGCAGAGCCCCGTAAAAACCACGCCGGAAACCCGGCCTGAAGTCAGCCTCGAATTTTCCAGCGTCGGCCTGGCCGAAAGCCTGCAACGCGCAGTGGCGGCCCAGGGCTACACGGTGATGACGCCGATCCAGGCCAAGGCCATTCCGATCGTGCTTGCCGGCCGCGACGTGATGGGCGCCGCGCAGACCGGTACCGGCAAGACGGCAGCCTTTTCGCTGCCGCTGTTGCACAAGATGCTGCGCCACGAAAACGCCAGCATGTCGCCGGCCCGCCACCCGGTGCGGGCCCTGGTGATCGCCCCCACGCGCGAACTTGCCGACCAGGTCGCGTCGAACATCCGCAGCTATGCGGCGCAGACCAAGCTGCGGGTTGCGGTGGTCTATGGCGGCATCGACATGAAGCCGCAGACGCTCGAGCTGAAGGGTGGCGTTGAGGTGCTGGTGGCCACACCGGGCCGCTTGCTCGACCACATCGAAGCCAAGAACTGCGTGCTGAACCAGGTCGAGTACGTGGTGCTCGACGAGGCCGACCGGATGCTCGACATCGGCTTCCTGCCCGATCTGCAGCGCATCCTGAGCTACCTGCCGAAGGCGCGCCAGACGCTGCTGTTCTCGGCCACCTTCTCGCCCGAGATCAGGCGCCTGGCCGAGAGTTATTTGCAAGACCCGGTCCTGGTCGAAGTGGCGCGGCCAAACGCCACCGCGACGAACGTGGAGCAGCGCTTCTACAGCGTGGCCACCGACGACAAGCGGCGCGCGGTGATGAAGCTCATCAAGGAACGCGCGTTGACGCAGGCGCTGGTGTTCGTCAACTCCAAGCTCGGTTGTGCGCGCCTGGCGCGTTCGTTCGAGCGCGACGGCCTGCGCACCAATGCGCTGCACGGCGACAAGTCGCAGGACGAGCGGCTGAAGGCGCTCGAAGCGTTCAAACGCGGCGAGGTCGATGTGCTGGTGGCCACCGACGTTGCGGCGCGCGGCCTGGACATCGTCGACCTGCCGGCGGTCTTCAACTTCGATGTGCCGTTCAACGCCGAAGACTATGTGCACCGCATTGGGCGCACCGGCCGCGCCGGCGCATCCGGCCTGGCGGTGACGCTGGTGGCATCGTCCGACACGCGGCTGGTGGCCGACATCGAGCACCTGATCAAAAAGAAGATCGAGATCGAGCCGCTGGAGTTCGACGACGGCCCGCCGCCGCGCGAGTACCGCGACCGCGCGCGCCACGACCGGGGCGAGGAGATCGCGGCCGTGCCGGAGGCAGCGGCGACCTCGGCGACATCAGCGCCCCCGCGCGCCTTCGTGCCCGCAGCGCGCAGCGCCTCGTACGCTGCGCCGCGCGCTCCGAGCGACCCGTTCTTCGACAAGCCGTATGAGGCCAGCGCGAGCGCTGCCGAGCCGGCCTGGGAAAACAAGACGCCGGCCGCGCCGCGTGGCATGTCGCCGAACATCAAATCGAAGAAACGCGTCGCTGCGTTGTTCGGCGCGAAGGTCGCGGAGCGCGAGCCGGAGCCGGTCACGTCCTGACGTGGTTCGCGACGCGCTGCCGGCTCAACCCGCCAGCAGCGCGAACACGGCCGGAACATCGGCTGCCAGTGTGCGGGGGTTGGCGCGCCATGCGGCAACGCTGGCGGTGTGCGTGAAGCCGCCTGCCAACGTCAAGCCGCTGCTCACCGACAACCGGGTTGCCGGGTTCAAGTGAGCCAGCATGGCGTCGAGCAACGCAGCGTTGCGGTAGGGCGTTTCGATCATCAACTGGGTCTGGCCAAGCCGGCGCGACAGCGCCTCCAGTTCGCGAAGACGCGCGATGCGCTGCTGCGCTTCGACCGGCAGGTAACCCACGAACGCGAAGCTCTGGCCGTTCAGCCCACTTGCCGCCAACGCGAGCAGCAGCGAGCTCGGGCCCGGCAGCGCGATCACCTCGATGACCAGTGCGTGCGCCGCCTGCACCAGCGCGGCGCCGGGGTCGGCGATGGCGGGCAGGCCGGCCTCCGAGATCAAGCCGATGTCGTGGCCAGCGAGAGCCGGGGCCAGCAAGGCGTGCAGCACGTCGAGGCCGTCTGCGTTTTTCGATGTGGGGTGTGCCACGCCCTTTCGCGGCCGCGGCAGCTCGATGATCGACAGCGCCTGCAGCGGCTGGCCCAAGGCCACGACAGCGTCGACCCGTTTCAGGAAAGCGCGCGTGGTCTTGGCGTTTTCGGCAACCCAGTGGCGCAGCCGCGCGGCATGGCGGATGACGCCCAGCGGCAGCACGTCGCGCAGGTCGGGCGGCTCGCCCGGCGTTGCGAAGTCGAGCGTGTTGGGCACCAGGTACAGCGCGCCGAGCGCTGGCATGGTTGCGATCATCGCGCGCCGGGCGAGGGCCCGGCCAACGGGTCGATGCCAGCCTGGCGCAGCAACCCACAGGTGCGGATCAGCGGCAACCCGACCAGCGCGGTCGGGTCGTCGGAGTCGATCGCGTCGAGCAGGGCGATGCCCAGCGTCTCGCACTTGGCGCTGCCGGCGCAGTCGTAGGGTTGCTCGGTTCGCAGGTAGTGCTCGATCTCGGCATCGCTCAGATCGCGAAAGCGCACGGTGACCGGCACCAGCGCGCTGCCGGCAAAGCCGCTTGCCTCGCAGACGACCGCCACGGCGGTGTGGAACACGACACTGCGCCCACGCATGCGCCGCAGCTGCGCCACCGCGCGCTGGTGGCTGCCGGGTTTGCCGATGGGTTCGCCGTCGAGTTCGGCGACCTGGTCCGAGCCGATCACCACCGCGTTCGGGTGCCCGGCCGACACGGCACGCGCCTTCGCCAGGGCCAGCCGCACGGCGAGGGCGGCGGGCGCTTCGCCCAGCAGCGGCGCCTCGTCAACGTCAGGTGCGACCACGTCGAACGGGACGCGCAGGCGCTCGAGCAATTCGCACCGGTAGCGCGAGGTTGAACCCAGAATCAACGGGCGGCGAAAGGTCATCGGGCATTCTCCCATCGCCGGTGCCATAACCCGCATCCACCAGAGCAACCGCCCTCGGACCGTACACTGCAGCGCATGGCAGCGCGTGAATTCAACCCTTCCCATCTGGACGTCGAAGTGTTCGCTGCGGAGGCAGCTCAGCTCGCGGGCCAGTGGCCGGTGAGCCGCCTGCACCGGGTCGTCGAATCGCTGGCGGCGGCACCGACCGGCGCGGATGGCGTGACCTGGAGCGCACGTGGCGAGCGCCGCGCGGCCCGCGGCGGCGCGTTCCAGACCTGGCTGCACATACGGGCGGCCAGCCACCTCGCGCTGGCGTGCCAGCGCTGCCTCAAGCCGGTGGTCGTGGCGATCGAGGTGGAGCGGAATTTCCTGTTTGTGCAGGGCGAGGAACTCGCAGCCCGGCTCGACGCTGAAACCGACGCCGAAACCGACGATGACGTGCTGGCGATGCCGCGCGCCCTCGACCTGCAGGCGCTGGTCGAAGACGAGCTGCTGCTCGCGATGCCGCTGGTGCCGAGGCACGACGTGTGCCCCGAGCCGCTGCCGGTGCGCGTCGACGCCGAAACCGCCGCCGACGCGCCGCACCCGTTCGCAGCGCTTGCGGCGTTGAAGCGCGCCGGTCCGCTGAACTGACCTGGCGGGCACTGCGCGACGGAGCCGTCGGGATGCATTGATTCGCCATGCTAAACTCAAGGGCTTTTCTGCCTCCACATTGCCGTCAACCGGCGATTCGCGTGGCCCCAGTGACACCGCGCTGAACTTGCCAGCGCTGGCCCTTAAACGGGCCCCAGGAGATCGAGATGGCCGTTCAACAGAACAAGAAGTCCCCGTCGAAGCGCGGCATGCACCGCTCGCACTACGCGCTGAACACGCCCGGCACGGCGATCGAGCCGACCACCGGTGAATCGCACTTGCGCCACCACATCAGCCCGACCGGTTTCTACCGCGGTCGCAAGGTGCTGAAGACCAAGGCGGACGCGTAACGGTTCTGCGCAGGGTTCAGCGCAACGCGCATTCCATGCCGATGAGCGTTGCGGCGCCGCCTCGTCTGGGCACCGTGCGCATCGCGGTCGATTGCATGGGCGGCGACCACGGCCCGACCGTCATTCTGCCTGCCTGCCGGGCCTTTCTGGCGGCGCACCCGAATGCTGAGCTGATCCTCGTTGGCCGTGCCGAAGCACTTGCGCCGGCGCACGGCTGGGAGCGTTGCAGCCACGTCATCGCCACCGAGGTGGTCGCGATGGACGACCCCCTTGAAGTGGCGTTGCGGCGCAAAAAAGACTCGTCGCTGCGCGTTGCCGTGAACCAGGTCAAGCCTGACGCCAGCGGCACCTCAAACGCACAGGCCTGCGTTTCTGCGGGCAACACCGGCGCTCTGATGGCGGTGTCGCGCTATGTGCTGAAGACGCTTGAAGGCATCGACCGGCCGGCCATCGCCGCCGTGATGCCGAACCAGCGCGGCGGCTACACGACCGTGCTCGATCTTGGCGCGAATGTCGATTGCACGGCCGAGCACCTGCTGCAGTTCGCGGTCATGGGCAGCGCGCTGGTGGCGGCGGTGGACGGCACCGAGAACCCGTCGGTCGGCCTGTTGAACATTGGTGAGGAAGAGATCAAGGGCAGCGAGATCATCAAGCGCGCCGGCGAGTTGCTGCGCGCGGCGGCTGACCACGGCCACCTGAACTTCCACGGCAACGTCGAAGGCAACGACATCTTCAAGGGCACGACCGACATCGTGGTGTGCGACGGCTTCGTCGGCAACGTTGCGTTGAAAACCGCCGAGGGCGCGGCGGCGATGTTCGTCGGCATCCTGCGCGAGGAGTTCAGCCGGAACTGGTGGACGCGGCTCGCGGCCCTCGCGGCCGGGCCGGTCATGCAGCACTTCAAGGCGCGCCTGGACCACCGCCGTTACAGCGGCGGCAGCTTGCTGGGGCTGCGCGGCCTGGTGTTCAAGGCCCACGGATCATCCGATGCGTTCGCCTTCGAACAGGCGCTGAATCGGGCTTATGATGCCGCTCGAAACGGCCTGCTCGAGCGTGTCCACGACCGGATTCTCGAAACGCTGGCCGCTGCTCCCGCAGCAGGTTCCACAGCGTTCGCCTCGGGCGATGCGGTGGCGCCCGTCGCGGCTGACCCGCCCGCGCCAGAAGCTCGACGCTCTGCATGAAATCCTCTGCCTCTGCCTCTGCCCCGGCCCCGGCCCACTCGCGCATCACCGGCACTGGCAGCTTCCTGCCCCCGAACCGGCTGACCAACGATGCGCTCGCAGCACAGCTGGCGCGGGACGGCATCGAGACCTCGGATGAGTGGATCGTCGCGCGCACCGGCATCAAGGCGCGCCACTTCGCTGCCGACGGCGTGATGTGCAGCGACCTTGCGGTGCAGGCCGCCCGGCGTGCCCTCGAAGCGGCCGACTGCGACGTGGCCAGCATCGACCTCATCATCCTTGCGACCAGCACGCCCGACATGGTGTTCCCGTCCACCGCGTGCATCGTCCAGCAGAAGCTCGGCATCCACGGCTGCCCGGCCTTCGACGTGCAGGCGGTGTGCTCGGGCTTCGTCTATGCGCTGACGCTGGCCGACGCGATGATCCGCACCGGCGCGGCCCGCAAGGCGCTGGTGATCGGCGCCGAGGTCTTCTCGCGCATCCTCGACTTCAAGGATCGAGGCACCTGCGTGCTGTTCGGCGACGGCGCCGGTGCGGTCGTCTTGGAGGCCAGCGAGACGCCCGGCATCCTCGCCACCGAGCTGCACGCCGATGGCCGCCATGTGGGCATTCTGTGTGTGCCCGGCCATGTCTCGGGCGGCCACATCCTTGGCGACCCGCTGCTCAAGATGGACGGCCCGGCAGTGTTCAAGCTCGCCGTCAACGTTCTCTTCGACGTGGCCCATTCGGTGCTCGACAAAGCCGGCCTGACCGGTGCCGATGTCGACTGGCTGATCCCGCACCAGGCCAACATCCGGATCCTGCAAAGCACCGCGAAGCGCCTCAAGCTGCCACTGGAGAAGCTCATCGTCACGGTCGACCAGCACGGCAACACCTCGGCCGCGTCGATCCCGCTCGCGCTCGACGAATCGGTGCGCGCCGGCAAGATCCGGCGCGGCGACACCGTGCTGCTCGAAGGCGTCGGCGGCGGCTTCACCTGGGGTGCGGTGCTGCTCGACCTTTGAGCGCGCACCGCCCGCTCCCTTCTCCATTGCGACTCCCGCACAGACACAGCTTTTGGCGATGACGACGTTCGCATTCGTGTTCCCGGGCCAGGGCTCGCAAACCATCGGCATGCTCGACGCCTGGGGCGACGATGCGGCTGTGCGCCAGACACTCGGCGAAGCCTCCGACGTGCTCGACATCGACATGGCCGCGCTGATCCGCAGCGGCCCGAAGGCCCGGCTCGACCTGACCACCAACACCCAGCCGGTGATGCTGACGGCGGGCATCGCCTGCTACCGCGCCTGGCTGGCGCAGACCGGCCGCGCACCGAGCCTGGTCGCGGGTCATTCGCTGGGTGAGTACACGGCGCTCGTCGCAGCTGGCGTGCTGAGCCTGGCCGACGCGCTGCCGCTGGTGCGCTTTCGCGCCCAGGCGATGCAGGACGCGGTGCCGGTCGGTGCGGGCGCGATGGCGGCGATCCTTGGCCTCGACGCAGGCGCGGTGCGCGACGGCTGCGCGCAAGTGGTGGCTGCCACCGGCGAGCTGGTGGAGGCGGCGAACTTCAACGACCCGAAGCAGACCGTCATCGCAGGCACCAAGGCGGGCGTCGACCAGGCCTGCGAAGTCTTGATGGCCAAGGGCGCGAGGCGGGCGCTGCTGTTGCAGGTCTCGGCGCCCTTCCATTCGAGCCTGATGAAACCGGCCGCCGATCGGCTCAAGGCAAGGCTCGCGACCACGGTATTCGGCACGCCGCAGATTCCGGTCGTGAACAACATCGACGTGAAGATCGAGACCGACGCCGATGCGATCCGCGACGCGCTCTACCGCCAGGCGTTCGGGCCGGTGCGCTGGGCCGACACTGTGCTGGAGATGCGCGCCCGCGGCGCCGCGTGCATCATCGAATGCGGGCCTGGCAGGGTGCTGGCCGGCATGGTCAAGCGCATCGATGCGCTGGCGCTGAGCGGCGCGGTGTTCGACCTGGCGTCGCTCGCCGAGGTGAAGGCGTTGATCGCATGAGCAACATGGGTACGGAAGTTCAAGTTGTCGGGCAGGTTGCGCTCGTCACCGGCGCATCGCGCGGCATCGGGCGGGCCATTGCGCTGGCGCTGGCGGGGCTGGGCATGAAGGTCATCGGCACGGCGACCACGTCGGCCGGTGCAGCCGCCATCAGCGAGGCGCTGGCCGCGTTCGCGGGCAGCCGGGGCCTGTGCCTGAACGTCAACGACGGCGCCGGCATCGACGCCGCCATCGACGCGATCGTCAAGGAACACGGCGCGCTGCACGTTGTCGTCAACAACGCCGGCATCACCCGCGACACGCTGTCGATGCGCATGAAAGACGACGACTGGGACGCGGTGCTCGACACCAATCTGAAGGCCGTGTTCCGTGTCAGCCGCGCTGCCATCCGGCCGATGATGAAGCAGCGTTACGGGCGCATCGTCAACATCACTTCGGTGGTCGGTGCGAGCGGCAACGCGGGCCAGGCGAACTACGCTGCCGCGAAGGCCGGCGTGGCAGGCATGACGCGGTCGCTGGCGCGTGAGCTGGGCGGCCGCGGCATCACCGTCAATTGCGTCGCGCCGGGCTTCATCGCGACCGACATGACCAAGGCCCTGACCGAGGCGCAGACCACCGCGCTGATGGCGCAGATCCCGCTCGGGCGGCTCGGCCAGGCCAGCGACATCGCCCATGCGGTGGCGTTTTTGGCGTCGCCGCAGGCGGGCTACATCACGGGCAGCGAGCTGCATGTCAACGGCGGCATGTACATGGGTTGATTTCACTCGAATCGAGTTGAGTTTGAGCGCGGGTGGCGTCGCTGCCCGTTGCCGGACGAGCCCGTCCGGCATGCGGCCCGGTGTCTTCGATTCGACACCGCCCAGGCCGTAGAATCGCGGGCTGTTTCTGTAAACACTCCCGGAGGAGTCATGAGCGATATCGAAGCGCGTGTCAAGAAAATCATTGCCGAACAACTCGGCGTTCCCGAAGCCGATGTGGTGAACAACAAGGCCTTCGTCGCCGACCTGGGCGCCGACTCGCTCGACACGGTCGAACTGGTGATGGCGCTGGAGGACGAATTCGGCATCGAGATCCCCGACGAAGAAGCCGAGAAGATCACCACGGTGCAACTCGCGATCGACTACGCGATGAAGCACCAGAAGGCTTGACGCAAGCTGCACTGAAGCCCATGTCTCGACGCCGCGTTGTGGTGACCGGCCTCGGTCTGATCAGCCCCGTGGGCAACACGGTGGCCGAGGGCTGGGCCAACCTGCTGGCCGGGCGATCTGGCATCGGCAACATCACCAAGTTCGATGCCTCGAACTTTGCCTGCCGAATTGCCGGCGAGGTGAAGGGCTTCCAGGTCGAGGATTACTTCCCGGCCAAGGACGCCCGCCACATGGACACTTTCATCCACTACGGCCTGGCGGCGTCGATCCAGGCCGTGCGCGACGCCGGCCTGGCGACGAATGCCGACCTCAGCGAAGAGCAGGCCGAGCGCATCGGCGTGGTGGTGGGTTCGGGCATCGGCGGCCTGCCGTTGATTGAAGACACGCACGCCGAACTGGTGAGCCGTGGCCCGCGCCGCATCACGCCGTTCTTCGTGCCGGCCTCGATCATCAACATGATCTCGGGCCATGTCTCGATCACCTACGGCTTTAAGGGCCCGAACCTGGCGATCGTCACCGCCTGCACTACCGGGCTGCACAGCATCGGCGAGGCCGGCCGGCTGATCGAGTACGGCGACGCCGATGTGATGATCGCCGGCGGCTCCGAGGCCACGGTGTCGCCGCTCGGGGTCGGCGGCTTTGCGGCGGCGCGCGCCTTGTCGACCCGCAACGACGACCCGCAAACTGCCTCGCGTCCTTGGGACAAGGACCGCGACGGCTTCGTGCTCGGCGAGGGCGCCGGCGTGCTGGTCCTCGAAGAGTACGAGCATGCGAAAAAGCGCGGCGCGAAGATCTATGCCGAACTCGTCGGCTTCGGCATGGGTGCCGATGCGTTCCACATGACCGCACCGAACGTCGACGGCCCGAAGCGCTCGATGAAAGCTGCCCTGCGCAACGCCGGCCTGAACGCTGAGCAGGTGCAGTACCTCAACGCGCACGGCACCTCCACGCCGCTTGGCGACCTGAATGAAACGAACGCCATCAAGCTGGCGTTCGGCGACCATGCCGGCAAGCTGGTCGTTAACTCGACCAAGTCGATGACCGGCCACTTGCTGGGCGGGGCGGGCGGCATCGAGTCGGTGTTCTCGGTGCTCGCGGTGCACCACCAGGTATCACCGCCGACCATCAACATCTTCAATCAGGATCCGGAGTGCGACCTGGACTACTGCGCCAACACGGCGCGCGACATGAAGATCGACTATGCGGTGAAGAACAACTTCGGTTTCGGCGGCACCAACGGCACACTCGTCTTCAAGCGGGTTTGACGGCCCCGCTTTTGTGCGGCGATGCGAACCGCGCCAGCCCTCCAAGTTTCGCTGACCCGGTTCGGCATCTGGCGCGCGGCCGTGGTGCTGCTGACCTCCCTCGGCACGCTGGCGCTGGCGGGCTGGCTGAGCGGGCAGGACGAACTGGCGGGTGTGGCCAAGGGCGTGGCGTTGGCGTTAGTGGCCGCGCTGTTTGGGGGGCTCGGCCTGTCGCTGATGCGGGTGCCGGCGCGTCGCTTGAGCTGGGACGGACAGTGCTGGGCGCTGCTCGATATGTCGGCCGGCGGCACCGAGCCGATTGCCGGCGAGATCTCGGTGGCCATCGACCTCGGGCCCTGGATGTTGCTGCGATTCCGGCCGATCGCAGCGTCGCCGTGGCGGGAGTCGATGCAGTCGACATGGCTGCCGCTGCAGCGGCGCGGCATCGAGCCACAGTGGCATGCGTTGAGGTGTGCGGTGTATTCGCCGCGGCCCGTGGACGCGGTCGAGACGCCCGTGCCGAGGTGACACCGTGCCGATGACCGGCCAGGGAGTGACGCCGTGCCGATGACCGGCCATGGAGTGACACCGTGCCGATGACCGGCCAGGGAGTGACACCGTGCCGATGACCGGCCCGGATGCCGACGCCCCCCTCGTCGAGCGCGTCAAGCTCGGCGATGTGAAGGCCTTCGAGATGCTCGTGGTCAAGTACCAGCGCCGGATCGAAAGGCTCATTGGCCGGATGGTGCGCGATGTCGATCTGGTGCCCGACATCGCCCAGGAAACCTTCATCCGAGCCTACCGTGCGATGCCGAAGTTTCGCGGCGAGAGTGCGTTCTACACCTGGCTCTACCGGATCGCGGTGAACACCGCGAAGAAGGCGCTGATGGAGCTCAAGCGCGATCCGTTGATCACCGAATCAGCGCGTGCTTCGCGTGATGATGACGATGAAACTTCGCGGGTCGAGAACGAGTTGAGCGACGGCGAAACACCCGACGCGGTGCTGGCGAGCAAGCAAATCGCGGCGGCGGTGAACTTTGCCATCGAAGCCTTGTCCGACGAGTTGCGTCAGGCGATCACGCTGCGCGAAATCGAAGGCTTGAGCTACGAAGAGATCGCTGAGCTGATGAATTGCCCGATTGGCACTGTGCGGTCGCGGATATTTCGGGCCCGTGAAGCCATCGCGCTGCGCTTGCGGCCGCTGCTGGACACGCGCGATGGTGAGCGTTGGTGATCTGTGGTGTGGTGGGGCGCGGTGGGAGTCTTGTGGGTGACCTGGATCGGAGCTGGACATGTCTGTTGAACGTGAAGTGAATACCGTGGCGCTGGAGCGCCTTTCCGCCTTGGTGGATGGCGAACTGGTCGGCGACGCCACGGCCCAGGCCTGCGCGCACTGGCGCGAGAGCGGCAGCTCGCGGGCCTCCTGGCATGCGTACCAGTTGATCGGCGACGTGCTGCGCTCGGACGACCTGGCCACCGACCCGGCGCGCGATGCGGCGTTTCTGATGGCCTTGCGTTTGCGCCTTGCCGATGAGCCGGTGGTGCTGGCGCCGCAGCCGCTGACGTCCAGCGTCAGCGCGTTGCCCGTTGGCAGCCGAGGTGCGCTGCCAATGCAGGCCGCCGCCAGCGGGCGCAGCGGTCGCTCGGGATGGCTTGTGCCGTCTGCCGTTGCGGCCGGCTTCGTGCTGGTGGCCGGCGCACTGATGGTGGCCCGTACGCCCGATGCGCTGCCTGGCCGGGCGCAGGGCGTGCCGCTGGCGAGCGCCGCGTCGGCCGCTGGTGAGACCGGCGCGACCAGGGAGCTTGATGTGCGTGTCGGCGGTGCTGCGGCTGATGCCACGGCTGACACCTACACGCAGGCCGCGACGGCGAACGGTGCGCTGCTTCGAGATGTGCGCCTGGATCGCTACCTGGCAGCGCACAAGCAGTTTGCCGGGACCTCGGCGCTCGGCGTGCCATCCGCGTTCCTGCGCAGCGCCACCGTCAGCAGCTCGGACCGTTGAGAACGGCATGAGCGCGGGACTGCGAAAACCGCGTGCTGTCACGTGGCCACCATGCTGATGCGCCGATCTGCTGCGGTTGCGGGTTCCAGCGTGTGCATGTGCATGTGCATAGGCATGTCCGTGCTTCTGGCCGTCGGCTCCAGCGCCAGCGCGCAGCCCAAGGCTGCCACCACTGAGCCCGCCGCTGCCGCACCGGAAGTGCGTGCCTGGTTGATGCGCATCCACGAAGCCGCAGGCCATCGCAACTTCCAGGGCACCTTCGTCGTCAGTGGCGGTGGCGCGGTTTCAAGTGCCCGCATCGCGCACTTTCGCGACGGGCCGAACCAGTACGAACGCAGCGAGTCGCTCGACGGGCAGGCCCGCTACGTCTATCGGCGCAACGACCTCGTGCACACCGTCTGGCCGGCAGCGCGCGTTGCCTTGGTCGAGCAGCGCACCCTGTTGGCTTCGTTCCCGGCCTTGCTGCAGGCCGGCGACGACCGCATCGTCGATTTCTACAACGTCCGACCCGATGGCGTGGAACGGGTGGCCGGCCACGAGGCGAACGTGCTGCTGGTCAAGCCGCGAGACGCTTTGCGCTACGGCTACCGCCTGTGGGCCGACCAGGCTTCAGGCCTGTTGCTGCGCGCCGATGTGCTTGGCGAACGCGGCGACGTGCTCGAGACCTCGGCGTTCTCTGAAGTGACCATTGGCGTCAAGCCGCAGCCCGAGACGGTGCTGCTGCCGATGAAGCGGCTCGATGGCTATCGGGTGCTGCGACCGGTGTTGACCGCCACCCGGCTCGAAGCCGAAGGCTGGGTGCTGCGCCTGCCGGCACCCGGCTTTCGCCAGGTGAGCTGCGTCAAGCGCCCGCTCGATGGGCCGGGGCAGTTCGACAAGGACGGCGCCGAGCCGCAGGTTCTGCAGACCATCTATTCGGACGGCCTGACCTATGTGTCGGTGTTCATCGAGCCGTTCAACGTGCGTCGTCATACACGCCCGATGCAAGCCAGCGTCGGCGCTACCCAGACCCTGATGCTTCAGCAGGGAGAATGGTGGGTGACCGTGGTCGGCGATGTGCCCCCTGCGACACTGAGCGGGTTCGCCAAAGGGCTGGAACGCATTCAAAAATAAGTTCGGCGCAGGGCGCGCCACAACAATTACACCAGCCTTGGGAGGCGCACATCGTGTACATGCAGATCCGTTCACCATTCATCACGAAGATTCGGCCGGCCCACCCCACTCTCGCGCACCGCCTGTGGCTGTGCATGCTGGCGCTGGGCTGCGGGGTCACCGGCGCATTGGCGGCCGCACCCGTCGGGGCCCAGGGCTTGCCGGACTTCACCGAACTGGTCGAGAAGGTGGGCCCGGCGGTGGTGGGCATTCGCACCACCGAGCGCACCCGCTCCGCCCGCAGCGGGGGTGGTGGTCCGGGTGGGCCGGGTGGTGAGGCCGACGAAGACATGCTCGAATTCTTCAAGCGCTTCGGCCTGCCGATCCCGAACCGGCCGAACCCGCGCGCCGCCCCCGGCACGCCCACCCCTGACGGCGAACCGCAGACTCGCGGCGTCGGCTCGGGATTCATCCTGAATGCCGACGGCTATGTCCTGACCAACGCGCACGTCATCGATGGCGCTGAAGAGGTGCTGGTCACGCTCACCGACAAGCGTGAGTTCAAGGCCCGCGTCATCGGTGCCGACAAGCGTTCCGATGTGGCGCTGGTGAAGATCGAGGCGAGCGGTTTGCCGGTGGTGCGCATTGGCGACGTGGGCCGCCTGAAGGTCGGTGAGTGGGTGATCGCGATCGGCTCGCCGTTCGGCCTGGAGAGCACGGTCACCGCCGGCATCGTCAGTGCCAAGTCGCGCGACACCGGCGACTTTTTGCAACTCATCCAGACCGATGTGGCGATCAATCCGGGCAACTCCGGCGGGCCGCTCATCAACATGCGCGGCGAGGTGGTGGGCATCAACTCGCAGATCTACAGCCGCTCGGGCGGCTACATGGGCATCTCGTTCGCGATCCCGATCGACGAGGCCTCGCGTGTCGCCGACAGCTTGCGGGTCAATGGCCGGGTGATTCGCGGCCGCATCGGCGTGACGATCGACCAGGTCACCAAGGAAGTCGCGGAGTCCATCGGCCTGGGCAAGCCGACGGGCGCGATGGTGCGCAGCGTCGAGGCGGGCGGGCCGGCCGACAAGGCCGGGGTCGAGGCGGGCGACATCATCACCAAGGTCGATGGTCGGGCAGTCGAAAAATCTGCCGACCTGCCGCGCATCGTCGGAGGCGTGAAGCCGGGCTCGAAGGCGGCGCTGCAGGTCTTTCGGCGCGGCGGGTACCGTGATCTGAACGTGGTGGTGGTGGAGTTGGAGGCCGAGCGCACAGCGGCCCGTGGGGGCGATCGCGAACCAGCCAAGCCGCAGGCGTCAATGGGCAGCCTGGGCCTGGCGGTCGCTGACTTGAGCGAGGCGCAGCGCAAGGAACTGAAGCTCAAGGGCGGAGTGCGCGTCGAGAGCGTGGAAGGTGCAGCAGCACGCGCCGGTGTGCGTGATGGTGACGTGCTGCTCTCGCTCGACAACACCGAGGTGGCGAGTGTCAAACAATTCGAAACTATGGTGGCGAAGCTCGACAAGGCCAAGCCGGTCACGGTGCTGGTGCGCCGGGCCGACACCGTCAATTTCCTGATCATTCGGCCGGGGCGTTGAATTTCAGCCTACTTGCGCGTCGGGTCTTTCCACCAAGTGGGAGCTGGCGCCAAGCACCCGCTGACCAAAAATTGTCCAGCTCGCCACAAAGCCGATTTGCGAAAAGTTTGTGTGTGCTAACAAACTTTCGAACTCAGGGATTGTGGTCGTGGAGCACTAGAATTCAGTCGCCCGCAACGGATTAGATTCTTGTTTTCGCAACGAATCAGCCAGGTCGAAATTGTCCCCAGGCCATCCACAAGCATTTGTGCATAAGGTGTGTATAAGCTTTCCTGTTGGTAGCCGGCAACGGCTAGAAATCGAGCATTGGCGCGGTTTGCAGCCCGGTTGTTTTGACTACAATGAAGCACCAGCAAGCAGTTGCCAAACATTTTGTTGGAAGGCGCGTCAATGATTCGACGTGCCTTTTTTTTATCCGCAGCACGGGCCATCGGCCCTTCACATCGCTTCGCGATCGAGAGCTTGCGTGTCGTTGGCACTGCCACCTGACCCCACACGCACGGCCCCACCCACAGACATCGCAGCAAGCATGGACCACATCAGAAACTTCTCGATCATTGCCCACATCGACCACGGCAAAAGCACGCTGGCCGATCGTCTGATTCAACGCTGTGGCGGCTTGAGTGATCGCGAGATGGAAGCGCAGGTGCTCGACTCGATGGACATCGAGCGCGAACGCGGCATCACCATCAAGGCGCAGACGGTCGCGCTCGAATACACGGCGCGCGATGGCCAGGTTTACAACCTGAACCTGATCGACACGCCGGGCCATGTCGACTTCTCGTATGAAGTGAGCCGCTCGCTGTCGGCCTGCGAAGGCGCGTTGCTGGTGGTCGATGCGAGCCAGGGCGTGGAAGCGCAGACGGTGGCCAACTGCTACACCGCGCTCGACCTCGGGGTGGAAGTGATCCCGGTCCTGAACAAGATGGACCTGCCGAACGCCGACCCCGAGAACGCGAAGGCCGAGATCGAAGATGTGATCGGCATCGACGCCGACCACGCGATCCCGTGCAGCGCGAAGACGGGTGAGGGCATCGACGAGATCCTCGAAGCGGTGATCACGCGCATGCCTGCGCCGCGCGGCGTACCCCATGCGCCGCTGCGCGCGATGATCGTCGACTCTTGGTTCGACACCTATGTGGGCGTGGTGATGCTGGTGCGCATCGTCGATGGCAGCCTGCAGCGCGGCGAGCGCATTCGCCTGATGGCCAGCGACGCGGTCTATGGCGCCGACAGTCTGGGCGTGTTCACGCCCAAGTCAGTGCCGCGCGAACGCTTGAACGCCGGCGAGGTCGGCTTCATCATCGCCGGCATCAAGGAGTTGCAGGCGGCGAAGGTCGGCGACACGATCACGCTCGAGAAGAAGCTGCCGAACAACCTCGGCCCGGCAACCCAGGCGCTGCCCGGTTTCAAGGAGATCCAGCCGCAGGTCTTCGCCGGCCTGTACCCGACCGAGGCGAGCGAGTACGACCAACTGCGAGACGCGCTCGAGAAGCTCAAGCTCAACGACTCCTCGCTGCGCTACGAACCCGAGGTGAGCCAGGCGCTGGGCTTCGGCTTTCGTTGTGGCTTCCTCGGCCTGCTGCACATGGAGATCGTGCAGGAGCGGCTCGAGCGCGAGTTCGACCAGGACCTGATCACCACCGCGCCGTCGGTGGTCTATCAGGTCGAACTCGGCGACAAGACCGTGATCCAGGTCGACAACCCGTCGAAGATGCCCGACCTCGGGCGCATCAGTGAGATCCGCGAGCCCATCGTCACGATGCGCCTGTACATGCCGCAAGACTACGTCGGCCCGGTCATGACCCTGGCGAACCTGAAGCGCGGCAACCAGCTCAACATGGCCTACCACGGCCGCCAGGTGATGCTGACCTACGAGATGCCGCTGGCCGAGATCGTGCTGGACTTCTTCGACAAGCTGAAGAGCGTGTCGCGCGGCTATGCGTCGATGGACTACGAGTTCAAGGAGTACCGCGCCGCCGATGTCGTGAAGGTCGACATTCTGCTGAACGGCGACAAGGTCGATGCGCTGTCGATCATCGTGCACCGCGGCCAGAGCCAATTCCGCAGCCGTGCGGTGGTGGCGAAGATGCGCGAGCTGATTTCACGCCAGCAGTACGACGTCGCGATCCAGGCCGCGATCGGGGCCAACATAATTGCCCGTGAGACAATCAAAGCGCTGCGCAAGAACGTCATCGCCAAGTGCTACGGCGGCGATATTTCCCGCAAGCGCAAGCTCCTCGAAAAACAAAAGGCCGGCAAGAAGCGCATGAAGCAGATCGGCTCCGTCGAGGTGCCGCAGGAAGCGTTTCTGGCCATCCTCCAAGTGGACGACTGATGGGTTCCCTGACCGGTTTGCTCTACGGAGCCCTTGCGATCTTTCTCGGCGGCTGGTACTTCGGCAAGTGGACGGGCAACTTCGCGTTGCTGCTGCTGATCCTCACGCTCGTGACCTTCGCCTACTGGCTGGCCGAACGCTTTCACTTCGCACCGCGCCGCTTGCAAGCCGCAGCCACGCTGGAACAGCAAGACGCCGAGCGCCGCGTGCGCCTGGGCAAGCAGGGCATCACGAAGGTCGACGACACCGTCGCCCAGGCCCGCGACTCGCTGTTGATGCAGCCCTGGTGGCTCGACTGGACTGCGGGCCTGTTCCCCGTGATCCTGGTCGTGTTCCTGCTGCGCTCGTTCCTGTTCGAGCCGTTCAAGATTCCGAGCGGCTCGATGATCCCGACCCTGTTGATCGGCGACCTGATCCTGGTGAACAAGTTTCACTACGGCGTGCGCCTGCCGGTCATCAACAAGAAGATCATTGCCAACCACGACCCGCAGCGCGGCGATGTGATGGTTTTCCGCTACCCGAACGACCCCAGTATCGACTACATCAAGCGCGTCGTCGGCGTGCCGGGCGACGAGGTTTCGTTTCGCAACCAGACGCTGTACCTGAACGGCACGGCGGTCCCGTCCGAAGCCTTGCCGCCGCCAGGTTTCTATGACGAAGACTCGCGCCGCTACTCGCCCGAGTACACCGAAAAGTTCGGCGCTACCGAGCACCACATCCTGCTCAATCCGCAAGCCCAGCCCAACTACGGCGCCGAAGACCGGATCACGTTTCCGTTCCGCGAGAACTGCCGCTACAGTGCCGAAGGGGTGACTTGCAAGGTGCCGGCGGGCCACTACTTCATGATGGGCGATAACCGCGACAACTCGCAGGATTCGCGCTTCTGGGGCTTCGTGCCGGACCAGAACATCGTCGGCAAGGCGTTCTTCGTGTGGATGAACTTCGGCAACCTCAAGCGAATCGGTGCCTTCCATTGAACGCCGCAGTCCGCCCAGCCACGGGAGCACCCTGAATGATGAATGAGCTTCGAACCCCGGGCGTCGGTCGCACGCGCGCAGTACGGCGCCATGCGCAGCGCGGCGTCACGCTTTTCAGCCTGATGTTCTGGGCCATCATCGTCGGCTTCACGGCCTTGATCACGATGCGCGTGCTGCCGACCTTGAACGAGTACTTCACGATCCAGAAGGCAGTGAACCGGATCGCGAATGAAAACAACGGCACGGTGGGCGCGATTCGGCAAGCCTTCGAGAAGCAGAAAGAGGTCGAGTACTCGATCCAGACCATCGGTGGCAAGGACCTGAACGTCACCAAGGAAAACGACAAGGTCGTGATCAGTTTTGCGTACGACAAAGAGGTCGAACTGGTGAAGCCGGTCTACCTGCTCATCAAGTACGAAGGCCGCTCGAAGTAGGCCGGTTGCACCCGACCCGCTCACCATGTTTCAGCCGATGGACTCCCGCCTCGCCGCCCTGCAGCAGCGCATCGGCCACCGCTTCGCCGATGCCAGCTTGCTGACCTGCGCGCTGACGCACCGCAGCTTTGGTGCCGACCACAACGAGCGGCTCGAATTCCTCGGCGATGCCGTGCTCAGCCTGGCGATCTCCGGCCTGCTGTTCGAGCGCTTCGCGGGCTCCGACGAAGGCGACCTGACGCGCGTGCGCGCCCACCTCGTGCGCGAAGACAGCCTGCACCGCGTGGCCGTGCAGCTTGGCCTGCCCGAGGTGCTGCGCCTGGGTGAAGGCGAGGCCCGCGGCGGCGGCGCGCAGCGCGCATCGATCCTGGCCGACGCACTCGAAGCGCTGATCGGCGCCACCTTCCGCGACGGCGGCTTCGACGCCGCCAGCACCGTCGTCGACGGCCTGTTCGGCGAAGTCATCCAGACCACCGACGTGGCGAGTTGGAGCAAGGACGCGAAGACCGAGCTGCAGGAATGGTTGCAGGCGCGCCGCCTGCCCGTGCCCACCTACCGCATCAGCGCAACGCGCGGCCAGGCCCATGCGCAAACCTTCGAGGTCGAGTGCCTGGTGCCGGCGCTGAACCTGGCCGAGTCGGGCGAGGGCCGCTCACGCCGCGTCGCCGAACAAGAGGCCGCGCGCCGCATGCTCGACTCGTTGCGGGCCAGCGACCAACCCGGCGGGCCCTTGCAATCGTGACTCCGATGGCCAGCGCCTTGCCACCCGATCTCGATCCCGACGCCACCGTCGACGCCGCTGCGCAGCCCGTGTCGCCCAACGCTGCGCGTTGCGGCCTGGTCGCGATCGTCGGCCGGCCAAACGTCGGCAAGTCGACCCTGCTCAACGCCCTCGTCGGCCAGAAGGTCAGCATCACCTCGAGCAAGGCGCAGACCACGCGCCACCGCATCACCGGCATCCGCAGTCTTGGGTCGGCGGATGCGGGCGGCGCGCAGTTCGTCTTCGTCGACACGCCGGGCTTCCAGACTCAGCACGTCGCGGCGCTGAACCGCACCCTGAACCGCACCGTGCAAAGCGTGCTCGCGGACGTCGATGTGGTGCTGTTCGTGGTCGAGGCCGGGCGCTTCGGCCTGGACGATGCGAAGGTGCTGTCGCTGGTGTCGTCGCAGGTTGGTTCGGCCAGCGAGTTCGCCAAGCCGGTGTTCCTGATCGCCAACAAGCTCGACGCCGTGCACCGCCGCGCCGAACTCGCGCCCTGGCTGAAGGCCATGCAGGAGCGCCACGCGTTCGCCGAGTTCGTGCCGCTCACGGCCAAGAAGGATGCCGATGTACAGCGTCTGCTCGGCATCATCCAGCCCTATCTGCCGCAGCAGCCGTGGCTGTATGAGGAAGACGCGCTGACCGACCGCAGCGACCGCTTCCTGGCGAGCGAGATCATCCGCGAGAAGCTCTTTCGCCTGACCGGTGACGAGCTACCCTACACCTCGACGGTCGTGATCGACAAGTTTGAAGAAGAAGGTAACCTGCGCCGCATCGCCGCCAGCATCGTGGTCGAACGCGAGCAACACAAGGGCATGGTCATCGGTGCCGGCGGCGAACGCCTGAAACGCATCGGCTCCGAGGCGCGCCAGGAACTCGAGAAGCTGCTCGACGCCAAGGTGTTCCTCGAACTGTGGGTCAAGGTGCGTTCGGGCTGGGCTGACGACGAAGCGCATCTGCGTTCGTACGGGTACGAGTAGAAATGACGACCCCAAGGTGCCTGCGGCCCCGGCCCCCGAGGGGCGCTCAGGCCGCTTGGGGCGGCCCAGCGCTGGCCTGAGGTCCGCCATGGCTGCGCGTCCAGCTCGCGCCCCCCACCGCGCCGCGCCGCACGCGGCGTTCGTGCTCCATCGCTACGACTGGAGCGAGTCGAGCCTGATACTCGACCTGTTCACGCGCGACCTCGGCCGCATCGCGGTGGCGGCGAAGGGGGCGAAGCGGCCGTACTCGCAATTGCGCTCGGTGCTGCTGCCGTTCCAGCGCATCCTCGTCACGCTCGGCCGCGCAGCGCGCGACGAGGCGTCGAGCGAGGTGCAAAACCTGCGCGGTGCCGAGTGGGCCGGGGGTGCAGCGATGCTGACCGGCGCGGCGCTGTTCAGCGGCTTCTACCTCAACGAGCTGCTAATGAAGCTGCTGGCGCGCCACGACCCGCACGCCGCGCTCTTCGATGCCTATGCGCAAACACTGCCGGCGCTGGTCGACGCCGACGACTCGCAGGTCCAGGCCGCGTTGCGCGCTTTCGAGCTGACGCTGCTGCGCGAAACCGGTGTGCTTCCCGACCTGAGCCTCGTCACGCTGACGCAGCAGGCGGTGCGCGCCGATGCGCGCTACACCTTGCAGGCCGAGACGGGTGTTGGCGACGCACGCGGCGGCGCTGCCGAGCTGACCGGCGCCATGCTGACCGGCCTGCAGGCCGCCCTTCAGCACGGCAGCCTGCCTGCTCTTCAGCACGTCTGCCTGGGGAGCCTGGTCGAGCTGAAAATGCTGTTGCGCGGGTTGATACAACACCATCTCGGATCAGTCACCTTGCGAACCCGGCAGGTCATGTTGGACCTGCAGGGCCTGCAGACTGAAAGCCTCTCACCATGAACCCCTTGCTCACCAGCGGCCTCGACCCGCAGCGTGGCGCCACCGCCTTGTCGGTCAACGTCAACAAGGTCGCGCTGCTTCGCAACACGCGCGAGCTGGGCATTCCCAGCGTGCTGCGCGCGGCCACACTGGCGCTGCAGGCCGGCGCGCACGGCATCACCGTCCACCCGCGGCCCGACGAGCGCCACATCCGCGCGCACGATGTCTACGAGCTGGCCGACCTGATGCAGCAGTGGCCGCAGGCCGAGTACAACATCGAGGGCAACCCCTTCCACAACCTGATGGGCTTTGTGCGCGAGCTGGCGGGCAAAGGCCTGCCGATCCATCAGGTGACGTTCGTTCCTGACAGCGTCGCGCAGTCCACCTCCGACCACGGCTGGCAGTTCCCGCAGGATGCCGAGCGCCTGGCCCCGCTGATCGATGAAGCCCGCAGCCTCGGCGTGCGCGTCAGCCTGTTCATGGACCCGCTGCCGCAGGCAATGGCGGCGGTGCGCGAGCTGCGCGCCGAGCGCGTCGAGCTGTACACCGAAAGCTATGCGCGCGCCCACGCCACACCCGCCGGCGCTGGCGTGCTGGCCGGCTTCACCGCGACGGCGCAGGCGGCGTTGCGCGAAGGCTTGGGCATCAACGCCGGCCACGATCTGAACCGCGCGAATCTGGGCGGCTTCCTGCGCGCCGTGCCCGGCGTGCAAGAGGTTTCGATCGGCCATGCGCTGATCGCCGACGCGCTGGAACTCGGCTACACCGAGGCGGTGCGCGACTACCTGCGCTGCATCCATGTCGCATCGCTTGCGGCCTGAGCGTCTCTGATGATCTTCGGCGTGGGCACCGACATCTGCGACGTGCGCCGCATCGCCGCCACGTTCGCACGCCGCGGTGAACGCTTTGCCGAACGGGTACTCGGCCCGCACGAGATCGACGTGTTTCGCGCCCGCCGCGCCAAGGTCGAGGCGCGCGGCATCAGCTACCTCGCGACCCGCTTCTCGGCCAAGGAAGCGTTCTCCAAGGCCATCGGTCTGGGGATGCGCGCGCCGATGACCTGGCGCGATTGCGAAGTCGTGAAAGCGCCCAGCGGCAAGCCGCAGATCCGCCTGCACGGCGCGTTGGCTGCCTGGTTCGAGGCCCGCCATCTGCAAGCCCATGTCAGCGTCAGCGATGAGACCGATTACGCGGCGAGCTTCGTCGTGGTCGAATGCATCGCACCGAAGGAAACCCCATGACTCCCGAGCTGCACGCCCCCGTCGTGCTCGACATCGCCGGCACCACCCTCAATGCCGACGACCGACGGCGCCTGAAGCACCCGCTCACCGGCGGGCTGATCCTGTTCGCGCGCAACTGGCAGAGCCGGCTCCAGCTCACCGAACTGACCAGTGCGATCAAGCAGCTGCGCCCCGACCTGCTGATCTGCGTCGACCATGAGGGCGGCCGCGTCCAGCGCTTTCGCACCGACGGCTTCACGCACCTGCCGCCAATGCGCGCGCTCGGCGAGATGTGGATGAACGACGGTAAACGCGGCCTCGGCGCCGGCGCGCTCGACGCCACCGACGCCGCCACCGCCACCGGCCATGTGCTCGGCGCCGAGCTGCGCGCCTGCGGTGTCGACCTGAGCTTCACGCCGGTGCTCGACCTCGACCATGGCGGCAGCAGCGTGATCGGCGACCGTGCCTTCCACCGCGACCCGCGCGTCGTCGCGCTGCTGGCCAAGAGCCTGATGCACGGCCTGCTGCTGGCCGGCATGCACCACTGCGCCAAGCACTTCCCCGGCCATGGTTTCGTGAAGGCCGACAGCCATGTCGATGTGCCGATCGACCGGCGAACGCTGAAGGCGATCCTGGCGGACGATGCCAAGCCCTACGAGTGGCTCAGCACCAGCCTGGCCAGCGTGATGCCGGCGCATGTGATCTACCCGAAGGTCGATGCGCAGCCGGCCGGTTTCTCGGCCCGCTGGCTGAAGGAAATCCTGCGCCAGCAGCTCGGCTTCACCGGCGCGATCTTCAGCGACGACCTCAGCATGGCCGGTGCGCGGCTGATCGACGGCGTCGAGGTCAGCTACGCCGATGCGGCCACCGTGGCCCTGAACGCCGGCTGTGACATGGTGCTGCTGTGCAACCAGTCAACGCCCGGCTCACGCGCGGTCGATGAGTTGCTGGACGGCCTGATCGACGCGCAAGCTCAGGGCCATTGGCAAAGTGATGCCGACAGCGAGGCCCGCCGCCTCGACCTGCTGCCGCAGACCGCGCCCTTCACCTGGGACGAGTTGATGCATTCGCCGGCCTACCAACGATCCCTCGAACGCCTGCCCTGACGTAAAAACGCCGCCAGGGCGTGAGCTGCGGCGGCGTTCGAGCATCGCGATGAAGGGTTGTCAGACCGGCGGTTGAGCGGCCCCCTGCGCGGTCTCGAACGGCAGCTTGAACTGCGACAGGTCCTTGCGCGTTTCGACCAGCACCAGCGGGCCTTCCTCGACGCTCGCCGCGACCTTGCGTTCGCGCGGTGCGTGGGCAGGCGCCGCTTCAACCGCCATCGCGGCCTGGACGCTGCGAATCTTGTCGGCGTCGGAGTTCACCCACTGCAGACCGGCCGCTTCGGCGACCGCTTGCAGCGAATTCATCGGCAACACGAATGGTGCAGCGGGGGCAGTGGGCACTGCGGGTGCAGCGGCCAGCGCTGGCGCCGGCGGCTCCGCTCGGTGCACCGGCACCACCACGGCGGCCGGTGCCGGAGCGACGGCTTCCACCCTGACGACGGGTGCTGCGGCGATCGGCATCAAGGCCTCGACCGGGTCCGGCGCGGCAGTCACAACGGGCGAAGCCGCAGCAACTTGCGCGACATCGATCACCGCTGGTATGGCCGGCACCGACATCGGGGCGACCGCTTCCTGGAACGCCTCGGCGGCGAGCACACCGCCTTCGGTCAGCCCTTCGGCCATCGGTGCGCCGTGCTCGATACCGGCTTCCGGGCTGCGCTCGCGACGGCTGCGATCGCGGCCGCGACCACGGCGACGCACCTCACCGGTCTCGCTCGCGCTCTCGCCGCGCGCGGTGTCCGCGGCGGGTTCGGCGGCGGGTTCGGTATCTTGGCCTTGGGCCGCGTCAGCGGCGTTGCTGGCCATGCGCTCGTCACGATCATCGGCCACGGCGCTGGCTTGAACGGCGGCTGGATCGCCGTTGGCGTTACTGGCGTCTTCAGCACCATTCGCGCCGGCTGCCACCTCATCGCGATCTCGACCGCCCCGACCACCGCGGCGGTTGCGGCGCCGGGCCCCTTGACGCTCACCTTGCGCATCACCGCCCTCGGCCGGCTCGCCCGGCAAGGTATCGCCAAAGGCCGCAGGTGCCGCGACTGGCTCAGCCGTTGCGTCCGCAGGCAGCGCGCTGCCTTCCGGGTTCGAGCGGCGCGGTTCGCGCTCCGGGCGCGGGCCGCGGCGGCTCTCGCCGCGTCCTTCGCCACGTCCATCCCGAGCGTCCCGGCTTTCGCGCTCATCGCGCGGGCTGCGCTCTTCGCTGCGTGCGACCTCCAGGTTTTCGCTGCGCACCGTATCGTCAGCCGCTGGCCGTTCGGCGCGCTCGGGGCGCCTGCCGCGGCCCTCGCCCCGACCTTCACCACGGGCTTCGCTGCGCGCCTCACCCCGGCCCTCGCCACGGCTTTCGGTGCGCACTTCAGCGCGCACTTCGCCGCGCTCACCGCGATCTGCACGGCCCTCGCCACGCTTGCCGTCGCGGCCACTTTCGCGTCCTCCTTCACGAGCACCATCGCGCCCGCCCCGGCCGCCACGGCCGCCGCGATCACCGCGTCCTTCACGGCCTTCGCGAGCTTCCGCCGGCCTGACCGCCACCGCAGCAGGCACGGCCACCGGCGTGGCGACGGCGGGTTGCGTCGTCTCGCCACCGAACAGGCTCTTGACCCAGCCGAAGAAGCCGCCACCCGCCGCCACCGGCGCGGCCGCAGGCACCACGATCATCGGCGCGGGCACCAACGCAGGCGCAGCCGCCACCGCCACCGCCTTGGGCACCGGCACCGGGGCCGGCGTCTCGGGCAGGATGCCCTTGATGACCGGCTCCTGCTTGGCCTTGGTCTTCTCGCGCCGCGTGATGCCGACTTCCTCTTCGGCCTCGTCGATCATCGTGTAGCTGGCCTGCAGGTTCTCCAGGCGCGGGTCGTCGTGGCGCAGCCGCTCGAGCCGGTAGTTAGGCGTGTCGAGGTTCTTGTTCGGCACCAGCAGCACGGTGACGCGCTGCTTGAGTTCGATCTTGGTGATCTCGGTGCGCTTCTCGTTGAGCAGGAACGAGGTCACTTCGACCGGCACCTGCACATGCACGGCGGCGGTGTTGTCCTTCATCGACTCTTCCTGAACCATGCGCAGGATCTGCAGCGCGCTCGATTCGGTGTCGCGGATGTGGCCGGTGCCGTTGCAGCGCGGGCAGGTGATGTGGCTGCCTTCACTCAGCGCCGGGCGCAGGCGCTGGCGGCTGAGTTCGAGCAGGCCGAACTTGCTGATCGAGCTGAACTGGACCCGCGCCCGGTCCTGGCGCAGCGCATCGCGCAGCCGCGTCTCGACCTCGCGCCGGTTCTTCGACTCTTCCATGTCGATGAAGTCGACGACGATCAGGCCGCCCAGGTCGCGCAGCCGCATCTGGCGCGAAATCTCGTCGGCGGCTTCCAGGTTGGTGCGGGTCGCGGTTTCCTCGATGTCGGAGCCGCGCGTCGAGCGGGCCGAGTTCACGTCGACCGATACCAGCGCTTCGGTGTGGTCGATCACGATCGCGCCGCCCGAAGGCAGGTTGACGGTGCGCGAGAACGCGGTCTCGATCTGGTGCTCGATCTGGAAGCGGCTGAACAGCGGCGCGTCGTCCCGATACCGCTTCACCTTGTGGGCCGTCTCGGGCATCACATGGGCCATGAACTGCTGGGCCTGGTCGAAGATGTCGTCGGTGTCGATCAGGATCTCGCCGACATCGGCGGTGAAGTAGTCGCGGATCGCGCGGATCACGAGGCTCGATTCCTGGTAGATCAGGAACGCGCCCTTGCCGGCCTTGGAGGCACCGTCGATGGCGCTCCAGAGCTTGAGCATGTAGTTCAGGTCCCACTGCAGCTCGGGCGCGCTGCGGCCGATGCCGGCAGTGCGCGCGATCAGGCTCATGCCCTTCGGGTATTCGAGCTGGTCGAGGTTTTCCTTCAGCTCCTCGCGGTCTTCGCCTTCGATGCGGCGCGATACGCCGCCGCCCCGCGGGTTGTTCGGCATCAGCACCAGGTAGCGGCCGGCCAGGCTCACGAAAGTGGTCAGCGCTGCGCCCTTGTTGCCGCGCTCTTCCTTCTCGACCTGAACCAGCAGCTCCTGGCCGTTCGAGATGCAGTCCTGGATGCGCGCGTCGCGCACACTGGCGCCTTCGCGGAAGTAGGTCTTGGCAATTTCCTTGAAAGGCAGGAAGCCGTGGCGGTCTTCGCCGTAGTCGACGAAGCAGGCTTCGAGGGACGGCTCGACCCGCGTCACGACGGCCTTGTAGATGTTGCCCTTGCGTTGCTCACGGCCTTCGATTTCGGTCTCGAAATCCATCAGCTTCTGGCCATCGACGATGGCCAGGCGGCGCTCTTCGGGCTGCGTCGCGTTGATCAGCATGCGTTTCATCGGTGCACTCCTTGGCGCGGCCGCTTCCATCAGGAAAGAGCGGTGCGCATCACTCACAGCCGCCGCCGGCAAGGCCGGACAGGCGACGATTCGATGCACGAGAAAACGCGAAGAACCGGAAGGGTGTCGCCCTGGACTGCGCTGCGCGGCGGTCAGCAGACCGGCCGTGCAGACAGCGTTGGCGCGTGCGTGGCAGTGGGGTCGGCGGGGCGCCGCGGGCTGCGCTGCCGCAAGGGCAGGGCGCGCGTGGCGCAGGTATCGGCTGGCAGCCGCCGGGCTGATCCGGGCGCGCTGGCCATGCCACAGGCTCTTGGCCGTGAGCTAGCCAAACGCGCGGGGCGCAACGGGTCGGGGGCTGGAGTCAACATCCGCTTGGAAGAAGTCACTGAACGCGGACAGAAGCGTCTTGAGCGCTGCGGGTTTGGTGGGCCCGTTGCCAGCGCCTTCGGGTCTCCTGTCTGGAAGACCTTTTGGGTGGGTTCGTTCTTTGTTTGCTCTGCCGCGCCGGGCTGTCGGCCGCACCGTCACTTGGGGACGGTGCCCGCCGCAGTGGGCCTGCGCGTTGCATCACCGGGTGGCCAGGCCGCAAGGCCCGACCGCACCACCCGCTGCCGCCGACGTTCTCATTCTTCGAGACTAAACTCTGAAAAATCAAACACTTACGGCAACTACGTGGTGCAACGCATTATAGGGGCCAATCCACCGGCGGCCGCCATGCCGAAGGCCGCGGCGGCGGTGCCCGGCGCGTCCCCGGCCGTGCTTCATGTCACGGTCGATGAAGCCTCCGAAGGCCAGCGGCTCGACAACTTCCTCGTCAAGCTGCTGAAGGGCGTGCCGAAGACGCATGTGTACCGCGTCATCCGCAGCGGCGAGGTGCGCGTCAACAAGGGCCGCGCCGGCGCCGACACCCGGCTGGCGATCGGCGACGACGTGCGCGTCCCGCCGGTGCGCACCTCGCAGAACGCGGCCGAGCGCAACGCCCACCCGGTGGCGCCGCCGCGCGAGTTCACGGTCGTGTTCGAAGACGAACATCTGCTGGCGATCGACAAGCCCGCCGGTGTGGCCGTGCACGGCGGCAGCGGCGTGGCCTTCGGTGTGATCGAGCAATTGCGCCGGGCCCGCCCGCAGGCCAAGTTCCTCGAACTCGTGCACCGGCTCGACAAGGAAACCTCCGGCCTGTTGCTGATTGCCAAGAAGCGCTCGGCGCTGGTCGCGCTGCAGGACCAGTTGCGCTCGCACGCGGGCGCGAAGGTCATCGGCAAGACCTACGCCGCGCTCGTGCTCGGGGCCTGGCCCTTGAAGCTGAAGGTCATCGACGTCGCGCTGCACAAGTTCCTCACCTCCGAAGGCGAGCGCCGCGTGCGTGCGGTGGCCGACGATCACGACGCCGCCAAGCGCGCCATCACGCTGGTGAAAGTGGCCCAGAGCTTCGTCGCATTCACCTTGCTCGACGTGACCATCAAGACCGGCCGCACGCACCAGATCCGGGTTCACCTGACGCACCAGGGCCACGCCATCGCGGGCGACGAAAAGTACGGTGACTTCACGCTCAACAAGGCGCTGGCGCGCGGCGAGGCGGTGCGCGGTCAGCGCTTCGAGCGCATGTTCCTGCACGCGGCGCAGTTGCGCTTCGAGCACCCTGCCACGGGTGAGGTGATCGAGCTGCGTGCGCCCCTGCCACGAGAATGCCACGACCTGTTGAACGCGCTGGCGCCGACCTGACCACCGTTGGCGCCGCCCACCTCAAGTCACCCTGACGCCACCATGATTGCCCCCATCATCACCACTCGCCAATTCGACCTGATCGTCTTCGATTGGGACGGCACCCTGTACGACTCCACCGCGCTGATCACGCGCTGCATCCAGGCCGCCTGCGCCGATCTGGGCGTGGCGGTGCCGAGCGACCGCGACGCCAGTTACGTCA